>JBDTUG010000061.1:0-14337 GCA_040007855.1 Caldimonas sp.
CGTGATCGGCAGCACCTCGAAGCGGCTCGACAGCGTGAACGCCGTGCCGAACGCGCCCATCGCGGTGGCGAACAGGATCGCGCCGCAGGCCAGCGCGGTCGGCGCCAGCGCCGGCAGCCAGACGTCGCGGGCGATCCAGCCGCGGGTCGCGCCGAGCGAGCGGGCGGCGTCCTCGAGCTCGTCGCCCATCGACTCGGCGGCGGCGGTGAAGGCGACGATCGCCCGCGGCAGCGAGAAATAGACGTAGCCGAGGAAGAGCCCGGCCAGGCCGTAGGCGAAGGTGAGCCGGGTGCCGGTCAGCGCTTCGCTCCAGGCGGCGATCGCGCCCTGCCGGCCGCCGAGCAGGATGACGAAGAAGCCGATGATCACGCCGGGGAAGGCGAGCGGCAGGGTCAGGGTGGCGAGCAGCAGGCGCTTGCCGCGGAAGGCGCGCCGGCCGAGATAGAGGCCGACCGCCGCGGCGAGCAGCAGCGACACCGCGGTGACCAGGGCGGAGAGAAGCGTCGTCTGCACCAGGCTGGCCAGATAGCGTGGCTCGGTCAGCACCGCGAAGTAGGTGGCCGCGCCCTTGCTCGCCGGCAGCGTCGCGAGGCGCGCCATCGGCAACAGCCAGAACGCCGCGAACACCGCCACCGCGGGCGCGGCGCAGGCCGCCGCGATTCCCCTCACTGCGCTTCGCGCAGGTACCGCTCCGAGAAGGCCTTCTGCACCTCGGCCATCTTCGCGTAGTCGAGCGTCTTCGCCCGCGCGTAGTCGGCGGCGGGCAGGAAGCGCGCCTGCGCTTCTTTCGACATGCCGGCCTGGCGCACCGGGCGCAGGAAGGCGTTGGCCCAGATCGCCTGGCCTTCGTTCGACATCACGAAGTCGAGCGCCTTCTTGCCGTTGTCGGGATTGGGCGCCTTGGCGACCAGGCTCATCACGTAGGGGACGACCGCCGTGCCTTCGGCCGGGATCACGAACTCGACGTTGGCCTTGTCCTTGTATTTCGCGCGGTAGGCGTTGAAGTCGTAGTCGAGCAGGATCGCGATCTCGCCCGAGAGGACGCGCGCGTACGAGGTCTGCTTCGGCACGATCGGCTCGTTCTTCCTGAGTGCCTTGAAGTACTCGATCGCCGGCGTGAAGTTGTCGAGGCTGCCGCCGCGCGCGTTGTTGATCGCGACCGCGCCGACGTAGCCGACGAAGGCCGATGCCGGGTCGAGGTAGCCGACCAGGCCCTTGTACTCGGGCTTGAGCAGGTCGGCCCAGGAGCGCGGCACGGGCTTGCCCTTGAGCGCGTCGACGTTGACCATGAAGCCGAGCGTTCCGGAGTGAATCGAGAACCAGTAGCCCTCGGGGTCCTTCATGCCGTCGGGGATCTCGTTCCAGAACGCCGGCTTGTAGGCGGCGACCACGCCGTCCTTCTTGGCCTGGATGCCGAAGGTGATGCCGAGGTAGGTCATGTCGGCGACCGGGCTGGCCTTCTCGGCCACCAGTTGGGCCAGCGACTGGCCGGAGTTCTTGTTGTCGGGCGGGATCGAGACGCCGGTCTTCTGCTTGATCGCCTGCAGCTGGGTGCCCCAGTCGGCCCACTCGGTCGGGCAGTTGTAGCAGATGGCACTCTGGGCGAAGGCGCCGGCGGCGAGGAACAGCGTGACCGCGGCGGCGGCACGGGCGAGCAGGACAGGACGTGACATCGAAACCCCGTGAAAGCCAAAGCGACGAGTATTTTGTCCGGCCCGTGACGGGGCCGGTGACAGGGCGAACGCGGAGAGCCGCGCCGTCTTGCCGCCCGCTTGCCGGCCGCTTGCCGGCCGCTTGCCGGCCGCTTGCCGCCCGATTGCCGCCCGATTGCCGCCCGATTGCCGGCGCGGGTCGCCGCCGGCTCGCCGCGCGCCTCAGCCCGCGGCCGGCATCGGCTTCAGCACCGCCAGCATCGCCCCCTGCGGGTCGGCGAACATCGAGAAGCGGCCGACCCCCGGGATATCGCTCGGCGGCACGACAATCCGCGCACCGAGCCCGGCCGCCTTGGCCGAGGCGGCGTCGCAGTCGTCGACCTTGACGTACTGCATCCAGCGCGGCGGTGCCGCGGCGTCCATGCCCTTGCACAAGCCCGCGCGCCCCTTGTCGCCGTGCTTGAGGATGTAGTAGGTGCCTTGCGGCATCGGCATCGCGTCGTGGCTGAAGCCGAACGCCTTCTCGTAGAAGGCGAGCGCGGCCTGGTCGTCGCCGGTCGAGAGCTCGTTCCAGACCCAACTGCCGGACGGCACCTCGGCGACGTCGGCCGGGTCGTCGCCGGCTCCCTTCCAGAGCGAGAACACCGCACCGGTCGGGTCGGCCAGGGTCGCGGCGCGGCCGGCGCCGCCGTAGTCCAGCGGCGCCATCAGGCTCTTCGCGCCCGCAGCCAGCGCCGCCTTGTGCGCGGCATCGACGTCGTCGACCGACAGGTACGACAGCCATCCGTTGGGCGCTCCGGCGGGCGCCTTGGAGTAGCCGCCGATGCCGGTGCCGCCGTTGTGGATGACGTGGTACGGCTCGCCGCCGCCCATCGCCACCGCTTCGGTATGCCAGCCGAACAGCGGCTCGTAGAAGCGGCGCGCCTTGGCGATGTCGTCGCAGACGTGCTCGAACCAGACGAATTTTCCGGGAATGTGCGACATGGGTCCTCCAGGGAGTGGTGGGCGAGCCGTCAGCCGAAGCGGCCTCCGGGCTCGGTGGCGGAAAAACTGGGCCGCCCGCGCATCGCCGCGAGCGCCCGCCGCAGACTCGGCGCGGCCTCGAGAAGACGCGGCCCGTCGGGCATGCGCTCGAGATACGCGAGCACCGGCATGAAGAACAGGTCGGCCATCGAGAGCGCGTCGCCGGCGAGCCAGGCGCTCTTCGCGTAGCCAGCCTCGAGGATCGCCAGCAAGGCCGGGATCTTGGCAAGCGCCGCGCCGATCGCCGTGCGGTCGGGCTGGCCGCCTTCGCCGCCTGGAAAGAAGATCCGGCGGATGTAGCCGGCGACGATCGGCTCGTAGAAGTAGGCGCCGAAGGCGCTCGTCCATTGCTCGCAGCGCGCCCGGTCGGCGATCGAGGCGGGCAGCAGCGGCGTTCCCTCGAACGCCTCGTCGAGGTAGCGGACGATCGCGCTCGTCTCATAGACGGAGAACTCGCCGTCGCTCAGCGCCGGCAGCCGCCCGAACGGGTTGACGGCGAGGATGTCCGGCCCGTGCGGGCCGCACTCGTGGAAGGTGCAGGCGATGCCCTTCTCGGCCAGCGCCAGCCGGGCGGTCCGGGTGTAGCTGCTCGGCGCCAGGCCGTACAGCGTGAGCGACGAGGCGCTGCCGCGCGGGTCGAGCAGGTCGCTGAGCTTGTTGAGCGGGCCGTTCCAGCCGCGGCCGTGGGCATCGCGCGCGGCCGCGCTCGGAAAGCCCGAGTGCCGCATCGTCAGCACGGTGGCGCCGTCGCGCTCGGCGAAGTCGACCTCGACCAGGGTAGCGAGGCCGGCCATCGGGCCTTCCTCCCATTGCCAGGTGTAGGCGATGCGGTCCGGCCGCTGCAGCGCGCGGTAGACGCCGCCGAGCTTGAAGTGCGAGCCATCGCGCGAGCGGATCAGCATCCGCCAGGCGCCGCCCGGCCGCGGCTCGAAGGCGAGCTCGGCGACGCCCATGCCGCGCGGGCACATCCAGGCGCGCAAGGCCTCGTCGGTGACGAAGGCGTCGTAGACGCGCTCGCGCGGGGCGCGGATCAGGCGCGTCATCGTCAGCGTGAAGGGAGCGGTCTCGGTCATCGACGTGTCCTGGGGGTGCGGGGCAATGCGGTGATGGGGGTCGATGCCGAGCGCTTGCGGGCGCGCGGCGTGGGCCGAGTGGTGGCGGTGGTCGCGGCCGGCTGCTCGAGCAGCTCGACCAGCCGGTCCAGGCTCGCTTCCCAGAACTGGCGGTACTGCTCCATCCATTCGTGGGCGGCGGCCAGGCCTTCGCCGCGCAGGCGGCAGACGCGGCGCTGCGCGTCGACCTCGCGGGCGATCAGGCCGGCGCTTTCGAGCACGCGCAGGTGCCGCGAGATCGCCGGGCCGGACATCCGGAACGGCTTGCCGATCTCGCCGACGTGCGCCTGGCCCTGCGCCAGACGGGCCAGGATGGCGCGCCGGGTCGGGTCGGCGAGGGCGGAGAACGCCGCACTGAGTCGGTCCATGGCACTTAATTTAACGCATCGGTTAAATGAAAGTCAAGCCTTCGCGCATGGCGCCGCGGCCGGGGCGGTCGGCGCCGACAATGCGCCTCCGCTCCGACCTGCCTTCGAGTCTGCCCATGCCTGCTTCGCCGACTTCACCGCCCCTCGCGCCGCGCGAGCCGAAGGACGTGACCGTCCACGGCGACCGGCGCATCGACGACTGGTTCTGGCTGCGCGAGCGCGACGATCCGCGCACCCTTGCCTACCTTCAGGCCGAGAACGCCTGGGCCGACGCCTGGTTCGCGCCGCACGCCGCCCTGAAGGAGACGCTCTACCAGGAGATGTTCTCGCGCATCCAGCAGGACGACGACTCGGTGCCCTACCGCAAGGGCGACTGGTGGTACGCGACGCGGACCGTGGCCGGCGAGCAGTATCCGCGCCACGTCCGTCGCCGTGCCGCGGGCAGCGAGCGACGCTTCGACCCGGCCGGCAGCGACGAGACCCTGCTCGACCTCAACGAGATGGCCCGCGGCAAGCCGTTCCTGCGCCTCGGCGCGGCGACCGTGAGCCGTGACGCGATGCGCCTGGCCTACACCGCCGACTTCACCGGCGGCCGTGACTACACGCTGCACCTGAAGGACCTGGCGAGCGGCGCGCTCGATCCGTGGGCCATGCCCGAGGTCGCGGCGGTGGCCTGGGCCAACGACAGCCGCACGCTCTACTACGTGACCATGGACGAGGCCAAGCGGGCGAACCGTCTCTGGCGCCACGTCGTCGGCGACAGCGCCGCCGACCTGCTGCTCCACGAAGAGAGCGACGAGCTGTTCAGCGTCGACGTGGCGAAGACCCGCGACGAGCGCTACGTCATCGTCTCGATCGGCAGCATGGACTCGTCGGAGATCGCGCTCATCGATGCCGACGCCACCGGCGAGGCGGCGCCGCTGTTGCGCACCGTCTTCGCGCGCCGGCCCGACATCGAGGTCGACCTCGATCACCGCGACGGGCGCTTCTTCGTCCGCATCAACGACACCGGCCGCAACTTCCGGCTCGTCACGGTCGACGCCGCGAAGCCCGATCTCGGCGGCGCCGTCGAGCTGATCGCCGCGCGCGACGACGCGATGCTCGACGACTTCGACCTGTTCGCGCGGCAGCTGGTCGTCACCGAGCGGGTCGCCGGCAGCCTGGCGCTGCGCGTCTTCGACCTGGTGCAGGGCGGCGAGCACCGGATCGCCTTCGACAAGGCGGCGTACAACGTGCACACCGGCGCCAACCCGGAGTTCGAGACGAGCAGCCTGCGCTTCGTGTACACCTCGATGACGATGCCGGCGTCGACCTTCGACTACGACCTGGCGACCCGCGAGCGGGTGCTGCGCAAGCGCCAGCCCGTGCCCGGCTACGACCCTGCGCTGTACGCGAGCGAGCGGCTGCTGGCGACCGCGGCCGATGGCACGTCGATCCCGATCTCGCTGGTCTGGCGGCGCGACCGCAGGGCGGAGGGGCCGCAACCGCTCCTGCTCTACGGCTACGGCAGCTACGGTATCCCGCTCGACCCGTCGTTCTCGCAGACCCGCGTCTCGCTGCTCGACCGCGGCGTGGTCTTCGCGATCGCCCACATCCGCGGCGGCGGCGACCTCGGCCGGCGCTGGTACGAGGCCGGCAAGATGGCGAACAAGGCGACCACCTTCAGCGACTTCATCGCCTGCGCCGAAGCGCTGATCGCGCGCGGCCTCACCGCGCCGCGGCTGCTCGCGATCGAGGGCGGCAGCGCCGGCGGCCTGCTGATGGGCGCGGTCGTCAACCGCCGGCCGGAGCTGTTTCGGGCAGTCGTGGCGCAAGTGCCGTTCGTCGACGTGATCAACACCATGCTCGACGAGACGCTGCCGCTGACCACGGGCGAGTTCATCGAATGGGGCAACCCGAAGATCGCCGAGCAGTACGCCTGGATCCGCGCCTACAGCCCGTACGACAACCTGCAGCCCGGCGTGTACCCGGCGATGCTGCTGCGCACCGGCCTCAACGACAGCCAGGTCGCCTACTGGGAACCGGCCAAATACGTGGCCAGGCTGCGCACGCTGAAGAGCGACGCGAAGCCGCTGCTCTTCAAGATCAACCTCGAGGTCGGCCATGGCGGCGCCTCGGGCCGCTTCGACTCGCTGCGCGAGATCGCCGAGGACGACGCGTTCCTGCTGGTCGAGCTCGGTCTCGTGGACTGAGCGGCGGCCGCGACGGCAACGGGTCGGGCTTCGACGACAGGACCGTCGCGATCGCTTCTTCTTCGCAGGCGCTGGCACCTTCGAGCATCAAGGTCGCCTGCGCATCGGCGCGGCGGCGGGTAGGTTAGGGCTGGCCGGCGGCGCTGAGCCGCTGGCCTGCCGCGCCCTTCGCCAGTTCGCTGCGGCGCCAGTCGAGCAGCCGCTCGATGTCGCCTTCGAAGCCGCGCTCCAGCAGCTCGTAGCCGACGCTGGCGCAGTGCGCGTAGGTCCTGGCGTCGGCACGGGTCCGCTCGGGGGCCCGCTCGCAGGAAAGGTAGGCGACCCGCAACTGCTCGAGCGGCATCGCGGCGGCGGGAACGGGGCCTGGCTGGACCTGGGCAAGGGCAAGCGGACTGGCAAGGGCGGCCGACAGGGCGACCGCAAGGGCGAGACGATGGTTCACGGCGTTCTCCGAACAAGAGGGGTGCATCCCATGTACGGAATCACCCTCGCGATCCGGCCATGCGGGCGGCGCCGGCTGTCGGCGCGCCGTTCGGTGCGCTCGGCGACCAGCGTCGCCCGGTGCCAGATCTCGATCAGCCCATGGCCGGCCGGGCGGCGCCTCGACCGGCGGCCGGCTGCTACTAACGCGGCGGCGCGAGCTTGGCCTGGGCCTGCCGGGCTTTGGTCTTTTCGCTCCGCCACCAGGCGAGCAGGCGATCGAAATCACCGCCGAAGCCGCGCTGCAGCAGGGCGTCGCCGACGCCAGCGCAGTGCGCGAAGCTGTCGCCGTCGAGGACCCGCTCGCTGCTCGCTCGCTCGCACGCCAGGTACGCGGACTTGAGATGATCGAGCGGCAGCGCCTCGAGCGAAGCGGCCATCGGCTGAGCATGGCCGGTTGAGGCGAGCAGGCCGAGCGACAGCGCGGCGGCGAAGGCGAAACGGGGCAGCATGGGCTTCTCCTGCGTAGAGACATCCCTCAGTACGCAGAACCCGCGCCGTTCCGGCCAGGGCCGGAGGGCGAGCGCTCAGGAGGCGGTCGGGGCCAGCCGTGGCGCCGGCCGCTGGCGCGGGTGCTCGGCGAAGAAGCGCAGCATCTCGCGGGAGGCGTCGGGACCCTGGTGGTCGGTGAAGCTGCCGGCAGTGTCGCCACCCGACCAGGCGTGGCCGGCGCCGTGCACGACCCAGTGCTCGGCCCGGCTCGGCCCGGCCGCCGGGTCCGGGTGGAAGACGGTGCGGGTGAAGCGGCGCCCCGCGCCGGCCGTCCCGGCGCTGACGCTCGCCGCTCCGGGCCGGGCGGCGTCCGGGCCGAGCGCGGCCTCGACGACGTGACTGCCGTTGGCGACGTTGACGGTGCCGTCGGCGTCGCCGTGGAAGACGATCAGCGGAGCGCCGCGCGACCCGCCGGCGGCCTCGTCGGCGAGCTCCGGCTCCGGGCCTGCCATGGGCGCCAGCGCCGTGCCAGGCCACGCGACCAGCGGGGCCCGTGCCGGCATCCCGCCCGAGACGCCGGGCCAGCTCGGGAAGGCACCGCGGGTGGCCGATTTCATCGCCGAAAAGGCCGAGACGATGTCGTGCGCGGCGCCGGGCGGTAGCCCCGAGTGGACGCCGGCGGCGGCAAACAGGTCGGGATATTCGCGCGCCAGGATCGCCGCCATTGCCCCCCCCGCCGACAAGCCGGCGACCCAGACCCGATCGGCATCGACCGGATGGGTCTCCATGACATGGCGGGTCATCCCGGCGAGCAGGGCCGGCTCGCCCTGGCCGCGCTGCTGGTCGCCAGGCACGAACCAGTTCCAGCATTTCTGGGCATTGGAGCGCGGCGCCTGCTGTGGATAGAGAACGAGCAGGCCACGCTCCTGAGCGAGCAGGTTCATGCGCGTGCCGGCGGCGAAGTCGTCGGGGTCCTGGGTGCAGCCGTGCAGCATGACGACCAGCGGCAAGGCGCGGCCTTCGAAGCCGGACGGCTCGAACAGCTTGAAGGCACGTGTGCCGGCCTCGGCGGTGAAGCTGCTCTCGCTGAAGCGCCCGCCGTGCTGGCGGGTCGGGTCGGGCCGCGGCTTCGTTTCGACGCTTGCCGAGGCCCAGGCCGAGGTCGCCGCCGCCGTGGCGGCTGCCAGGGCGGCGGCGACGGCGGCGACGGCGGCCGCCCGGGTGGCCGGGTCAGCAGGGTCCGCGGCGGCGTCGGCTGGGTCATCAGCGGAGCCGGCAGCGGGGCCGGCGGCGCCAGCCGGGCGCGGCCGGAGGGGGTCGGCCAGCGATGCGTGGGACGCGATCCGGGGCGCGGGTTCGACCTCCCGGACCAAGCCGTCGAGGACGTCCTCCGAGGTCCTGGCAGAGTCTTCCCGTTCGGACTGGGGCGAATCTGCCCGATAGTCAGTGCTGGCTCCGGTGAGTGCGCGCTGGATCGCCGCGGTGGCTTCGGCGAGCTGGCCACGCCGGGTCAGCCCGGTGGCGGCGACGATCTTTTTCAGGAAGGAATTCAAGGGCGTCTCACGTTGGTGCAGTCCCGAGGGTAGCTCCGCCCGGGTTTTTTTGCTGCGGTGCAACATTATTTTAGTCGCGGCCTGGGCAGATCGGCAGGCTCCGGCCGGCAGCTCGCCCTTGCGCAGCGCCGGCGTGACCCAGCGACCGCCCTGGCGACGTTGCGGGTCTCCTCTGGCCTTGCAGGGGTGAATGCGGCGGCCGTAGTCGGAGGTGACGAGGCTGAAGTCGAGGAAGCCACTGGCCCTTTCTGACCTTGCTCGTCATGCGCGCTCCCCGCCGAACCGGATCGATCGAATGTCGTCAGGCCGGGTCGTGCGCGCTGCCAGCGAACGCCGCGCGCGCAGGGTGGCGCGAGCCTCGCTACGATGCCCTGCCGCCGCCGGACGCGCGGCGCCACTACAAAGGCTCAAGACATGAAGGCGACCTGGAACGGCGCGACCCTGGCCGAGAGCGACGACACCGTGGTCGTCGAAGGCAACCACTATTTCCCCGAGGCCAGCCTGAAGCGCGAGTACACGAGCTTCAGCAACCACCGCTCGATGTGCGCGTGGAAAGGCGAGGCTCACTACTACAGCGTGATGGTCGACGGCGACCTCAATCCCAATGCCGTCTGGTACTACCCGGAGCCGAGCGAGGCGGCCAGGGATATCAAGGGTCGGGTCGCGTTCTGGAAGGGCGTGAAGGTCGAGCCTTCCTGAGCGGGCGGCTCTGCGCCGTGCCTACTTGCCGGCCTTGAAGCTGGTGAAGATGCGCGTCTGGACGCGCCGGATCGGCTGCGGCACCGCATCGGGCGGCGTCATCCGCGCCTTGTCGGCGGCCGACAGGAAGATGGTCGGGTTCGCGGCGACGTCCTTCTTCACGAACTTCAGCGAGGCCGCGTTCGGGTTGGCGTAGAACACCTTGTTGGTCAGCGCCGCCGAGACCTCCGGGCGCAGGATGTAGTTGATGAACAGGTGCGCGTTGGCGACGTTCTTCGCGTCCTTCGGAATCGCCATCGAGTCGAAGAACAGGGTCGCGCCGCCCTTGGGTAGGAGCGCCTCGATCGCCGCCGGCTGCTTCGGGTCGGCTTCGAGCGCGCGCGCCCGGGCGATGTTGATGTCGCCCGAAAAGCCCATCACCGCGCAGAGCGATCCGCCGGCCAGGTCGTTGATGTAGCCCGACGAGGAAAAGCGCGTCACGTACGGCCGCACCGACTGCAGCATCCTGGCCGCCGCGTCGTAGTCGGTCGCATTGCTGCTGTAGGCGGGCTTGCCGACATAGAGCATCGCCACCGGCAGCACCTCGGAGGCGGAGTCGAGGAAGTTGACGCCGCAGCCCTTCAGCTTGCTCGCGTACTTCGGGTCGAAGATCAGGCTCCAGGCGTTCTCGGGCATCGGCAGCGCGTTTGGCAAGGCAGCGAGCGCGGCCTTCACCTTGGGCACGTTGATGCCGACCGTGACGTAGCCCCAGAGCCAGTCGACCAGGTACTGGTTGCCGGGGTCGACGTTGGCGAGCTGCTTGAGGAGCGCCGGGTCGAGGTTGCCCCAGTTCGTGAGCTTGGAACGGTCGAGCTTCTGCAGCAGGCCGCCTTCGATCTGCGTCTTCGCGAAGTGGGCGCCGGGGACGACGATGTCGTAGCCAGTCTTGCCGGCGACCAGCTTGGCGTGCAGCACCTCGTTGGTGTCGTAGTTGTCGTAGTTGACCTTGATGCCGGTCTCTTTCTCGAAGTTCCTGATCGTGTCGTCGGCGATGTAGTCGGACCAGTTGTAGACGTTGAGCACCTTCGGGTCGGCGCTGTCGGCCGGGCCGGCGGCGCCGATCAAGACGAGGCCGGCTAGGGCGAGCGTGCGGCGCAGGCGGATCCAGAAACGAGCGGGCATGGCGGGAATCTTCCTGTGGAGGCGAGGTGGCGTGAATCCTAACGTCGGCGCCACCCGAACCGTTGAATCTTGGTAAGGTGCGCGGTCCGGATTTCGTCATTCCATGCTCGACGGTTCTTCCTTCTTTGCCGCGGCCCGGGTCGCGATCGGCGTCGTCCATCGGCGACGCCTGCGCGACGTCTACCGCTCGGCCGGCTGGCCTTGCCAGGACGCGGTCGAGATCGAGCTGGTGGCCGCCGGCCTGCTGGTGCGCGAGCGCGGCCCGCTCGGCCACGAGACCTTGCGGGTCAGCGACGCCGGCATCGCCGTGCTGGCGGAGACGCTGGCCAGGAACCGGGGCGCCCGCGACGACCACGAGCTGCTGGTCGAGCGGGTCGCCCGCGAGATGACGCGGGCCGGGCGGCTGGCCTGGCGCGGCTTGGCGGTTCGGGCCCGGGTCGGCGAGCAGTGGCAGATCGCCATGCCCGACGTCTTCTCGATCCGCCACACGACCGTCGAGGCCTACCTCGCGCCGATCGTCCACGAGGTCAAGGTGCGCCGATCCGACCTGCTGGCCGACCTGCGCCGGGCGAGCAAGCGCGAGGCCTATCTGCAGCTCGGCGGCGAGTGCTGGTACGCGATCAAGGCCGGTATTGCCGAGCCGGACGAGATCCCCGCCGAATGCGGCGTGCTGGTCGCCGACGAGGGCGGCCTGGCGGTCGCCCGCCCGGCACCGAAGCGTCCGGCCCGGGTCGGCTTCGCCCTCTGGATGGCGCTCGCCCGGGCGACGCCGGTCGAAGGCTGGCGCTTCGACGAAGCCCAGGGAGCGCTCGGCGATCCCTCGCCCGGCGGATGACGTCCGCCGCCGCCGCTCCCGCCGTGGTCGACGACGCGGCGGCACGCCAGCGCCGCCGGGCCCGCCTCGCCCTCTGGCTGGCGCTCGCCCTGATCGTTGTCTGGGGCGCCAACTTCACGGTCCAGAAGGCGATCTTCCAGGCGCTGTCGCCGGGCGGCTTCCTGTTCGTGCGCTACCTCATCATCCCGGTGGCCGCGGCCGTCCTGCTCTGTTCGCGCTACCGACTGAACTGGCCGCGGGTGTCGCGCGCCGACGCCTGGGCGCTGCTCCGGCTGGGCCTGATCGGCCACCTGCTGCACGTCGGCCTGGTCACCTACGGCATCCACTGGTCGACCGCCTTCTCGAGCTCGCTGATCCTCGCCTGCGGCCCGATCTTCACGCTCTTCATCCTGCGCTGGCACGGCCTCGAGCAGCTGACCCGCGGCCAGATCGCCGGCGTCTCGGTGGCCTGCCTCGGCGTGCTCGCGTTCCTTTCCGACAAGCTGTTCGGCGGCCACTGGCAGGCCGGCGCCGGCGACCTGGTGCTGCTCGTCGCCGCATCGTTCTTCTCCTACTACACGGTCGCCGCCAAGCCGCTGATCGAGCGACTCGGCGGCGTCGCCGTGATGGCCTACGCCTCGCTGCTCGGCAGCGGCCCGGTGGTCCTGTTCAGCCTGCCGGCCGGCCTGGCCGTGGCCTGGGGCGAGATCGGCCTGGCGATCTGGGCCGGCACCCTGTACGCGGTCGTGATCTCCGCCTTCCTCGGCTGGCTCGCCTGGGGCTGGATCAACGCCGTGCGCGGCGTCGCCCGGACCGCGCCGCTGATGTACCTGATGCCGCCGGTCGCCGGCCTGGTCGCCTGGGCGGTGACCGGCGAGCGCTATTCGGCGATCAAGATCGGCGGCGCCGCGCTCACCCTCGCCGGGGTCGCCCTGGCCCAGCTCGGCTCGGCGCCGCAGGACCCGGTTCGCGACTCGCCGGCGCCGGTCGACTGACGGCGGCGCGGCGGTCCGGCTTGCGCGATGATCGCAGCTGCACCGGAGAAGCGATGAAACCCGTTCCCTCGTTCGCCGCCGCCGTCGTCGTCGCAGTCCTGACCGCTGCCCTGGTCGGCTGCTCGAAAGGCGGCGACCCGAAGGCCGTCGTCGCACCCGCGCCTGCGGTCGCACCCGCACCGCTCGCACCGGCCTCACCTGCCGCCCCCGATCACGCCGACGCCGGCATCGCCTGGCGGCAGGCGGCCAACGACGCCGACGTCGACGCCGCGTTCGCGCTCGCCCGGGCCGAGCGCAAGCCGGTCTTCGTCTACTGGGGCGCCAAGTGGTGCCCGCCCTGCAACCAGGTGAAGGCGACCTTGTTCAACCGGCAGGACTTCATCGAGCGCTCGCGCGCCTTCGTTCCGGTCTACGTCGACGGCGACAGCCCCGGCGCACAGAAGCTGGGCGCGCGCTTTCGGGTCAGCGGCTATCCGACCATGCTGCTGTTCAAGCCGGGCGGCGAGGAAGTGACGCGCCTGCCCGGCGAGGTCGATCCGGGTCGCTACAGCGAGCTGCTCAACCTCGGCATGAATGCGGCGCGGCCGGTCAAGGCGCTGCTTGCCGATGCGCTTGCCGGTGGCACCGGTCTGCAGCCGGACGACTGGCGCCTGCTCGCCTTCTACTCGTGGGAGACCGACCAGCAGCAGCTTCTCGCCAAGGACCGGGTCGCGCCGACGCTGGCCCGGCTCGCCGCCGCCTGCCCGGCCGACCAGCCGGCAACGGCGATGCGGCTGCGCCTGAAGGCGCTGGCCGCGCGCGACGCCAAGTCGCCCGCCGTCACCGACCCGGGCGCGCGCAAGGCGGTTCTCGCCATGCTGGGCAATCCGGCAGCGGCGCGCGAGCAGACCGACATGCTCGTCTACATGGCGGCCGAGATCGTCCGCGCCCTCGCCGTTCGCTCGGCGCCGCAGCGTCCGCCGCTGATCGCCGCCTTCGACGCGGCCTTGCAGCGCCTCCAGGCCGATGCGACGCTCTCGCGCGCCGACCGGCTGCAGGCGCTGGTCGCGCGCGTCGATCTGGCGCGGATCGACGTGCCCGACGACCTGCCGGCCGCCGGTCCGAAGGCAGCGCCCGCGCCGAAGCTGGCCGCGGCGCTGCTCGCCGAGGTGCGCGAGCAGACCGCGCGCGCCGACCGCGAGATCAGCGACGGCTACGAGCGCCAGGCGGTCATCACCTCGGCCGCTTACCTGCTCGAGCGGGCCGGCCTGTCCGCCGAGTCGGACCGCCTGCTCGAGACCAACCTCGGCAAGAGCCACTCGCCCTACTACCTGATGTCCGAGCTGGCGAGCAACGCCAGGAAGCGCGGTGACAAGGCCGACGCGCTGCGCTGGTATCGCCAGGCCTTCGAGACGAGCGAAGGGCCTGCCACCCGGCTGCAATGGGGCGCGAGCTACCTAAACGCGCTGGTCGAGCTGGCGCCGGCCGACGAAGCGGCGATCGAGGCCACCGCGCTCCAGCTCTGGCGCGAAGCCGCCACCCAGAGCGATGCCTTCGACCAGCGCAGCGGCCGCTCGCTGCAGCGAGTCGGCCAGAAGCTCCACGGCTGGAGCAAGGGCGGCGCGCACGCTGCCAGCCTCGAGCGCCTGCGCCTCGCCCTGGCGACGCTGTGCGCCAAGGAAGGCCGGCCGGAGGCCGAGCGGGCCGCCTGCAGCGGCCTGCTGACGGCCGCGCCGAAGGCCAGCGCCTGAGGCCGGCCGAGGCGGTGTCGGCCCGCTCCGGCCTTGCGATGCGGGTCCGCCGATGACGGCGCTGCTCGCGGTCGAGCACCTGAGCGTGCGCTTCGGCGCGACGCCGGTGGTCGACGACGTGTCGTT
>JBDTUG010000062.1:0-14198 GCA_040007855.1 Caldimonas sp.
GTTCATGGCGCTGACCTACTTCCTGATCCCGGTGCTGTTCAAGCGCGAGATGATCGCTCCGGGCCTGGCCAAGCTGCAGCCTTACCTGTTCGGCCTGTCGATGTACTTCTTCTGTCTGGTGATGATGGGCGCGGGCACGCTCGGCGTCTCGCGCCGCCACTGGGACATGGCGTTCAGCGGCGCCGCGCTGGCCTACGAGTGGCCGGGTGCGGCCTATCTGATGATGGGGCTCGTCGGCATCGCCGGGATTGCGGCCATCGTCGGCGGTGCGATCTACATCTACGTCACCGTCGGCTCGCTGCTCTGGGGCAAGCGGCTCGACCGCGGAAGCGTCAGCCCGAACTACACGCCGATTCCGCCGACCCCCGTCGGCGTGGCGGTGCAGACCTACGGATCGGCGGGCTTCGCCGCGCCGGGCACGTTCGTCCTCGCAATGGTCTTCCTCACGGCCTTCGTGCTCTATTACTTCATCAACTGGAAGTATCTGTCGCAGGTCTGGGGGCTGAGCTGATCGGACCCACGACCATGCCAACGCTGCCGATCTCCGTGGCGATCCGCGCTGGCCTGAGCTGGCGCGACGTGGTCGGGCTGTTCAAGCTGCGCATCGGCGTGTTCATCATGCTGACGGCACTGGTCGGCTACATGGTCACGCCGGGGCGCGGAATCGGCGCGGCCCAGTTGATCGTGCTGGCGCTCTCGGTGCTGCTCGCATCGGCCAGCGCGGGCGCCTTCAACCAGTATGCCGAGGCCGACTCCGACCGCCTGATGGCGCGCACGCGAAACCGCCCGTTCGCGACCGGCGCGCTGCCGCGAACGTCGGCCTGGTTGTGGCTGATGGCGGGCATGCTCGCGCTCGCGGTCGGCGCCGTCTGGTGGACGGCGAACGCCATGGCCGCGCTCTACGTGTTCCTCGGCGCCTTCTTCTACGGCGTGGTCTACACGCTGTGGCTGAAGCGGCGCAGCAGCATGAACATCGTCGTCGGCGGCCTCGCCGGCAGCTTCGCGGCCCTCGCCGGCGCGGCCGCGGTCGATCCGGGCGTCGGCGTGCACGGCTGGCTGCTCGCCCTGGCGCTGTTCCTGTGGACGCCGCCGCACTTCTGGAGCCTGGCGATCGCGGGGCAGGCGGACTATGCGGCCGCTGGCGTGCCGATGCTGCCGGTCGTCGTCGGCACCGAACGCGCGGCTCGGATCGTCTATGCCAGCGTCGTGGTGCTCGTTCTCGCATCGCTGCTGCCCATGTTCTTCGGCGCCGGATGGATATACTTCGGAGGCGCCCTCGGCGGTGGTCTCTACTTTGCGATCAAGGCTCGCGCGCTGGCAGCTGCGCCGAGCCGCTCCACCGCGATCGGCTCGTTCCTCGCATCGCTGGTGCAACTCGGCGCGTTGCTGGCAGCCGCGAGCATCGATGGGGCGGCGCGCTGGGGTTCGTGAGCTCCTGAGCGTCGATCCGACCGGCTGCACGGAAGCCATGAACCAATGTCGCTCGCATCGATTGCCATCACGGACGTGCCGGGACCATGGCGCCGTGCCGTCGATACATGCTCGAAGCCCGCGCGTGCGACCTTGCTCGTCTGGGCGATGCTGGCCGTCGCCGCGACGCCGCCGGCGCAAGCCGAATCGGTCGACGCCGCGTCCACGTCCGCACTGAACGCCGACGCCGCCGTTCGCGCCAGCCAGGCGGCGATCGGGCGACGCATCGGCGAGTACACCTTGCTCGGTCGCGACTCCAATCCGGTACACCTTTCGTCGTATCGCGGCAAGCCGCTGCTCGTATCCTTTGTCTACACGGGTTGCTTCCAGGTTTGCCCGACCGGCACGCGCGCGCTGCACCAGTCGGTGCGCGCGCTGGAAAAGCGATTCGGCACGGCGCAGTTCAACGTCGTCAGCATCGGCTTCAATCAGCCGGCCGATTCGCCGGCGGCGATGAAGGCGTTCGCGGCGCAGAACGGAATCGATCTCCCGAACTGGTCGTTCCTGAGCGCGCCGTCGGGCGACGTCGAGGCGCTGACGCGCGAGTTCGGCTTCAGCTTCCAGGCGACCCCGGCCGGCTTCGACCACGTGCTCCAGGTCACCCTCGTCGATGCGGAGGGCCGCGTCGTGCGCCAGGTCTACGGCGGCGAGATCGCGCCCAATGCGCTCGGCGAGCCGCTGACGCTGCTGCTCGCGAGCCGGCCGCTGCCGCTGCAATCGGGACTGTCCGAGCTGATCGACCGCGTTCGCATCCTCTGCACGGTATACGACCCGAGGACCGGGACCTATCGCGTCGACTACAGCCTCGCGCTCGAGATCGCCGGCGGGCTGACGTTCGCGATCGCCATGCTCTTGTATTTGCTCAACGAGTGGCGCGGGCGGCGAACCGCGCGACGCCGGTCGCGAGCTTGACCGGAGCATCGACGATGCAGTCGCCGCCCGGCGCCACCGCTGCCCCCGGCACCGCGAACGCCATGCCGCCGGACCGCGCCGATCGGTACCGTTTCCTCCGCGATCGAGCCTGGAACGCGGGTCGGCCCGACGCGCGGCAAGCCTGGCAGGGCGTCGAGCGTGCACTCGACGTCGTGTTGGGCGCGGCGTCGAATCCGCTGCGCCATCTCGGCGCGCTCGGCTTCCTCTTCTTCTGGTGGCTCGTCGCCAGCGGCTTCTACCTGTTCGCGGCGCTGGACACCTCGGCCGCCGCCGCCTACGAATCGATCGCAAGGCTCTCCCGTCAGCCCTGGTACGTGGGGGGCTGGCTGCGCAGCGTGCACCGCTACGCGGCCGACGCGTTCGTCGTCGTCATCACGTTGCATCTCGTGCGCGAGTGGGTGCTCGGCCGCTTTCGGACGTTCCGGCGTCACTCGTGGTGGACCGGCATTCCGCTCCTGCTCTTTGCGTTCGCCAGCGGCATCGGCGGCTTCTGGCTCCATTGGGACCAGCTCGGCCAGTTCTCCGCCGTGGCCACGGCCGAGTGGCTCGATGCGCTGCCGTTCTTCGCCGCGTCACTGTCGCGCAACTTCGTCAGTGTCTCGTCGGTCAGCGATCGGCTCTTCTCACTGTTCATCTTCGTCCATGTCGGCGTGCCGCTGTTGATGCTCTTCGGCCTCTGGTTCCACATCCAGCGCGTCGCGCACGCGGAAGTCTTTCCGCCGCGCCGGCTGGCGCTGGCGACGACGCTCGGCCTTCTGGCGCTGGCCCTGCTCGCTCCGGTGGCGAGCCATGCGCCCGCGGATCTGTCGCAGGCGCCGGGAGCGCTGGCCTTCGACTGGTACCTCTTGTTCGTGCACGCACTCGTCGATGCGACGTCGCCTGGATTCGTCTGGGCGCTGCTCGCGGCAGCCGTGCTGACGCTGGCAGGGCTGCCGTTCCTGTCGCATGGGAGCGTGCCATCGGCGCCGACGGCTCGAGTCGATCCGGCCAACTGCAACGGCTGTCGGCGCTGCTTCGTCGACTGTCCGTACACGGCCATCACGATGGTGCCGCATCCGCACTGGCCGACCGTCGGCCGCTCGGTCCACCAGCTCGCACAGGTCGACCCTGATCTCTGCGCGAGTTGCGGCATCTGCGTCGGCGCGTGTCCGTCGTCGACGCCATTTCGCGGAGGCACCGAGCTCGTGACCGGTATCGACATGCCGCAGCGGCCGATCGACGCGCTACGCCGAGAGCTCGATGCGGGTCTCGCAGCACGGCAGGGCCAGCGCACATTCGTCGTGCTGGGCTGCGGCGATGAACGCTCGCAAGATGTCGTTGCCGCAGGCGACGTCGTCGCGCTCGATCTGATCTGCATCGGCCAGCTGCCGCCCTCGTTCATCGAATACGCCTTGCGTGCCGGTGCGTCGGGTGTCGTCGTGACGGGCTGCAAGGAAGGAGATTGCGCATTCCGTCTCGGCCAGCGCTGGACGCAAGAGCGCCTGGCGGCGGTTCGCGAACCGCGCCTGCGCGCGACCGTGCCCCGCGCGGCGCTGCGCGTCGTCTGGCCCCGTCCCGGCCAGCCGATGGAAGTGGCACGGGCGCTCGACGAACTGCGAACGCAGCGCGACCGGGCGGCGGATCGCGACCGGAGCGCGTCGCATGGCTGAACCGCACACCCCGCGCACGGTGCTGGCCTGGGTCGGCCAGGGCCTGCTGTATGCGGTCTTCGCGTTGCTGATCGGAGTGTTCTCGCACTGGCCCTCGTATCGCCATCTTGCGCCCGACGAAGCGCTCATCAAGCTCAGCTTCAGCCATCATGGCCAGCGCGTCTCGGCTTGCCGGCAGCTCGACCCGGCCGAACTCGCCAAGCTGCCGCCGAACATGCGTGCGCCGATGCAGTGCCCGCGCGAGCGTGCACCGGTGGTGGTCGAGCTCGACGTCGATGGCCGTCAAGTCCTCCATCAGGTGGCGGCGCCCTCGGGCCTTTCGAAAGACGGCGCGTCCTGGGTCTACCGCCGCGTCCAGGTCGCTGCCGGCGAGCACCGGATCGCGGTCCGCCTGAAGGACAGCCCGACAGGCAACGCCTTCGACTACGAGCGCACGGCGACCGTGAGGCTCGCCCCGGCGCGCATTCTCGTCATCGACTTCGACGCCGAGAAGGGCGGCATCGTATGGCAATGAGCTCCTCGACCTCGGTCAGCGATGCGCGATCGCACGCGCAGGTCCCGGCGGCAGCGCGTCCATCGGCGTACGCGTTGCCGGTGCCGCGCGGCGCGCAGAGGGCGCTCGCCCGAGGCTGGCTCTGGCTTGCCCTTCTGGCACTGATCGGCTCTGGCCTGTTCTCGATCCTGCTGGTGCTGTCGCGCACGCCCGGACTGAACCGATGGTTCGACGTCGCGGCATTCTTTCGTGTCGCCCTCGTCGTGCACGTCGATCTCTCGGTGCTGGTCTGGTTCGTCGCTCTTGCCGGGTTGCTTTGGAGCCTGAACGGCTCGGCGCGTGCCATCGCGTGGGGCTGGGCCGCGCTCGCGTTGTCTTCAGTCGGCACCGCCTTGATGGCGCTTGCGCCTTTCGTCGCGCACGCCGAACCCATCATGGCCAACTACATCCCCGTCCTCGACGGCCCCTTGTTCATGGCCGGGCTGCTGATCTTCGGCGCGGGCGCTTGCTTGCTCGTGGCACGCAGCCTCTTTACCGCGCCGCGGATCGGCATCGGCTTCGACGGCGAGGGCGCGCTGCGCTTCGGCCTGAACGCCGCGGCGGTATCGGCCGCCGTCGCCCTCGTCGCCTTTGCCGCCTCGTACGCCGACGTGCCGCACACGCTGGCCGGCAAGGCCTACTACGAGATCCTGTTCTGGGGCGGCGGTCATGCGCTGCAGTTCACCTGGACCCTGCTCATGCTGGTCGGCTGGCTCTGGCTCGCCAGCGCTTGCGGTGCGAAGCTGCCGCTCAGCCCGCGGGTGACGCTGCTGATGTTCGCGCTGGCACTGGCGGCGGTGTTCGCGACGCCTGTGGCCTATCTCGCGCACGACATCGCATCGGTCGAGCACCGCAACTTGCTGACGTTGGCGATGCGGTTCGGCGGCGGCGTGACGATCGTCCCGCTCGGACTCGCGGTGCTGCTCGGCCTGGCGCGCACACCGGCGAGCGTTCGCCGCGCGTCGCCTGCGACGGCCCCGCTGCGCACCGCGCTGCTCGCGTCGGTGTTGCTGTTCGCCTCGGGCGGGGTCATCGGCATCTTCATCGCCGGCAGCAACGTCCGCATTCCTGCGCACTACCACGGCTGCATCGTCGGCGTGACCCTGGCGTTGATGGGGCTCGTCTATCACCTGCTGCCGCGGCTGGGTTACGGCACGCCGCAGGGTCGCCTCGCGACCCTCCAGCCGGCCCTCTACGGTGTCGGCCAGCTGTTGCACATCGTCGGCCTGGTCTGGTCGGGCGGCTACGGCGTGCAGCGCAAGGTCGCGGGAGCGGAGCAGGTGCTGCGCAGCCCGGGCGAAGTCGCAGGCATGGCACTGATGGGACTGGGTGGCGCAATCGCGATCGCCGGCGGCCTGGCTTTCGTCGCAGTGCTGATCCGGGCGCTGCGCCGCGCCGGGCCCGCGGGCCCGGAATGATGAGGCGCTTTCAGGGCTTCCTGCAGTGGCTCTTCATGCGCGGCGAGGCGCTGTTCAACCGCGCCTTCGGCGATCGCCTCAACCCCCTGTACCACCTCGGCGCCATCGGCTTCTTCCTGTTCTGGATCATCGCCGGCAGCGGCCTCTATCTCTACGCCTTCTTCGAGACAGGCGTCGCCGGCGCGCACGCGTCGGTCGAGGCACTCACGCATCGGCAATGGTTTGCCGGCGGCATCCTGCGCAGCATCCATCGCTACGCGTCCGACGCGCTCGTGCTCGTGATGCTGGTGCACATGCTGCGCCACTTCGCCTTCGACAGACTACGCGGATTCCGCTGGTTCTCGTGGCTGACGGGAGTGGCGCTGATCTGGCTCGTGTACCTCCTCGGCATCAACGGCTACATGCTGCCATGGGACCGCGTCGCCCAGTTCGTGGTGGTCGCGGTCGCGGAATGGCTCGACGCCTTGCCGACGTTCGGCGGTGCCCTGATCCGCAACTTCATCTACCCGAGCAGCGTCAGCGACCGCCTCTTCTCGCTGCTCGCCTTCATGCACATCGGCATCTCGCTGCTGCTGTTGCTGCTGCTCTGGGTCCACGTACAGCGTGTCCCGAAGGCGAGGACCCAGCCGCCAGGCCCCATCGTCGCGAGCGTGGTCGCCACGCTGCTGGCGCTCTCGCTGGTGCAGCCGGTGCTCAGCCAGGGCGGTGCCGCCGACCTCGCGAGCTCGGCGACCGCGCTCCAGCTGGACTGGTTCTACCTGGCCCTGCTGCCGCTCTTCTATGCCATGCCGCTGCCCCGGGTCTGGATGATCGTCGGCGCGGCGACCGTGCTGCTGGCGCTGTTGCCGTGGCTGCCGCCGCGTCGCCGTCGAGGCGCCGCGGGCGAGATTCATGTTGCCGTGCATCCCGGTCCGCAACAGATGCTCGTGCGCTCCGGCGAGACCTTGCTCGATGCCGGTCTGCGTCAGGGCCTGCCGCTGCGCTACGAGTGTCGCAACGGCGGCTGCGGCGTTTGCCTGTGCAGCGTCCTCCAGGGCGAGGTCGATCTCGGGCCGTATCAGCCGAGCGTGCTTACCGAGGTGATGCGCGCTCAGGGACAGGCGCTGATGTGCTGCGCCAGGCCGCTCGGCGCTCTCGAAATCGAGGTCGAGTTCGGCGCGGCAGGCGACTCGGCTCGTTCGCTCGCCGAGCGGCGCGCGCGCATCGATCGTCTCGAGCGACTGAGCGACGACGTCTTGCACCTTCGCCTCGGCCTCGAGGACGGCGGACGGATCGCCTTCGTGGCCGGCCAGTACATCAACATCGTGCTCGACGACGGGCAGCGGCGCGCGTTCTCGTTCGCCAATCCGCCGCAGCAAGACGACCACATCGACCTGCACGTCCGGCGCATTCCCGACGGCCGCTTCACGGGGCACGTGTTCACGCAGGCGAAGGTCGGCGACACGCTGCGCTTCGAAGGCCCCTTCGGCGAATTCACGCTGCGCGAGAGCGTGCACCCGATCCTGTTCGTTGCCGGCGCGACCGGCTTCGCGCCCATCAAGAGCATCGTCGAGGATGCACTCGCACGCGGCATGTCGCGCCCGATGTGGCTGTACTGGGGGGTTCGCAAGCGCTCCGACCTGTATGCGTTCGAGTTGGCCGAAGGGTGGCAACGCGATCATCCCAATCTGCACTTCGTGCCGGTCCTTTCCGAGCCCGCACCCGGCGTGGCCTGGGCCGGGCGCACGGGAAACGTCCACGAAGCGATACTCGCCGACTTCCCGGACCTGCGCGGCTTCGAGGTCTACGTCTGCGGCTCGGTGAAGATGGTCGAGGCGGCCGTGCCGGCATTCCTGGCGCAGGGGCTCGACGAAACGTTCTGCTACACCGACGCGTTTCTGCCGTCGCTGCACGCAGGCGAGTCAGCGCTGCCCGACAGCCCTCACTCGGGCAATGAGCGGTGAACTCGTGCAAGAGATGGAGCTTGAGCGTCGAGGTCCTGTAGGGCCAGCTTTTCTCTCCCGAACTCGAGGGCGCGACGCCCCGGATCCGTTCGAACCAGGGTGTCACTCGAGTTCCGTTCCTTCTGAGGGAAGGCGACGATGAGAGAGCGTTCCGATGTCTCGCAGGCCGCGCCATCGGTAGCGCTGGGCATGACTCGGGCACCGCCAGGCCGCCCCGCTGAGGGACATCCTGCAATCCCATCGACCCGCTCACTCTGTGATGCGTTCGTACGCCAGCGCACAGACGCGCGCGTTGGCCGGCGTATCTTCGTGAGGTGATGATGTCGCCCGAATACACGCCAACGGAACCCCTCGACATCGAGTTCCCTCTTCAGACGCGCGCGGGAGACGCGACCCTGGCAGGGACCTTTGCTGCGTCGAATTCCGCCATCGGGCCCTCGACCATCCTCGCCTCGCCGTCGTGCTCGCCGCTGCCCTTTCTGGCCGAACGCCTGCTGGCGGCGGCCGGACCGTTCGGCCTGGATGTCGAGATCAAGTCGGAAGAGCGGGTGGTCGGAACCTGGACGCTTGAAGTCAATCCGCGCGACGCAAACGGCGCTTTCGTGTCGCAGGCCAAGGCCGACCTCTATGTCTGCGCCTCGGTGCACGGCGATCTGCGCGCGACCGCCGCCTTCCTGGTCCTGCGCCAGTGGTGGGTGAGCATGACCGATCTGCAGCAACTCGAGCAGCTCTATGGATGCCTCGGCGTCGCCGCGCTGGAACGGCTCGACTCCTTGCTCGGCGGAGCGCCCAACGAGGGCGCAGAGGCGCGCGTCTGCGTTCTCTTCCTCGTCGACGGTCGACGACAGGACAGGCGTTTCTTCAGCCTAGACCGGCTGCAGATCCGGCTCCTGGAGGAGCTCGAAAGCGAGCACGCCATCGCCGGCATGGACCTTCGTGTCGCGCACGGGCGCGGCATCGGCACCCGGCCGCAGGCGATCTGCGCGTCGACGCTGCCGACGGCGCTGAAAGCAGGTTCCGACGAGGCAGCTCGGCCGCCGGGCCGCCGGCCCATGATCGGCGAGGTGTTCGTTCGTGAAACGGTTTCGACCGCGAACGTCCGCTGGAATCGGCGTGCCTCCGACCGGGTGCGAGCGATCGCGGAATCTGCCGAGACGGCGCCGGCCGACGCGCAGCTGCTCGCCGTCGCCGGCACGATCGCCGATGCGCGCGTTCCGTCGCGCGAGCTGTCGTCGAGCCACTGACGCGTGTCGGGCCACGGTCCTTTGCGACTGCGGCGACAAGCGTCCGCGGATGAGCGAAGGCTTCACGCAGCTGCCTTCCGAAGGGCGCCGTCGCGGGCCCGGGCTGGCGCGTCGCGACGCGCCAGCCCGGGAGTCATTCGTCAGCCAGCATCGCGAGTGCCTCCGCCCAGTGCGCGACGACCGCCTAGGCCTCGGCCCGCGAGTACAGAAATCTGTATGATCACTGCATGAAGACGACGCTAGACCTCAACGACCAGCTTCTCACCGATGCCAAGGCGCTTGCGGCCCAGCAGCACACGAGTCTGACGCGTGTGATCGAGGAAGCTCTGCAGTTGCGTCTTCGTGCGAAGGCAGGTTCCGCGAAGCAGCGTCGGGTTCGCCTGCCCGTTTTCAAGGGTCGGGGGGGTCTGATAGCGGGTGTGAACGCGCTGAGCAACAAGGCCCTGCTCGATGCTTTGGGCGATGACGCCTGATGTCAATGTGCTGGTCGCTGCTTCGCGCAGCGATCATCCGCATCATGCAGTGGCCCGCACCTGGCTCGAACAGGCCATCCGAGGATCCGGGGAGGGCGCGACCTTCACGCTGATGCCGATGGTGCTGGCCAGCTTCCTGCGGCTGGTCACCAGCCCGAAGATCTTCAAGGTGGCCACCCCGTTGGAAAATGCAGTGGCGTTTGTCGATGCCATGCTCGCATCGCCCGGCGTGCAGCTCGCGACGCTGGGCCCGGAGTGGCCGAAACTGCGGCGGCTCTGCCTGGACAGGCAGCTGAGCGGGAACGATGTGCGCGATGCCTGGTTGTCGGCTGCAGTGGCGAACACGGGAGAGCACCTCGTCAGCTTCGATCGCGACTTCAGGAAGTTGCTCGAGCGCGGCCAGTTCACGTTACTTGCACCGGCATGATGGGTCGTGGAACGGCGCGCCACATCCCGAGCCCGCGACGCACCGACGGCGTCGCCCTCTCCTGGGGACTCAACAACTACGGACAATTGGGCGGCGGACCCACGGCCCCCAGCGTACGCGCGACGCCCGGTCCGGTCCTCGGGCTGACGAATGTCATGGAGATCGCCGTCGGTCGCGGCCGCGGCCATGGCCTGGCGGTGCTTGCCGACGGCACGGTCTGGAGCTGGGGAAACAACGGTTCCGGACAACTCGGCGACGGCACCGGGACGTCGAGGTCGACCCCGGTCCCTGCTTCGGGGCTGAAGCTGCAGTGACTTCAAGGCCAGGCTGCCGAGGTTCATCGAAGATCTACAACGCCAAGCGCTTGCACTCCGCGCTTGGCTACCAGTCGGAGTTCGAAACCCAACTCGCCCAGCGAGGCAATCTGGCGCAGGAAGAGGGCTACCGCCTTCAGGGATAGGGCCCTCTCATTGCGGCCCAAGAGCTTCGGGATGCCTTTGGGGGTACGGAACTCGCGTTTCGCCTTGAGAGATCACTGCGGTCCGTCGTAGTGATAGTGCACGGTCGCATCGACGTATTTCGCGTTGTTCGCTTCGCGCCGCCGCGCCGCCGCGTCGTCGTAGAGGAAGGGCAGGAACGCGTACCGCTGGCCCCGCGTCACCGGCGTTGCCTCGTGCATCAGGCCGCATGAAAAGATGCACGCGCCGCCGGTGACGGCCCGGTAGGTCTGTCGGCCGTATTCGGGAAAGCACAGGTCCCCGCCCTCGTACTCGGCTTCGTTGAGGTTGATCGTCACGGCGAACTCGCGATGCCCGTCGCCGTTGTTATCGCGGTGCGGGCGGAAGTACCCGCCGACCTCGGCCGAATAGCGGGCCACGAGGTAGCGTTCCATCCGCGTCGCGTCGAATCGGAAGACACGCCGAAGCTCCGGATTGAGCCGGGTCTGGATCCGCGCCGCGACGACATGTCGGAGCGTCTCGTCCTCGATCAGGCAGTCGTCGCGGCGCTTCACGCTGTAGTCGACCACGCCCTCGATCCTGCCGTTGAGGTTCTTCATGTAGCCAGAGTCTTTGCCGCCCGTGCGCTCGTAGTAGCCGATCAGCTCGCGGCACAGCTCGGGCTCGAACACCCGGGGCAGCAGGAGCACGGGCGCCTGCGGTTGGGCCGCGCCGGAACGCGGGTAGGGCAGTCGCTCCAGCCAGTCGATCAGCTCCGCGGCGAAGTCGATCCGCGCCGACGTCCCGCCGAACCAGCGCATCACCCGCAAGCTTGGGTCGAGCACGAGGGCCGCGACGATGAACTCCCGCCCGCCACGAGCGTCGAGCTCGGGGGAAGCGACGCCGAAACGGGCGCTGATCGATGCGTCCAGGTCCCAGAAGATCCGGATCCCCGGCAACAGCTGTCGAAGGCCCGCCGGCCCCTCGTCGCGGGGATCGATCGTGGTCACGAACAGGCTGGTCCGCTCGTCGTCGAACAGCTCGCGCCGGGCGAGCAGCGCGTCGTAGAGCGGCGCGGCAAGCGGGGAACTCGCGCTCCCGAGGAAGAGCAGAACGGCATGCCGTCCCGCGACCGAGCCGAAGTGGTATTCGGAGTTGCTGGTCGATCTCGCCACGAACCAGGGGACCGGCTCGCCGGGCGCGTACTTGGCTTTCAACATGGAATCACTGGAATGGGGTCTCGGCTGCGCCGGAAATGATAGGGCGGCCCAGGAGGCCCGGGAGACCAGTCGGAGTCGCGGTCGGTCGGAATCTGGAACCTCCAGGTCAACCGATCTGCGGCCGCAGGCAGCCGATGCATCGACGCTTGTCGACGACGCTCGCAGCGGGTTCCTAGGAAGACCGAGGATTCGACGAAACAAGGGTCCGCAGCCAGAGCGCAGGCTTCACCCGGTTGCCGTCCGAACAGCAGGGCGGCGGCCCAGCCCCCCGAGGGCGGCGCCGAAGCGCCGGCACCGCCTCACTCGTCGGCCAACGCGGCGAGCGCTTCCGCCCAATGGGCGACGACGGCCGGATGCGCCCAGCCGTGGCGGTACCAGGCGGCCAGCGCCGCTTCCGCGACTGCCGCTGGCTCGGCATCGGGTTCGAGCCGCGACGCCGCCGTGACATAGGCATCGGTCCAGCTGGCGCGATCGCGCGGGAAAGCCACCTGGTGGGCGGCGATCAGATCTGCCTCGAGCGAATCAAGCATGGCAACGGCCCCTTCGAGGTCCAGCGTCGGACCGGCGCGCGGGACGCGGCGCCCCGCCGAAATTGGAGTATTGCGCGGAGGCCACCGAGATTGGCGCAGATTTAATCGGCTGGAAATCGTATTTGGCGCGAAAATATCCAGATGAACAAGGTTGACCGAGAAATCATCAGGATCCTGCAGATCGATGGCCGGCGCTCGTTCACCGACATCGGGGCCGAGGTGCATCTGAGCCCCAACGCGGTGGCCGACCGGGTCAGGAAGATGACCGGCGCAGGAATCATCCGCAGCGTGCAGGCGCTCGTCGATCCGGCGGCGATGGGCATGACGATCGAGGCGCAGATCGACGTCAAGCTGCGCCCGACGACCAGCGCCGAGGCCTTCGAGAAGGCGATCCGTCCCCTGCCGCAAGTGCTGAACGCGACGCTGCTGACCGGCTCGTTCGACTATGCGCTGCGGGTCGCCTGCGTCGACCGCGCCGACCTGGCGGCCCTGACCGAATTCATCCGCAACAAGGCGGGCGCGCAGGAAACCTACAGCCGGATCATCCTGCGCGAGGTCCGCCTCGGCCATCCGGAGGCGAAGCCGGAATGACTGCCTCGCGCGCCATGCGGTCGTTCGGTGCGTGATCCGGTATGTCAGTGCGTGCACTCGCACCGATCCGTCCCGGGATCCCGCGCGTGTGCTCTTTCGCCAGGTCGCCGGAAACTGTATATATTCACAGTATGTCGCGACCGCCCTCCCGCACCCGGTCGATCTCGCGCGACGAGGCGCCGCGCCTCGAAGATGCGCTGCGGGGGCCGCAGAAAGGCCGCGGCACGGTGTGGGCGATCGAGCACCGCTACGCGCGGCGGGTCAGCGAGAGTTACGACGACGGCTGGGGCACGCTCGAACAGGCGGCGAGCGAGGAGCGACTGGGACCGGAGACGACGATCATCGAGGAGCGCGTCAAGTCGATCCTCTCCGCCAACGATTCACCCGACCTGAACTTCGACCTGTCGATCAACCCCTACCGCGGCTGCGAGCATGGCTGCGTCTACTGCTTCGCCCGGCCCACGCACAGCTACCTGAATCTCTCGCCGGGGCTCGACTTCGAGACCAGGATCATCGCCAAGGTCAACGCCGCCGAGCGCCTGCGCGAGGCCTTCGCCGCGCGCGCCTACCGGCCGACCGCCATCAACATCGGCGCGGCCACCGACGCCTACCAGCCGGTCGAGCGCAAGCTCGGCATCACCCGCTCGGTGATCGAGGTCATGGCGGCGTGCTCGCACCCGTTCTCGCTGGTCACCAAGTCGTCGGGGATCGAGCGCGATCTCGACCTGGTAGCGCCGATGGCGGCGCGCGGCCTGGTCGCGGTCTACGTGTCGGTGACCTCGCTCGAGCCCTCGCTCGCCCGCATCCTCGAGCCACGCGCCGCGGCGCCGCACCGGCGCCTGAAGACGATCGAGACGCTGGCGCGGGCCGGCGTTCCGGTCGGGGTGAGCGTCTCGCCGATCATTCCGTTCATCAACGAGCCGGAGATCGAGCGCATCCTCGAAGCCGCCGCGGCGGCCGGCGCCTGCTCGGCGTTCGGCATTGTCCTGCGCCTCCCGTGGGAGGTGAATCCGATCTTCCAGCGCTGGCTCGACCAGCACTTCCCCGAGCGCGGCGCCCGCATCATGGCCCGCATCCGCGAAATGCGCGGCGGGCGCGACTACGACGCCGGCTTCGGAGCCCGCATGACGGGCGAAGGGGTCTGGGCGCAGTTGCTGCAGCAGCGGCTGGCCAAGGCGAAGACGAGGTACGGTCTGGCGCGCGAACGGATCGCCCTCGACCTCTCGCAGTTCACCAAGCCCCTGCCGGTCAGCCAGGCAGGGCAGGGCGATCTGTTCGGCTAGCCCGGATGTTTCACCAGTAGCTCGGTGAGGGGGAGTCATGCGTTCTGG
>JBDTUG010000063.1:0-14070 GCA_040007855.1 Caldimonas sp.
TCGCGCAGGGCGTCAACGCCGGTTTCGTGCAAGTCGTTTCGCGTCGGGCGGTCCGCCTGCGCGTCTTCGAGCGCGGCGCCGGCGAGACGCTGGCCTGCGGCACCGGCGCCTGCGCCGCGGTCGCGGCCGGCATCCGGCTCGGCCTGCTCGACCCGATCGTCGAGGTCGAGACGCGCGGCGGCCGGCTGGCGATCGAGTGGCAGGGCGGCGACAGCGCGCCGGTCCTCATGACCGGCCCGGCCGAAACGGTTTTCGAAGGAGAGATCGAACTATGAGCAGCAGCGCACCATGAGCACGACCCCCGGCGGCCCGCCAACCGGCGTGCAAGGCATCACCGAGGCCGATATCGCCAACTACCTGGCCACCAGCCCCGGCTTCTTCGAGCGCCACGCCGAGCTGCTCGCCACGGTGCAGCTCGCCAACCCGCACGGGCAGCGCGCCGTCTCGTTGCAGGAGCGGCAGATGGACATGCTGCGCGACAAGGTCAAGGGCTTCGAGCGACAGATCATCGAGATGATTCGCAACGGCCAGGACAACGTCGCCATCGCCGACAAGCTGCATCGCTGGACGCGTGCCCTGATGCTGACCGCCAACGCCGCCGACCTGCCCGATGTGCTGGTGGGCGAGCTGATGCACCAGTTCGTGATTCCCCAGGCGGCGATCCGCGTCTGGGGCGGCGCCGAGGCGTTTGCCTCGCTGGCTTTCGCGCGCCCGGTCGGCGCCGACGTGCAGAGCTTCGCGAGCAGCCTGGCGGTGCCCTACTGCGGCGCGAACACCGGCTTCGAGGCCGTCCAGTGGCTGGTCGAGCCAGCGCAGGCGCTGTCGCTCGCGCTGGTGCCCTTGCACCACGAGAGCCTGACCGGCGCGTTCGGTCTGCTCGTGCTCGCCTCGCCCGACCCGACCCGCTACACCGTCGACATGGGCACCGAGTTCCTGGCCCGGATCGGCGAGGTGGCGAGCGCCGCCCTGACGCGGCTCCTGCCGGCGGCGTGAGCGGCCGGGGCGCGGCGCTTCCCGGGCTTGCGGAAACCGTGATGGCCGGTGCGCCGCGCCCTCCCGATCCCGGCGAGGGATCGCGCCCGGCGGCGCCGCGCGACCCGGACGTCGACCGCCATCTGCAGTACCTGACGGTCGAGCGGCGCCTGGCCGGGCGCACCCTGGCCCTGTACGGCGAGGCGTTCGACCGACTGCAAGCGTTCGCGCTCGCCGCCGGCGTGCCCTTGCGCCAGGCCCAAACGCAGCACATCCGCCGCTGGGCGGCGCAGCTGCACGGCCGCGGCCTGGCGCCGCGCAGCATCGCCATCGCCCTGTCGGCCTGGCGCGGCCTGTACCGATGGCTCGGCGGCGAGGGGCTGGTCGCGGCCAATCCAGTGCAGGGCGTGCGCGCGCCGCGCGCCGCCAAGCCCTTGCCCAAGGCCCTTTCGGTCGACCACGCGGTGGCGCTGGTCGAGCATCGCGGCAAAGGCGTCGATCCGCCGCTCGCCGCGCGCGACGTCTGCATCGCCGAGCTGCTGTACGGCTGCGGCCTGCGGGTCGGCGAGCTGCTCGGCCTCGACGTCGCGGCCGGCGGCGCAGCCGCCGGCTGGATCGACGCCGCCGACGCCAGCGCGCACGTCTTCGGCAAGGGCAGCAAGCGGCGCAGCGTGCCGGTCGGCAAGCCCGCGCTGCGCGCGCTCGAGGCCTGGCTGGCGCTGCGCGGCGAGCTGGCCCGGCCGGGCGAGCCGGCCCTGTTCGTGAGCCGGCGCGGCACCCGGCTCACGCCGAGCCAGCTGCGCTCGCGCCTGCAGGCGCAGGCGATCGCCGCCGGCGTGCCGGCGCACGTCCATCCGCACATGCTGCGCCACTCGTTCGCCTCGCACCTGCTGCAGTCGAGCGGCGACCTGCGCGCCGTGCAGGAGCTGCTGGGCCACGCCAACATCACGACCACGCAGGTCTACACCAAGCTCGACTTCGGTCACCTCTCGAAGGTCTACGACGCCGCCCATCCGCGGGCCCGGCGCAAGTAGGCGGCGCCCGGCGGCGCGCGGGCAGGCGATCGCGCGGCGCCCGGCTCGGCGCCGCACGACGCGCGGCGGGCTCGGCGCGCCGGCCTCGCCCTGCGACTCAGCGCAGCAGGATGCCGCGCACCGAAGCGTCGGCGGCGGCCCAGACGCGCTCGGCCACGGCGCGCACGCGGCGCGCTTCTTCCGCCTTGCCCTGGCCGGCGAGCGCCTGCTGCAGCCCGGCCAGTGCCCAGCCGCTGCCGGGCCGGGCGAGCAGCTCGGCGCGGTAGGCGCGCTCGGCCTCGGCCCAGCGCTGCGCGCGCAGCATCAGGCTGCCGAGGGCCACCTGCGAGAACGAGCCGAGCAGGGGCGGCTCGCTCGAGTTCAGCGCCGCCTCGAGCTCGATGCCGTGGGCCAGCGCCGTGGCCGAGGCATCGGTGCGGCCCTCGGCGGCGGCGATCTCGGCGCGCAGGCGGCTGGCCAGGATGTCGAGCACGGTACGCGCCGGGTCGTCGGACATCACGCTCTTGCCCTTGAGCGCCGGCGCGTCGAGCGCCGCCTGCAGCACCGCTGCCTTCTCGCTCGCTGCCGCCGGCTGGCCGCTGCGGACCAGGGCGACGCCGTGGGCGTAGTCGGCGATCGGCCCGGCGAGGCCGGCGTCGCCGGCCGCCGCAGGCTCCTTCAGGACCTCGCCCCAGCGCTCGAGGCGAACCAGGGTCAGCAGCGGCAGGCTGCGGATGAATTCGGCGTTCGCGCTCTTTCCCTTCTCGGCACGCTTGGCGAACGCGCGCGCCTGCTCGAGGGCGAGCGCGCCACGCCCTTCGGTCAGGGCGGCGAACCAGAGGAAGTAGCGGTTGTGGCCGTCCCAGTCGACGCTTTGCGAGAAGCCCTGGGCGTCGAGTGCCGCCTTCTGCCGGGCCTGCGCGGCGAGCGCTTCCAGGTTGACGCGGACCGCGTCGTGGTAGCGCCCGGTCCGCACGTAGATGTGCGCCGGCATGTGCAACAAGTGCGGCGAGCTCGGCGCCAGGCCGCCCAGCCGGTCGGCGGCGGCCTCGGCGCGCTCCGGCCGGGAGCTCGAATCGGCGGCGTGGATCAGGAAGTGGTTGAGCCCGGGATGGCCGGGATGGGTCAGCAGGGCGTGCTCGAGGCGCTCGGTGACGAGGCCGATCTCGCCGCTCGCCTGGCCGGTCTTCCTGTCCCACCAGTCGTCGCGGGTGGCGATCATCACGGCCTCGGCGTAGAGGACGAGCAGGTCGGGGTCGTCGGGATACGCGTCGGCGAGGGCGCGCATGCGCGCGGCATAGACGACGTCGAGCGGATGCGCCTTCGCCGCGCCGCCGGCGCCGCAGATCGGCGCTTCGGGCACGGCCGGCGTCCTGGGGTTGCCGCCCGGCTCGGGCCCGTAGCGCTCGGCGAGCGCCTCGACCAGCGCCCGCTCGCGCGCCGTCAGGCTGGCAGCGTGGCGCGCCGCCCAGGCCAGGTGGCGACGCGCGTCGGACAGGTCGCCGCGATCGGTGTCGTTGATGTTCGGGCCGGCCGCCTTGGCGACGCCCCAGGCGCACATCGCGCACTCCGGATCGAGTGCAAGCGCCGCCTTGAAGGCGCGCGCCGCTTCCGTGTCGTTGAACGCGTACGACTGCAGCATGCCGCGAGCGAACAGCGCCTGGGCCGCCGGGACGGTGGTCGCGACCGGCATCCGCAGCGTGCCGAAGCCTTCCAGCGCGGGCGCGCGGGCACTGCGGTCGGGCGCGAACAGGCTCGCGCAGGAGCCAAGCACCAAGGCGGCGCCGGCGCCGGCGAGGAGGCGCAACACGACGAGAAGCAGACGGCGCATGCGGCTCTCCTGCCAGGCGATGCCCGCTTATAGAGGGCCCGTGCCACGCCTGTCAACGCGCAGCGCGGCGCAGCGAGAATCGATCGATGAAAACCGTCCGCGTTCACCCTGGCAAGGAGCGCTCGCTGCTGCGCCGCCATCCGTGGGTGTTCGAGGGCAGCGTCGCCGGCGGCAAGGCCGATTCGGGCGAGACGGTGCGGGTCGAGGGCAGCGATGGGCGCTTTCTCGCCTGGGCGGCGTACAGCCCGCAATCGTCGATCCGGATGCGCGCCTGGAGCTTCGACGAAGCCGAGCGCATCGACCCCGCCTTCTTCGCCCGGCGCATCGCCGCCGCCCTGGCGACGCGGGCGCGCCTGCCGATCGCCAGCGACGGCCTGCGCCTGGTCCACGGCGAGTCCGACGGACTGCCCGGCCTGATCGTCGACCGCTACGGCGATGTGCTGTCGGCGCAGTTCCTTTCGGCCGGCGCCGAGCGCTGGAAGGCGACCATCGCCGACGCCCTGCTCGCCGCCACCGGGCTGTCTCGCCTCTACGAGCGCAGCGATACCTCGGCCCGGCAGCGCGAGGGCCTGGCGCCGGCGACCGGCTGGCTGCGCGGCGGCACTTCCGGCGCGGACATGGGCGGCGGGGCCGGCACGACGGTGACGATCCGCGAGCACGGCTGGCGGCTCGGCCTCGACGTCGCCAGCGGCCACAAGACCGGCTTCTACCTCGACCAGCGCGACAACCGGAAGCTGTTCGCCGAGACGGTGCGCCAGTTCGGGCTCGAGCGGGTGCTCAACTGCTACTGCTACACCGGCGGCTTCAGCGTCGCCGCGCTCGCCGGCGGTGCGGCGCACGTGACCGGCGTCGACTCGTCGGCGCCGGCGCTCGGGCGGGCGCTCGCCAACGTCGCCCTGAACGGCTTCGACCCGGCCCGCCACGACGCGCTCGACGCCGACGTCAACCAGACCTTGCGCGCACTCCTCGACGCCGGCCGGAGCTTCGACGCGATCTGCCTCGACCCGCCCAAGCTGGCGCCGACCGCCGCCCACGCCGAGCGGGCGGCGCGCGCCTACAAGGACATCAACCGGCTCGCCTTCCTGCTGCTGCGCCCCGGCGGTGCGCTCTTCACGTTCTCCTGCTCGGGCGGCATCCCGGCCGACCTGTTCCACAAGATCGTTGCCGGCGCCGGCCTCGATGCCGGTATCGACGGCCTGGTCTACGCCCGGCTCGGTGCCGCGCCCGATCACCCGATGACGGTGACCTTTCCGGAAGGCGAGTACCTGAAGGGGCTGGTGATCCTGAAGCGCTAGCTAGCTCTAGTGGTCTGCGCCACCCATATCTGTCCTTTCGTTCGATTCAGGGCATCGCCGACCTGCTCGCCCAGGACGTGAAGAAGGCCGACCCGAAGAAGGACGGCGAAGCGATCGCCGCGTTGCTGAAGAAGATGCAGGACAAGCAGACCGAGCTGGCCGCGCTCGACGAGAAGTACAAGCGCGGCCGGCGCAACCAGGACCTCGCCAACAACCTGGCGGCCAAGGCCAACGCCGACTACGCCAGGACGGTCGAGAACGCGATGAAGTTCTTCGCCTCGGCGGTGGAGAAGACGGCGACGATGATCACCGCGGTGAAGGGGAGGAAGCGCAGCAACTCGGTCTGACCGGGGCTCAGGCCGGCGCCGGCAGTTCGATCCGCGTCTCGAACTTGGCCCGGTGCACGCTGAAGAAGGCCTTGACGTTGCGCACGTTGGCGTCGGCGGTGAAGAGGCGCTGCACGAGCGCGTGGTAGCCGGCCATGTCGGCCGCCTCGACGATCAGCACGAAATCGGGACCGGGCGAGACGCGGTGGCATTGGCGCACCGCCGCGTCGGCGACCGCGCGCGTCTCGAACGCCGCCAGCGCTTCGGCCGACTGACGGTCGAGGGCGACCTCGACGATCGCCGTCAGGCCGTGGCCCAGCCGCTCGGCCGAGAGGATCGCCACCCGGCGCTCGATGACGCCGGCCTGCTCCAGTCGCTTGACCCGGCGCAGGCAGGTGGCCGGCGAGACGTGGACGCGGCCAGCCAGGTCGTGGTTGGTCAGGGAGGCATCGCGCTGTAGTAAGTCGAGGATCCTGACATCGGTCGAGTCGAGACTGAAAGAGTCAGATTCTTTCGTAATCGATATTTTTTGGGTTGATTCTTTCATTGATTGATCAGAATGCACCAATAATCGAAAGTTGGTCTAATTATGAATTATTCCCTCTCGGAAGCCGATCTAGAGTCTCGCCCGTCGTATTCCAAAGAGGCTTCCCATGTGTGGAATCGTCGCTGCTGTCAGCTCGCGCAACATCGTGCCGATCCTGGTCGAGGGCCTGCGCCGGCTCGAATACCGCGGTTACGACTCGTGCGGTGTGGCGCTGCATCAGGGTGGCGAGCTGCGCCGGGCGCGCAGCACGGCGCGGGTGGCCGAGCTCGCCGCGAACGTCGCTGCCGACCACCTCGAAGGCGGCACCGGCATCGCCCACACGCGCTGGGCGACGCACGGCGCGCCGCTGGTCCACAACGCCCATCCGCACTTCTCGTACGGCCCGGGCGCTCCGGCGCGGGCCGGCGCCGCGGCCGATGCCGGCGATGCCGGCGAGGCGTCGGGCCTGGCTGCCGCCGGCCGGATCGGCCTCGTCCACAACGGGATCATCGAGAACCACGACGAGCTGCGCGCGGAGCTGAAGGCCAGGGGCTATGCCTTCGCGACCCAGACCGACACCGAGGTCATCGCCCACCTCGTCGACCATCACTACGACGGCGACCTGCTCGAGGCGGTCGAGCGCACCCTGCCGCGGCTGCGCGGCGCCTACGCGATTGCGGTGTTCTGCCGTGACGAGCCGCACCGCGTGGTCGGCGCGCGCCAGGGCTCGCCGCTGGTGCTCGGCGTCGGCACCGAGCCAGGTGGCAACGAGAACTTCCTGGCCTCCGACGCGATGGCGCTGGCCGGCGTCACCGACCAGATCGTCTACCTCGAGGAAGGCGACCTGGCCGACATCCAGCTCGGCAAATTCTGGATCGTCCATGCCGACGACAAGGGCGCGTTCCGGCGCGCCGAGCGGCCGGTGCGGACCGTCGTCGCCCATACCGGCGCGGCCGAGCTGGGGCCGTATCGCCACTACATGCAGAAGGAGATCTTCGAGCAGCCGCGGGCGATCGCCGACACCCTCGACGCGGTGGCCGGCATCTCGCCCGAGCTGTTCGGCGACGGCGCCTACCGGGTCTTCAGGGACGTCGAGCAGGTGCTGATCCTGGCCTGCGGCACCAGCTTCTACAGCGGCTCGGTCGCCAAGTACTGGCTGGAGGGCATCGCCCGGATCCCGACCGCGGTGGAAGTGGCGAGCGAATACCGCTACCGCGAGAGCGTGCCCGACCCGAAGACGCTGGTCATCACGATCTCGCAGAGCGGCGAGACCGCCGACACCCTGGCCGCCCTCAAGCATGCCCGCTCGCTCGGCATGGCGCACACCCTGACCATCTGCAACGTGGCGACCAGCGCGATGGTGCGCGAGTGCGCGATGGCCTACGTCACGCGCGCCGGCGTGGAGATCGGCGTCGCCTCGACCAAGGCGTTCACGACCCAGCTGGTCGCCCTGTTCCTGCTCGCCCTGGCGCTGGCCCAGAGCAAGGGCCGCCTCAGCGACGAAAGCGAGGCGATGCATCTGAAGGCGCTGCGCCATCTGCCGGTGGCGGTGCAATCGGTGCTGGCGCTCGAGCCGCAGGTGATCGCCTGGAGCGAGGAGTTCGCGCGCAAGGAGAACGCGCTCTTCCTGGGTCGCGGCATGCACTACCCGGTGGCGATGGAAGGCGCGCTCAAGCTCAAGGAGATCAGCTACATCCACGCCGAGGCCTACCCGGCCGGCGAGCTCAAGCACGGGCCGCTGGCGCTCGTCACCTCGGAGATGCCGGTGGTGGCGATCGCCCCGAACGATGCCCTGCTCGAGAAGCTCGAGAGCAACCTGCACGAGGTGCGCGCCCGCGGCGGCGAGCTGTTCGTCTTCGCCGATGCCGACACGCGGATCGAATCGGCCGAAGGCGTGCACGTCATCCGCATGCCCGAGCACTACGGCGCGCTCTCGCCGATCCTGCACGTCGTGCCGCTGCAGCTGCTGGCGTATCACACGGCGGTGGCGAGAGGGACGGACGTGGACAAACCGCGCAATCTTGCCAAGAGCGTGACGGTCGAATGACTGGCGCTCCTGACCCGCGCGTAGCGCCGACGCTCCTGCACTCCCGTCACGCCGGAGGACAGTAGCCCCAGCCTTCGAGCTCCGCGAGGCGCCGAACCGTCCACTCTGCTTCCGGCCCGCTCATGCCCGACGCGTCGGCTTGCAAACCGAGGCGCAGGGTCGACAGGACCTCGTCCTGGGCGAGCCCCCGGTCGACGTGCAGCGCCCGGGCGTGCTCGACCAGCTGGCCCGCCAGGTCTTCGCACACTTCGTACCGGCCGCCGATGAACTCGCGCGACTCGGTCGGCTTGACCCGCCCGGGCGGAATGAAGAGCGCGACGAACGACGCGGGAATCTCGAGCTGGTTGTGGTCGTAGGTCACTCGGGGAGTATCGCGTCCCGTTCCCCCGCGACCGGCCGATCCGGTGTCGCTCGACTTGACGCGGATACTGGATGAAAATACAGTATCCATCAGGAGGCCACATGAACCAGCAGTTGCGTCAGAACTATCGCCCGCCATCCTGGCAAGCGCCCCGTTGGCTGCGCCGGGTGTGGGGCTGGCTGTAGGCCCGGCTGGTCCGGAAACCGCGGCAGCGCCCCGGTGCGATCCGCGCACATCCGCACGCAACCCGCGTTGGCCTGACCGATCGGCTCGGGATCCGGCCGCGCTGCGCTCACCGATCGAGCAGTAGTTACGCGCCGCCGCAAGCGGCGCGATGACAGCCCTCCTAAGATCGTTACGTGTTGTGTCCGCCGCATGTCGCGACGGTCAGCACAGAGGGCAAACCTGCTGAAAGGCGGGGACGCAAAGCCACCGGCCTACAGCGAGCGATCGCCAGGGTAGCGGGGCTGCCGATGACTCACCGCCGCGCGCCGCATTCACCCGCGGCGATCGGTGTCATCGCAGCGTAGCCCTCGTTCATTCGGGACGACGGGCTCATGCGCCATCGGCAGCGACAACACGCAGGTTCCGCCGGTCTCCTGACCCTGACCTCGACCGTGGCGGCCGCGCTGATGCTGACGGCTTGCGGCGGCGGCGGAACCGCTGGCGAGCCTGTCGCAGCGTCGGACCCGGGCCTCGTGCTGTCGATCGACGCGGCCGCTGTGCCGGCGCCGGCCGAGCTTCCGCTCGCCCAGCCCTCGTTCCACCTGGCGCCGGTCGTCCTCGACGAGCCGAGCGAGGTCGATGCGATCGACAACACCGCCTCGTCACGCCAGGCGCCGCATGCGCAGGCGATCCCGGCCGAGCTCGCGGCGCTGGCCACCCGCGGTCTCACGGTACAGGCGCTGCAGCAGGCCGGCCGCGCCCATGCGCTCGCCGCCGCGCGGGCGCTCGCCGACGGGACAGCAGGGCCGATGACTGCCGGCGGCGTGGTCACGACCTACACGCCGGCGCAGATCCGCGCCGCGTACGGGCTGCCGGGCCTGCCGGGCGCAGGACTGACGCCGAGCGCGGCGCAGGCCGCACAGCTCGGCGCCGGGCAGACGATCTACATCGTCGACGCGATGCACGACCTGAACGTCGTGGCCGAGCTCGCCGCCTTCAACCAGCGGTTCGGGCTGCCCGGCTGCACGATCCAGGCGATCGCGCCGAGCGCGGCCTTGCCGCTCGCGCCCGCCTCGCCTTTGGCCGGTTGCGTGCTCTCGGTGGTGCACAGCACGGCAGCCGGCGCAATGACCGCGACCGTGCCGGCCTACGACGCGGGCTGGGCGACCGAGATCGCGCTCGACGTGCAGTGGGCACACGCCACGGCGCCGCTTGCGCGCATCGTGCTGATCGAGTCGGCCAGCGCGTCCTCCAACGCCCTGCTCGGAGCGATCAGGCTTGCCAACGCAATGGGCAGCGGCGTCGTCTCGATGAGCTTCGGCGCACCGGAAGGCGGCTGGATGGCGGGGGTCGACAGCGCCTTCGGCGCGGCCGGCATGACCTACCTCGCCTCGACCGGCGACTGGGGCAGCGGCGTGTACTGGCCCGCGGTGTCGCCGGGCGTGCTGGCGGTCGGCGGAACGTCGCTCACCTACAGCGGCAGCGGGCCGCGGACCGAGACCAGCTGGTCGCTCACCGGCGGCGGCATCAGTGCCTTCACCGCGACGCCCGCCTACCAGGCGAACACCGTCCCCGGCGTCGGCACGCTGGCGCGTCGCGCCGTCGCCGACGTCGCCTTCAATGCCGACCCCTACACCGGCCAGTTCGCCGCGATCATGTCGCCCGGCAGCCCGACGGCGAGCTGGATGAGCGTCGGCGGCACCAGCCTGTCGACGCCGCAATGGGCCGGCCTGGTCGCCGTGGCCAACGCGCTGCGGGCGCAGGACCAGAAGCCGCCGCTCGGCGCGCTGCACAGCACGCTGTACGCCCGGATCGCGACGACTCCAGGCACCTATGCGGCGTCGTTCGGCGATGTCTCGACGGGCGCCAACGGCCCCTGCTCGACTTGCGCGGCGCAGGTCGGCTACGACATCCCCACTGGCCTGGGAACGCCCAACGTCTCGGCGCTGCTGGCGACGCTGCGCGGCCCGCCGCCGGCAGCTCCGATCGTCGCCTCGGCCCGGGTCAACGGCAAGGCCGGCCAGGCGCTGAGCTTTACCGTCGCCGTGAGCGCGGCGAGCGCAGGCCGCTTCGCCCTGACGAGTGCGCCGGCGGGCATGACGATCAGCAATGCCGGCGTGATCACGTGGCCCGGCCCGGCGACCGGAACCCGCGTGGTGACCGTGACCGCCACCAACCTTGCCAGCGGCCTGAAGGGCAGCGCCGTGGTGACCTTCGTGGTCGCCCAGGCGCCGGTGCCCGTCATCACGCTCGCCGCGCTGACCGGGGTCGCCGGACAGACCCTGGCCGGATCGGCCACCTCCTCGTCGCCCGGCGGCGGCGCGGTGACGGTCAGCGCCTCGGGCCTCCAGCCGGGCGTGTCGGTGTCGGTGAACGGATCGACCCTGACGCTGAGGTGGCCCCGGCCGGTGGCGGGCAAGTTCACCGTGCTCGTCACCGCCCGCGACGCCGCCGGCCTGACCGCGCACGCGACCTGGCCGATCACGATCAGCGCAGACCACTAGAGACGTCAGGCCGGCCGTCCGTGCCGGTCGCCCCGGCCGGGCGGCCCTGAGCGGACAAATCCGGAATCCTTTGGCCGATGGCTTACTTCGCGGCCGCCGGCACTTCCTGGTCGAGCGTCAGATTCCAGGCCCGCAGCACGCCGTCGCTCAGGCCGAGCACGGCGATCGCTTCGTGGTGCTGGAAGCTCTCCGCCTGCGGGTCGGGGAACGAGCCGAACAGGACCAGTCGGTCGGCGAGCTGCCAGCGATTGAGGAGCTCGGCATAGGGCAGGGTGACGCTCCAGGCGGGGCGCAGGTCGGCGCCCAGGCGCGTCATCGCGATGCGACCCTGCGCATCGGCCCGCGTCTGGTGGACGACCAGCACGCCAGCCGGCTCGGTAAGTTCGAGCGGTGCCCTGGTGCCCGCGGCGACGAGAAAGCCGCCGCCGAGAAAGTCGGCGGTGCCCGGCACCGCGACGACGTCGAACAGGCGCGGATGGCTGCCTTCGCTGAATGCCTTGGTGCGGCCGATGCGGGCGCTGCGCAGCGCCCGCCGCACCGGGCCGCTCTCGGTGCGGACTCTGTCGGAGCTGGTGTAGCGGTCGCCGAAGCCGTCGGCGCCGGCGTCGGCGGCTTCGGCGTCGGAATAGAGGCCGAGCCAGCGGCCGCCCGGCATGCCGTGGCGGGTGAGGAAATCGGCGGTCCGGAAGCCGCCGTTCCACTGCGTCGCCTGGAACGAGATCGCGCGGAAATGGTCGTCGCTGCGCGGCCGATATTCGCGCGCCTGCCAGTCGCTGGCGCTGATCCGGTAGCGGCGCGCGTCGGCGGCCGTGACGACCAGCCCTTCGTCGAAGGCGAAGAACTCTGGCTTCTCCGGAAGCACGCCGCGCAGCGCCGCGTTCTTCTCCTCGAGCAGGCCGCGGCCGGCGCGGACGGCGCCATCGGCCGCGGCGACGGCGACCGGCTGGTCGGCGACGAACAGCCATACCGTCGCCCCCTCCTGGCCGAGGATGCGGCCGCGTGCCGAGCGACCGCCGTCGTCGTCGCTGCGCGTCAACAGCCGGCGCGTCCAGAGCGGGCGGGCGGTGCGCGAGTCGAAGCTGCGCAGGTCGATGTGATAGCGCGTGTCGGTGCGCATGCCGTGCCGGCCGCCGACGTTCTTGCGCTCTTCCTGCTCGGTGACGATCCAGAGCTGCGGCTCGGCGTCGTTCTGCGCCACCAGCGCCGGCGGGCCGGCCCGCCGGGCCGGCTCGAGGCTGACCTGCGGCGTCAGCAGGAGCACGCCGAGACCGACGATCACGAGCAGGCCGGCAAGCCAAGCGATAGCCTTCTTCAGCTTCTTCCTTTCGGGCTGGCCACGGGGCGATTCTCGGCGCCGCGCGAGTCTACGTACAAGCCCCCGGCGACGAAAGAGCCGCGCCCGGCGGAAACCAACTACGCCTGGCTGGCGGACCCCTTCGTCGAACGCAGCACTCCAAGGAGCTTTCGTGCCTCCTCAGACAGGCGGAAGCACACAATATGTCAGCCTTCGAGCGTGGCCGCCTGTGATTGGTGCTTGGCGGATCGGTCGTCGGCGCCCGCTCGAAGTGAGCGCCACTGGAGATGAGGCATGCACGCACCACCCAGGACAATCCTCGTCACCGGAGCGACCGGCGGCATCGGCTTGGCCGTGTGTGACCGGCTCGCAAAAGGAGGAGCATCGCTCTTGCTTGCTGCACGCGATGTCAACAAGCTCAAGTCGCTGTGCACCCAGTTGACCGACCTCGGGTCGGGCGAGCACGCGTGGATTCGCGTGGACATGACGCTCGACGAATCGATTCAGCACTTTGCCGACGAGCTGGCCGCTCGCAACGTGATTCTGGACGGCGCGGTCATCATGCCTCCGCAGGACCCCCCGACGAGCGATCCGCTGCCGAGCAGCGAGAAATGGCGCGAGATCCTCCAGAACAGCTTCATCGGTCCGCTGGCTCTGCTCAAGGTGGCCATTGGCGCCATGAAGCCCGATCCTGCGAATGGCAGGCGATGCAAGATCGTCATCGTTTCCGGCATCTCTTCGGCGCAGGTGCTGGGCAACTACGCCTCGAGCAACGTGATTCGCTGCGCTTGGCTGGCCGAAGCCAAGACACTGGCGTTCGCGTTTGGAGAACGAGGCATCCATGTGAATACGCTGTCGCTCGGAGGCACGCTCACACCAGGCTACACGGAGTCCCTCGGGAAGCGCGCTGCCAAAGCGGGGATGTCCTACGAGGAACGCCTGGCCGAAGAAACGTCGAACGTGCCCCTTCGCAAGTACGGCACACCTGCGGAGGCGGCCAGCGCGGTCGAAGGCTTGCTGTCGGCATTCTCCGATCACATGTCGGGGCTCAACGTGCTTCACGATGGCGGGTTCACCCGAGCTTATTGAGCCTTCTCGGTCCTTCTGTTTTGCTCCGTCGCTGTCCGGGGCCCGCAAGCCCTTCCCCTTCCATTCGCCGCAATTCGTCGCGGCTGTGGCGGCGCGCAGCGATTGTCGGACGATTGAGTTCCAGACCGGGCATTGGGTCATGGTGGAGAAGCCGCATGAATTCAACTCGGCTCTCGGTGATTGGATCGGGCATGCGAGATGAGAGAACACTTCTGCTCACGGCGATGAACAGAAGATCATGATCGACCGCTTCCTGAGCGGCCGCGATGCGGCCGCGGGACCGACCTGTTGCGATCGCCGCGGCTCAATCACTCGGAGTAGCACGATCGCTCGATCGAGCCCGCGCGGCTCGATGCAGGCGTCCGCCTTGGTGCCCTTAGAGTCGAGGGCAGATGATCGCCACACTTTCCGCCGTCACGCGCGAACGACTGAGGCGCTTCATGCGCATCGTGCGCATGGCCGCCATCATCGGTGCGGGCGTCGGTGCAGTCTACGGCGTCGCGATTGCCGGACCGGGCGCCCGCTTGCTGCTCGTTTCCCTGCTGATCTCCATACCGATCGGTGTCATCGACGCCCTGCTCACGGCTTCATGGATCGCCGGCATCGAGATCTTCCTGCTGCCTCGCGCTTCGATGCGATGGCTCGAC
>JBDTUG010000064.1:0-14042 GCA_040007855.1 Caldimonas sp.
TGTCCTCGAACCACTCCCAGCGCGCCGATTCCGGCGGCAGGATGTCGTTCATGCCTTTGACGGCGCGCAGTGCTTCGCTCATGTCGTTGGGAAGGCAGCGCGGCCAGCGCGCCGAAAAGTCATGCGACGACGGGCGTCCCGAAGCGCTTTTCGATGTAGCTCTCGACGAGCGCCTGGAACTCGGTGGCGATGCCTTCGCCGCGCAGCGTCATCGCCTTCTTGCCGTCGATGAAGACCGGCGCCGCGGGCGCTTCGCCGGTGCCCGGCAGGCTGATGCCGATGTCGGCATGCTTGCTTTCGCCGGGGCCGTTGACGATGCAGCCCATCACTGCCAGCTTCAGGTTCTCGACGCCCGGGAAACGGGCTTTCCAGACTGGCATCTGGGCGCGCAGGAAGTCGTCGATCTCCTTGGCGAGCACCTGGAAGGTCGTGCTCGTGGTCCGGCCGCACCCCGGGCACGCAGTGACGCTCGGGTTGAAGGCGCGCAGGCCGAGCGACTGCAGGATCTCGAGCGCAACCACCACTTCCTGGGTGCGCGCTTCGCCGGGCTGCGGCGTCAGCGAGACCCGGATCGTGTCGCCGATCCCCTCCTGGAGGAGGATCGCCAGCGCGGTCGTCGAGGCGACCGTGCCCTTGGTGCCCATGCCGGCCTCGGTCAGGCCGAGGTGGAGCGGGTAGTCGCACTGCCGGGCCAGCGCCCGGTACACGCTGATCAGGTCCTGCACGCCCGACATCTTGCAGGACAGGATGATCTGCTCGGGCGCCAGGCCGATCTCCTCGGCCCGCCGGGCCGAAGACAGCGCCGACAGGATGATCGCCCGGTACATGATCTGGCGCGGCTCCTGCGGGTCGGCGAGCAGCGCGTTCTCGTCCATCAGTTCGGTCAGGAGCTCCTGGTCGAGGCTGCCCCAGTTGACGCCGATCCGCACCGGCTTGGCGTACTTCGCGGCGACCTCGACCATCTGCGCGAACTGGCGGTCGTGCTTGTCGCCCTTGCCGACGTTGCCCGGGTTTATCCGGTACTTCGAGAGCGCCTCGGCGCACGCCGGAAAGTCGCTCAGCAGGCGATGGCCGTTGTAGTGGAAGTCGCCGATCAGCGGCACGTCGATGCCCATCCGGTCGAGCTGGTCGCGAATGTGGGGCACCGCCGCCGCGGCCTCCGGCGTGTTGACGGTGATACGCACCATCTCCGAGCCGGCGATCGCCAGCTCCTTCACCTGGATCGCCGTGCCGATCGCATCGACCGTGTCGGTGTTGGTCATCGCCTGGACGCGCACCGGCGCGTCGCCGCCGACCGTGACCACACGCGCGCCCCAGGCCACGCTGGCCTGGCGCGAGCGGCGCGGCGCGGGGCGCGCCGGCTCGATGAAGGCATCGAGAGATGAACGATCGTCTCGCATGATGTCGCTACCTGAGTTCGAGGCGGGCCACGTTGTCGCGCGTGAACGCTTTCAAGTCGGTCGGCTGGCCGCGGAAAACGAGCTGGGTGCCAGCAGCGTTGCCGATCCTGACGCGAAGTGGCGGCGCGCCGTCGACGCCGGTCGCTTCGCCGGCTTTCATGAGGCGCGACACGAGCGGCTGGCCGCGGCCGTCGGTCACCTCGACCCAGGATGCCGACACGGTCCGCAATTGAAGCATGCCGGGCGGCAGCGTTCCGGGCGGGAGCACCGCGAGGGCTGCCCCGCCGTCGGCCGCGGCGGAACCGTTCCCGGGCGCGGAAGCAGGCCCTCCCGGCAATGCGGTGGCCAGCGCGACGAGCCCGGCCGGTGACGACGCGCCAGGGTCCGCCCCAGCGACCGGCGGGACGAGGGGAAAGGCAGGCGATGCGCTGGCCGCCGGCGCCGCTCCGTCGCGCGCCGCATCGGGCGGCATCCCCGGTTCGACCGCGCTTCCCTGGGTCGTCGAGGACGCGGCCGGACGGGGACGTGCGGGGGCCAGCCCGGTCACGCTCGCCGGCAGGAAATAGACGATGACCGCGGCGAGCAGGACGACCGCCGTCAACCAGAAGGCGGGGTTGGCGACGACTTGCGCCCAGTCGCGTTGCACCAGCGCGCCGGGGCGCTCGCGGAACGGCGTGTTGAGCCCCTCGCCGACCTGCTCGAGCCGATACCCGGAGGATGGCGGCAACAGGCGCATGACGGCGCCCGGATCGGTCTTCAGGGCCCGGCAGACGGTCTGCGCCAGGGCGCGCGTGAAGGTCGCGTCGGGCAGCTCGTCGAAGCGGTCCGACTCGAGCAGCTCGAGCTTCTTCGTCGGGACCTTGATCGCCGCGGCGAGGGCGGCAATGTGCAGGCCCTGCTTCTCGCGTGCTTCGCGCAACAGGCGCCCGGCGGTCGGCGCGCCGCCCGGCGCCGTCGCGCCCACCCCGTCACTCATCGAAGGCGCCACGCGTGAAGGCCGACGCTTCGCGCGACTCGGGAAAGCGGTTTTTCAACTGCCTGCCGAACTCGGTCGTGCCCTGCCAGTTGCCGAGCTTGTGCTCGATTCGTACGGCGAGCCAGAGCGTCTGCGCGTTCGAGACCTCGGGCAAGGCGTTGACGCGGCGCACGTAGAAACGGGCCCGCTCGAAGTCGCCCCGGCGATACAGGACCTCGGCCAGGTTGGTGGCCGCGAACGGGCTCGACGGGTCGAGCTCGTAGGCCCGCGACAGCGCCGACTCCGACTCCGGCAGCTGCCCGGCGTAGGCCAGGCAGACGCCTTGCGTGAGCAGGGTGCGCGCCGTCGCTGGGTACTGCGGCACGGCGAGCGCCTGGGCGAACAGTGCGTTCGACTCCGGGTAGCGCTTCTGCTGGCACAGGTAGTAGCCGTAGTTGTGCATCGTGTCGGCGTCGCGCGGATTGATCTGCAGCGCGCGCCGGAAGCTCTCTTCGGCGAGCACCACGTCGCCCAGATTGGCGTAGATCAGGCCGCGCAGATTGAAGGCTTCGCCGTAGAGCGGATCGGCGACGATCGCCAGCTTGACTTGGTCGAGCGCGGTCGTCATCTGGCCGCGACCGAAATAGGCCGCCGCCAGTTCCATCCGGGCGCGGGCGCGCTTTTGCGCATCCGGCTCGTCGGACGCGGTGATCCGGTCCCTGGTCTCATTGGCCGGCGTGGCGGCGTTGCGCGGCCCCCCCGGGCCCGGACCGGCGGCGATGCAGCCCACCAGCGCCGCGACGAAGCACAGCACCAGCGTGCCGCGGTGCAGGCGAAGGCCGAGGCTCATGGCGCGCTCCGTGCGCGGCCGGGCAGTGCCGCGCCCCCAAGGCGCGATACCGGCGCGGCAATCCGGTGCTCGATCCGCACCGGCACCGCTCGCACGCCGCGCTCGGCAACCCGGGTGCGGTCCTGGACCTCGCCGGCAAGCTGGCCGCAGGCGGCGGCGATGTCGTCGCCGCGTGTCTTGCGCACGGTGGTGACGATCCCGCCATCCTGGAGGACGGCGGCGAAGGCCGCGACCCGCTCGGGCGAAGACCGGTGCAGCCCCGAGGCCGCAAACGGGTTGAAGGGGATGAGGTTGATCTTGCAGGCGAGTCCAGAGCCGGCCGTGCCGTCGCCGCGCACCAGCGCGAGCAACGCGCCGGCCTGCGCCGGCGCATCGTTGACCCCGTCGAGCATGCAGTACTCGAGGGTGACGAAGTCGCGCGGCGCCCGCTCGAGGTAGCTGCGGCAGGCCGCGAACAGCTCGGCGATCGGATACTTGCGATTGAGCGGCACGAGCTCGTCGCGCAAGGCATCGTCGGGCGCATGCAGCGAGACCGCGAGCGCGACCGGGCAATCGTCGCGCAGGCGGTCGATCATCGGCACGACCCCCGAGGTCGAGACCGTGACGCGGCGCCGCGAGAGGCCGTAGCCGTGGTCGTCGAGCATGGTCCGCAAGGCCGGGACCAGCGCCGCGTAGTTCTGCAGCGGCTCGCCCATGCCCATCATCACCACGTTGGTAATGGCGCGCTCGCCCGGCGCGAACGACAGGCGCCGGCGCAGCTCGAATTCGGCGTGCCAGAGCTGGGCGACGATCTCGGCCGTCGTCAGGTTGCGGCTGAATCCCTGGTGGCCGGTCGCGCAGAAGCGGCAATTGACCGCACAGCCCGCCTGCGACGAGAGGCACAGGGTGCCGCGGCCCGGCTCGGGAATGAAGACGGTCTCGATCGCGTCGCCGCGGCCGATGTCGAACAGCCACTTGATCGTGCCGTCGGCGGCGACCTGCTCGCTGGCCACCGCCAGGGGCACGACGGCGGCGCGCGTCGCCAGCTTGTCGCGCAGCGATCGGGCCAGATCGGTCATCGCCGCGAGGTCGGCCTCGCCGCGCTGGTGAATCCAGCGGAACAGCTGGGTCGCGCGAAAGCGCTTTTCGCCCAGCTCCTCGCAGAAGTCGCCGAGACCGGCGCGGTCGAACTGGAGCAGGTTGACCATGCCGGCGCTCAGTGGCGAAGCGGTCTCAGCGCCCGTGGACGTTCATGCCGGCGAAGAAGAACGCGATCTCGACCACGGCCGTCTCGGCAGCGTCGGAGCCATGCACGGCGTTGGCGTCGATGCTCGCCGCGAAGTCGGCGCGGATCGTGCCCTTGTCGGCCTTCTTCGGGTCGGTCGCGCCCATCAGCTGGCGGTTTCTGGCGATCGCATCCTCGCCCTCGAGAACCTGGATCGTCACCGGGCCGGAAATCATGAACGAGACAAGGTCGTTGAAGAACGGCCTGCCCTTGTGCACCGCGTAGAAAGCCTCGGCTTCGGCACGTGACAGCTGGGTCATTCTTGCGGCGATGATCCTGAGGCCGGCGCCTTCAAAGCGCGAGTAGATCGCGCCGATGACGTTCTTCGCGACGGCATCCGGCTTGATGATCGAAAGAGTACGTTCGACGGCCATGGTCGGGTTCTCCGGAAGACTCGGGCAAAGCCTTCGATTGTAGGGCCGGCGCGGCCCGCGGCAGGCAGCACGGGCTCAGCGCCCGCGCCGACCCCCGCCGCTGAAGCCGCCGCCGTTGCCGCCGCCATAGCCGCCGCCTGATCCGCCACCGCCGCCTGCGCCGCCCCCCCCACCGCCGGACCCACCACCGCCCCCGAAGCCGCCGCCGCGATTGCCGCCCCGGCCGCGGTTCTTGCGCTGATAGGCATCGGCGCCGATGTAGCCGACCGAGGTCTGCAGTGGATCGGGCTGCTTGGGGTCGCCCTTCGGGCCGGCCGGCGCGCGCGGGGCGCTGCCGCCGGCGCCGAAGCCGCTGTTCGGGCCGATCCGCCGACCTTGCACGAAGCGATGGTCGAAGGTCTGCTGAAGGGGATTGGGGATCCGGCTCGGGTCGAAATCGTCCTCGATCTCGTCGTCGCCGCCCGCGCGAGGCGGCCGCTCGATGGGCGCGCCCGCTGGCGCCTCGAACCGCGCCTCGTCGGGACGGCGCGGACTGGGAGGCTGTTGGCGCTGCCGGTCGCCGCCCTGGCGACTGTTGTTGTTGCCGCGGTTGCCGCGATCGTCCTGGCGCTTGCCGGGGCCTTCGGCACGCTCGTCGTTGCGCGGCCCGTCGTTCGGGCTGGCGAGGCGACGGATCGCCCGTATGTCGCTCTCGTCGAGGTCGACCCAGACGCCTCGCTTGAGGCCGAGCGGCAGCACCACCGTGCCGTAGCGGATCCGGATCAGGCGGCTCACGGTGAGGCCGACGGTCTCGAAGAGCTTCCTCACCTCGCGGTTGCGCCCTTCGGTGATGACGACCCGATACCACTGGTTGAGGCCTTCGCCGCCGCCGTTGACGATCGACTTGAACGCCGCCCGCTGGCCTTCGACCTCCACGCCTTCGAGCAACTGCGCCCGCTCGGCATCGCCGAGCGTGCCCATCACCCGCACTGCGTACTCCCGCTCCACGCCGAAGCGCGGATGCATCAGCTGGTTGGCCAGGCCGCCGGAGTTCGTGAACAGGAGCAGGCCTTCGGTATTGATGTCGAGCCGGCCGACCGACTGCCACTTCCCCTGGTGCAGGCGCGGCAGGCGGCGGAATACGGTCGGGCGATGCTGCGGATCGTCGTTGGTGACGATCTCGCCGGCCGGCTTGTGGTACGCGATGATGCGCGCCGGCGGCGGCACGATGCGCACCCGCACCGGCTTGCCGTCGACCTCGATCTTGTCGCCGAACGAAATGCGCTGGCCGGTGTGGGCCGGCTCGCCGTTGACAGTGATCCGCCCTTCGACGATCAGGTCTTCCATGTCGCGGCGCGAGCCGATGCCGGCCTGCGCCAGCACCTTGTGCAGCTTGGGTGCGTCGGATTCGGCGGCGAGGACACGCTTGCTCGCTGCTTCCTCGACCTCGACGGGCTCGGCGGCCGCTTCGGACTCGGTGTCGAATTCGCCGGAAAGCAGCTTGGCGAAGACTTCGCCCGCCTCGGGCACGAGCGCTGGCTGCAGGTGACGCGGCAGCGGACCTTCGAAATTGGCTGGATAGGACGGCATCGGTGTCGCGCCGCGAGGCCGGTTGCCGCCCTGCCCGCCCTGCCCGCCTTGACTACCCTGCCCTTCGCCGCCCTCGCCACCTTCGCCGCGCCGGCGGTCGCGGCGGCCGCGCCGCCGGCCGCGTTCGCCGTCGGCGCGCTCTCCCTCGCCGCGCGGGGCCCCGTCGCCAGGCCCGCCGGCGAGCGCCACCGGCGCTGCGCCGGCAGTCTCATGGGGCGGGTCGGCGACCGGCGCAGCCGGAGCGGGCTCGGCTTCGAGTTCGGCTTGCGGCGCGGAGTCGGCAGATCGGTTCATGAGTGAGATTCCAGGGCAGGGTCGGAGGGGACGGCGGTCGGGTCGGCGGGGATGGCAGTGGGGTCGGCGGGGGCGGCAGTCGGGTCGGCGGGGGCGGACGGGAGGGGATCGGCAGGCGCGGCGGCGGCGTCTGCGTCGACGGCGGCGGACGCTTCGACGGTCGTGTCCGCGTCGGTGTGAGCGTCGGCGTCGGCGTGCGACGCCGTTTCCGGATCGCGGCCGCTCTCGGCGAAGGACAGCACCGTCTGCGACGCCAGCGCGGCCAGCGCCTGGCGGCTCGCATGGGGGTCGTCGCCGGTGCCGTCGAGCGCGGGGAGCTGGTCGAGGCTGGCCAGGCCGAGGTCGTCGAGGAACTGTCGGGTCGTGGCGAGCAGCGCCGGCCGGCCTGGCGATTCGCGGTAGCCGATCGCCTCGATCCACCCCCGGTCCTCGAGCTGCTTGACGGTCGTGCTCGCGACCGCCACGCCGCGGATGTCCTCGATGTCGCCGCGCGTCACCGGCTGGCGATAGGCAATGATGGCCAGGGTTTCCATCGCCGCGCGCGAATACCGCGGCGGGCGCTCGGGACTGAGGCGGGCGAGGTAGGCGGCCATTTCCGGACGGCTCTGGAAACGCCAGCCGCCGGCCAACGAGACCAGCTCGACACCGCGATCCGCGGATTCACGGCCGAGTTCCTCGAGCAGGCTGCGCAAGGTGTCGGGGCCGATCTCGTCGGCGAACAGCACGCCCAGCTCGCGCAGGGTAATTGGCTGGCCCGAGCAGATGAGCGCGGCCTCGAGGACGCGTTTGGCATCCAGGGTCTTCATGTCGTCGTGATAGTCCTCGGCCGCGTCACCTCGCGGCATGTCGTCGCGTCTGCAACGCGGTGGGTTCGGCAGCGCAATGCGCTTGCCGCGGGTCGAGATGCACGCTGGTGCGATCGGGTCTCGATGGTCTCGTCGCTTCGCTCGAGCCGCGGCAGGGTGGCGCCACGCCGGCCCCGGCCCCGGTCGTCAGACCGGCCACGTCGAATTCGCTGCGAAGCGGAATCGGCCGATTGTAGCGAACCGGGCGCCGCCTATCAGGCAGCCTGGCCGGCGAGTTGCAGCCAGGCCGGTGCCAGGTCGGCGGGCAGGGCGGAGCGGAAGGCGAGCGGCCCACCCGAGAGCGGGTGGGCGAAGCCGAGCTCGGCAGCATGCAGCGCCTGGCGCTCCACGCCGAGCGCAGGGCGGCCGCCATAGACGCGGTCGCCGACCAGCGGCAGGCCGCGCGAAGAAAGATGGACGCGAATCTGGTGCGTGCGCCCGCTGTGCAGGGTGCAGCGCAGCGCGCTGTGCGCGCCGTCGGTGGCGACGCACTCGATGTCGGTGCGTGCTGCCTTGCCCGCGGCCACGACCGCCATCCGCAAGCGCATCTGCGGGTCGCGGCCGATCGGTGCCTCGACGCTGAACGCGGCCAGCGCCGGCCTGCCGTGGGCGATCGCGAGGTAACGCCGGTGCACCTCTCGGGCGGCGATCGCCCGCACCAGCGCCGTCACCGCGACCAGCGTCTTGCCGACGACCATCAGCCCGGAGGTGTCCTTGTCGAGTCGATGCACGATGCCGGCGCGCGGCAGCGCCGCGCTCTGGGGATAGCGAGCCAGCAAGCCGTTCAGCAGCGTCCCCGACCAGTTGCCGGCCGCCGGATGAACGACCATCCCGGCGGCCTTGTCGACGACCAGCAGATCGTCGTCCTCCCAGACGACGAGCAGCGGCATCTCCTCGGCACGGTAGGCCCGGCTCTCCTCGGTGGGCAGCAAGGTGACGGCGATGCGCTGGCCGGCGCGCAGCCGCTGCGCGGCGCCGGTCGCCGCCTCGCCGTCGACGCGTACCTGAGCGCTCTTGATCAGCCCCTGCAGGTGGCTGCGCGAGAACTCGGGCGCGAGGGTCACCAGCGCCTTGTCGAGCCGCTCGCCGTGCAACGCCTTGCCGACCGCGCCCTCGCGCGTTTCCGGGGCGTCGTCGTCGGCCTCGGCCGTCGCTTCGCCTGCCGCCAGGGCGGCCTGGCCTGCCGGCGGCTGGATCGTCTCGAGCCTATAAGATTCGCCTTCCACCTCGACCCTCTCGTCGCGCTCCGAATCGCGCGAGCGACGATTCCCGCATGACGACGTTCCGGATGACCCTTCGTTCCTGGCTCACAGTGTCGGTGATGTCCGCCGCGGCCATTTTCCTGACCGCCTGCGACACCACGCCGCGCGATGAAACCGCGCGCTGGTCGCCCGAGAAGCTCTACGCCGAGGCCAAGCTCGAGGCCGCCGCCGGCGCCTACGAGAAGGCGATCAAGCTCTACGAGCGCCTCGAAGGCCGCGCCGCCGGATCCTTGCTCGCCCAGCAGGCGCAGATCGAACGCGCCTTCCTGCTCTGGAAGACCACCGAAAAGGCGCAGGCGCTGGCCACCCTCGAGCGCTTCCTCAAGCAACACCCGACCAGCCCCGCGGTCGACTACGCGCTCTACCTGCAGGGCCTGATCAACTTCAACGACAACCTCGGCCTGCTGGGCTCGCTGGCCAGCCAGGACCTCTCCGAACGCGACCAGCAAGCCTCGCGCGATTCGTTCCAGTCGTTCCGCCAGCTGGTCGAGCAGTACCCGCAATCGACCTACGCCGACGATGCGCGCCTGCGCATGAACTACATCGTCAACTCGCTGGCCGCCTACGAAGTCCACGTCGCCAGCTACTACTTCCGGCGCGGCGCCTATGTCGCAGCCGCGAACCGGGCTCAGCAGGCGGTGCTGGAATTCCAGCAGTCGCCTTCGGTCGAGGAAGCGCTCTACATCATGGTGCAGAGCTACGACCGGCTCGGCCTCACGCAGCTCCGGGACGACGCGGCCCGGGTCCTCAAGACCAGCTTTCCGAACTCGACCGTCGTCGTCAACGGCCTGGGCAACCGGAAGTCGCGCTGGTGGCAGCTCTGGTAGACGGACCGGCGAACCCCCGCCAGACCCGGTGGCCGGGCCGAGCGCGCGTCGCCGTGCTCAGGCGCTGACCGGCGCGCCGGCCAGCCCGGCCAGCCACTCCAGCGCCTCGCTTTCCCGCTCCAGCCGCGCCATCGGCGGCAAGGCCGCGAACAGGCGCCGTCCGTAGCTCATCGCCGCCATGCGCGGATCGCAGACCACGAGAAGACCGCGGTCAGCTTCGCTGCGGATCAGCCGGCCGGCGCCCTGCTTGAGCGATATCGCCGCCTCGGCGACGAAGTAGTCGGTGAAGGCGTTGCGTCCTTCTGCCTCGAGCCGGCGCACCCGCGCTTCGACCAGCGGGTCGTTGGGCGGCGGGAAAGGCAGCTTGTCGATGACGACGCATTGCAAGGCTTCGCCCGGGACGTCGATGCCTTCCCAGAAACTCTGCGAACCGACCAGCACGGCCCGCGGTGAATCGAGAAAGCGCTGCATGAGCTGGCGCTTCGACCCCTGTCCCTGGATGAGAACCTCGATCGGCTCGGCGTCGCCGGCCAGCAGCTCGCCCAGGCGAACACCGACCGCTTGCAGCGCGCGAAGGGTGGTCGTCAGGACGAAGGTGCGGCCGCCGAGCGCGCGCGCGCAGCGGCCGGCGAGATCGGCGACCGCCAGCGGATGGCCGGGCTCGCCCGGCTTGATGAACGCGCGCGGCACGAACACCCGGGCGTGGTTGGCATAGTCGAAGGGGCTGCCGACGCGCAGCGTCGGCGCGGCCTCGAGTCCGGTGGCCTCGGTGAACCAGCTCAGGCGCTCGTCGTCGCCGAGCGTCGCGGAGGTGAAGATCCAGGCCTTCGACACACCCCGCATCTCGGCGCGCATCGCCTCGCGGATGTCGAGCGGCGACTCGACCAGCCGCGCCTGATGTGGCGACAGGTCGAGCCAGCGGATCTTGCCCTCCTCGGCCGGCAAGGTGAACCGGCCGGCCAGCGCGCCGAGCCGCGCCGCCCGCTCGGCCAGGCGGACGAAGTCGGGGGCGAGCTCGCTCACCGTGTCGAGGGCCGCGCGCGCCGCTTCGCAGGCCACGCCGACTTGCTCCAGCGCGGCACCGAAGTCAGCGTCGCCGCTGCGCTCGGACCAGCGCAGCTTCAGGCTGGCCCGCACCTCGCCGATCCGCCCTACCGCGGCGAGGCGCAGCTCGCGGGCACCCTTGTCGCAGGCCGCGGCGAGCTCGGGCCAGGGCAGAAGGCCACGCGCCTGCTGCAGCCCGCAGGCCAGCATGTCGCGGGCGAAGTCGATCAGCTGCGACGAGCCAAGCACGGTGCCCAGGAACTGCACGCCGGCTTCGCCGAGCTGGTGCGCTTCGTCGAACACGGCCAGCTCGACGCTCGGCAGCAACTCGGCCACGCCGCTGTCGCGCAAGGCCAGGTCGGCGAAGAACAGGTGATGGTTGACGACCACCACGTCGGCCGCCATCGCTTCGCGGCGCGCCTTGTTGACGTGGCAACCCTTGAACTGCGGGCAATCGCTGCCCAGGCAGTTCTCGCGCGAAGAGGTGACGAACGGGATGACACTGCTGCGCTCGTCCAGGCCCTCGAGTTCGGCGAGATCGCCGCTCGCGGTGGTCTGCGCCCAGGCTTCGATCCGCGCCAGCGCCCGGGTGGCAAAGCGGTCGGGAAGCTGGACCTCGTGGCGCGCCAGGCCGAGCCGGTGCATGCACAGGTAACTGGCGCGGCCCTTCAGCAAGGCGAGCGTCACCGGCACGCCCAGCGCGTCGCGCAGGCGCGGCAGGTCGCGCAGGAACAGCTGGTCCTGGAGCGTCTTGGTCGCGGTGCTGAGGAGGGTGCGCACGCCCGACAGCAAGGCCGGCACGAGGTAGGCGTAGGTCTTGCCGACGCCGGTGCCGGCTTCGACCACCAGCGGCGAGCGGGTGTCGATCGCCGCCGCGACCGCACTGGCCATCGCGAGCTGCTCCTGCCGCTCCGCGTGGTTCGGGTCGGCGGCGGCGAGCGATCCGCCCCGGGCGAGAGCGGCGACGGCGGCGCGCTGCAGCGGGCTCATCAGCCGGCCTCGCCTCCGAGGCCGCGGCGTTCGCGCTCGGCGCGGCCGGGCGCGCCCCCTGGAGTAGCTTCGTGCTGCGCACTCCGGTATTCGCCCTTGGGGCGGCCCGGCGGGCTCATGCCGGCTGCGGCGGCTCGAGCTCGGCTTTGATGCGGGCGATCCGGTCGCGCAGCAGCAAGCGACGCTTTTTCAGTCGACGCAGCGCCAAATCGTCGCCGCCGGCGTCGAGGGTCGCACGGTCGATGAGGTTGTCGAGGTCCGCATGCTCGATCTGCAGTTCGATCAAACGGCGCGGCAGGGAGTGCAGGTTGTCGTCCATTGACGCCCTTGGACACGCGACTAGTTCGCGGTTTTGGGCCATTTGATGAAGAGCAAAGCGATTATAGTTTTCGGCCATGGCAACCTCGAGCTTGGGCTATCGGCTTTCTGCGACAACCGGCTTGCACCGCGGCGATCGAGCCTATCAACAAGACCAGGTCCAGGTCCTGCCGCATGGCCGGGTACCTGGCTGCGTGATGGGCGTTCTCGCCGACGGCATGGGCGGCAAGAGCGGCGGGCGCAAGGCGGCCGACCAGGTCCTCCTCACCGCGCAGCAACTGTTCGAGCGCTATTCGCCGAGCCGCGACGACCCGACCGAGGCGCTCAAGCAGCTCGTGCTCGAAGCCCACCTCATGATCAAGCTGACCGCGATCACCTCCGAAGAGGAGCCGCACAGCACGATCGCCGCCTTCCTCATCAGCCCGACGCGCGAATGCGATTTCGTCCATGCCGGCGACTCGCGCATCTATCACTTCCGCGCCGCCGAGATGGTGAGCCGCTCGATCGATCACTCCTACGTGCAACGACTCGTCGACGAGCGCCAGATCAGCGAGGAAGAGGCGAACAACCATCCGCAGTCCAACCTGTTGACCGGCTGCCTCGGCACCTTCCAGGATCCGCCGCTTTCGCAAAAGCACATCGACAAGCTCGAGATTGGCGACAGCGTGCTGTCCTGCAGCGACGGCCTGTGGCACTACTTCACGCCGCGCGAGCTGGGCGCCATCGTCCATGCCCTGCCACCGCGCGAAGCGACCGAGATGCTGGTCGGCAAGGCGCGCCAACGGGCCCGAGGCTCGGGCGACAACCTCTCGCTGGCGCTGGTCCGGGTGGAATCCCTGGGCTGAGCAGGCCGCCGCTCAGCGCGCCGCGGGTCCCGCGCCTGCGCCAGGTGCCGGCAGGGGCGCCGCCGGCGGCTTCGCCGACATCCGCCGGATCGCATCGGCCGCCGCCTCTTCGCGATGCTCGGCGGCCCGACGCTTGCGGCCTTCGAAGGCAGCGCGCTTCTGCGCTTCGCGGGTCTGCCGCAGCGTCGCCGATTCGCGCGGCCGCGGACTGCCGGAGCCGAGTGGTCTGACCGCGGCGGCAGGCCGACGCGCGGCGCCGCTTGCCGCGCTTCCCGCCGCCGCCGCCGAAGCCGACCGACGTGGCTCCGGCGCCCGGGCGGCCGTGCCGTGCGACGCCGCTCCGCCGGCCGGGCGGGCCGCGCTGCGGGCGGCACGCGCCGTCTCGGCGCCGGCTTCTTCTACCGCCTTCGCGGCGAGCTCGGCCTTGCGCTCGTCGGCCCGTTCGCGGCGCCGCGCCTCGTCGACGCCGAGCTGGCGTGCACGCAGCCGGTCGAGCGCCTGCCGCCGATCCCGTTTCGCGTTGTCGACGCATTGCGTGACCAGGAAGCGGCCCCGGCACTCCTGCTCGCGCTCGGCGAAGCGGGCTGCGACCGCGGCGCGCTCGACGGCGACGCGATCTCGTTCCATGGCGTACGGCGGGCGCGAGGCGCTGGCCGCGCTGGCGGGATCGGCCGCTGCGGCGTCGACGACGTCAGCGCAGGCCAGGGCAACGACCAGGGCGCAGGCCTGAAGAGCGATCCGGACGGGAGTCATGGTCGTCAGGTGAGCGAGGTGTCGACGCTTCGCTTCGCTTCGGCGAGGAACTCGACGGAGCGCATCTCGCGCAGGCGCGAGACGGTTCGCGGGAACTCGTGGACGAGCGGCCCTTCGGTATACAGCGCTTCCGGCTCGACGGCGGCCGAGACGATCAGCTTTACGCGCCGGTCGTAGAGCACGTCGACCAGCCAGGTGAAGCGGCGCGCCTCCGAGGCCAGCCGCGGCGACATCTGCGGCACGCCCGAGAGCAGCAGGGTGTGGAACTGGGTAGCGAGCTCGAGGTAGTCGTTCTGCGAGCGCGGCCCGCCGCACAGCTCCCTGAAGTCGAACCAGACGACGCCGCCGGCACGCCGCCGCGACCGGATCTCGCGATGCTCGATCTTCAGGACCGGGTTCTCGTCCTTGGCCTCGGCGAGCCGCTCGAAGGCCTCGTTCATCGCCGCGTCGGC
>JBDTUG010000065.1:0-13990 GCA_040007855.1 Caldimonas sp.
GCACTCGGTGCACATCGACGACGTGAGCGACGTCGACGAGATGACTGAACGCGCCCGCGAGGTGGCGCGCGGCCAGGGTTTTGCTCAGACCGGCGAGACGATCGTCGCCGTTGCCGGCATGCCCTTTGGCACACCTGGCACCACCAACCTGATACGCATCGCGACCGTTTGATCCGGCGCGCGACCGAGCCTAGCCCGGAAGGTGCCCGAGTCATCCCACACGCGGACGTCCTGCTTCATCCTTCGCAGGACCGCGGTGAGACTCATGTCGGAAAGGGGTCCGAGCATCCCCGGGAAGAGAGGATCGTCCGGCAGGTGGGCTCCCGGCGTGGTGGCGCACGGGTGCAACCTTCGAAGCATTCGGCAACGCCGCATCGAGGTTTCCTTTCCAGCGCGCGGGATTGATTCCGTCCCGATAGCCCCGGGCCGGGGCGTAATCCAGTACGAGTTCGATGCGGGATCTGACCCGCGTGGCCCCGTGCTTCCCGTATTTCCAGGACTGTTCGTGCTGAGCGATTGCTGCGCAGCGACTTCGGAAAACGTCTTCTGCGCCTGACGCTCGGCGGAGGCTGCGCTGCGGGCCGCCTGGCGGGCCGATATGAGGTCTGCCCCTTCCTAACTAGAGGAGCGCCCGCTGCTTGCGCGCCCGTTCCCTGGCCTCGGCGAGGGTGATCGTCGGAAAGCTTCCCAAACCCATCTCGCGTTAGCGTCCGGCGATGGTGAGCCGAAGGCCGGAGTACCCAACTTCGTGCTCCAGCGGCGAGCGGCGACAGTTCCCTGGCTTTCTGGGGCGTGGCGGACTCACCTTCCACTCCTGATCTACCCCCACAAGATTTTGGGATCTTGCGGGACTTAGGCGGACGTTAGTGGATGACGTTTCAGCCTCTCACCTATGAAAAACGCCCCTTCTTTCGGGGCGTCGTTCCAAGGTCACTTGGCGGAGCCGGAGGGATTCGAACCCTCGATGCAGGTTTTGCCCACATACTCCCTTAGCAGGGGAGCACCTTCGGCCACTCGGTCACAGCTCCGTGGGGGCGGATTCTAGCGGTCGCCTTCCCGTCCGGCCGCATGGCCCCGGCGCGGGCGGGGCGAGCAGCCCGCCCCGCCAGCTTTTACGCGCTCCGGATCGCCCGACCACTTCCGCTCAGGGCCCCCAGTCGGCGCCGATGATCGGCAGCAGCGTCGTCTGGTAGCTGGCCGGCAGCGTCGTCTGGCCGAGGCGGGCGGCGCGAATGCGGCCATGGCGCTGACGAGGTCCTGGACCTTCGAGTCGAGCAGCGTCCTGGCGTCCGATGTCTTGAGCTGCTCGACGTGGTACTGCGTTACGTCACGGGGGTTTGAGTCACGGGCGAGGGCAATGCGTAGACCAGATAGACAAGCAGTAGCAGCACTGGAACGCCGATGAGGTACACAAACACGAACGTGCGCGGCCTGCGTCTTCAATCCCCATCGAAGCCGCTCGCCGACGGGCTCGCTGGCGACCATATGGACAACCCCCAAGGGAATCGCGAAGAGAAGTGCAGCGATCACCATGAGTGAAGGCATGGTCGAAATCGGGCTCAGTCCCGCGACCGTGGGGATCCAGAACAAGGCTCGAATGGCGCCTTCCGCGGCCTCGGGAAAGAAGCTGGCGCCAACGACGCTGATCGCGCCAACCGCGTAGTACCCGTACAGCAATCGCTTGAACCTGGCGGTGAAAGCCTTGTTCGCGGCCTCGAGGTTGTCGGCGCCGCCGCCGCGGCGCGCACGATTCGCGCCGCTCACATTTGACCTTCCGGCGCCGCGTAGCCTGCAGCGTTGAATGCAAGAGCGAAGGCGAACGTCCCGGCCGCGCGTCGGCGCGCGACGCCTCTCGCAGCCCCGACATTCGCCTCGACCAGCGCCGCGAACAGCGGCCGATCGGAGGCGCTCGCTCATCGCTCGCTCAGGCTCTCGCCCAGCGTTCGTTGCACCGGGCTCAGCAGGTATTCGATGACGCGGCGCTTGCCGGTCTTGATCTCGGCCGTGACGTTCATCCCCGGCCCGAGGTTGATCTTCTTGCCGTCGACGTCGACGTTGGAGCGCGACAGGGTCAGGGTGGCCGGAAAGATGGCGCCCCTTTTCTCGTCGGTCACCGCGTCGGCCGTCACGCTGCTCACCCGGGCGGCGACGGTGCCGTAGCGGGTGAACGGGAAGGTCTCGAACTTGACCTCCGCCTTGTCGCCGGCATTGACGAAGCCGATGTCCTTGTTGTCGATCACGACCTCGGCCGTCACCTTCGCGTCCTTGGGCACGATCACCATCAGCACCTGGGCCGGCGTCACCACGCCGCCTTCGGTATGGATCGCAACCTGCTGCACCGTGCCGGCGACCGCCGCGGTCAGTTGGGTGAGACGGGAGCGCTGCTCGTTCTTGCTGACTTCCTGGATCAGCTGCTGGCGCTTCAGGGTCGCCTGGGCGAGCCGCTCGCCGAGCAGGCGGTGCGTCTCGGCGCCGTAGGCCTGGCGGGTCCGCTCGGCTTCCCGGAGCGCCGCCTGCGCCTCGAACAGGCGGGCCCGCTGGGTCGCGAGGTCGCGCTCCTGCTCGATCCGCTCACGCATCCGGTCCTGGCCGGCGTGCGCCGAGATGAAGCCCTGCTCGGTCAGCCTCCTGAAGTCGTCCTCGCGCTGCTGGGCGATCGGCAAGGTCGCCTGCAGCTTGGCGATCAGCTCGCGCACCGTCTCTATCTCGGCCTGCCGGCGCGCCCGCTCGGCGTCGAGCTTGCCGATCTTGGCGGTGATGTCGTCCCATTCGGCGAACAGCTGCGCCGAGCTCGCCGCGTCGCCCTCCCGTCCGCCGCCTTGCGTGCCCGGCGGCTGCAGGACCGGTGCACGGTTGCCACGCAGCGCTTCCTGCAGCGCAGCCGTGCGACGGGCCTCCGAGTCGGCCGATCCGAGCTGCTCGCGCACGCTCGCGCTGTCGGCGCTGGCGTTGGTGGCATCGAGCTCGACCAGCACCTGCCCGGCCTGCACGGAGTCGCCGTCCTTGACCAGCACGCGCTTGACGATGCTGGTCTCGAGCGGCTGCAGGGTCTTGGTGCGGTCGCTGACGACGATCCGGCCAGGCGCGACGGCGACGATATCGATCTCGCCCAGGATCGCCCACACGACCGCAATCACGAACAGCAGGCAGACCGCCCACGCGACCCGGCGCGGTGCCGGGTGGGCGGGCGTGTCCTGCAGGCTCAGAGCGGCCGGCAGGAACGCCGCCTCGTCGGTCAGCCGCGCCGGCCCGGCGAGCTCGTGGCGCACCGCCCACGATGCATTCAGCACGTCGCGATAGCGCGCCAGCAAGGACCAGAGCGGGTGCGCAGGCGCGGTAGCGACGGGCGTGTTCATGTCAGCCTCCTGGGGGGTCGGGAATGTGAGTGGTCAGTGCGCCAGGTGGTCCGGGTCTGCCGTGACGTGATGGAGCCGCGCGATCAGGCAAAGCCCGGCCAGCGGGCCGGTCGTTGGCGAATCGTCTTGCCCGGGCGGAACCGATGACGATGCAGTGCCCCGAGCTTCTGGCAATGCGGTTGCATCCGGCTCCGACACCGCCGGTGCGCCCGGCTCTATTGCCAACTGCTGTGGTTCACGCAAGCCGTGTTCCTCCCCAGGATGCGAGCGCGATCTCTTCTTGGTCAGGTCACTCTACGTGACGCAACTCGCGCGCGCACTCCTTTTCACGGGGGAAGGACTTGCCCTGAGACGAAACGTGTCGGTCGGCGCGAGCGATCGACAAGAAGCGTCAATGCACTGGCCTGCTCCTTGCTCGGCGTCGGCCGCCTGGGGCCGCTCGAAGAAGCCGGAGATCGACTCAGGCGGGCGCTGGCGCCTGGTCGAGATCGAAGGCCTTGTGCAGGGCGCGGACGGCGAGCTCCATGTACTTCTCGTCGATGACGACGCTGGTCTTGATCTCGCTCGTCGTGATCATCTGGATGTTGATGCCCTCTTCGCTCAGTGCCGCGAACATCTTGCTTGCCACGCCGACGTGCGAGCGCATGCCGATGCCGACGATGCTCACCTTGCAGATCCGGTCGTCGCCGACCAGCCCTGCGGCGCCGGTATTGGGAATCACGGCGCTCCTCATCAGGTCCATCGTCCGCGCGTAGTCGTTGCGGTGCACCGTGAACGAGAAGTCGGTCCGGCCATCGTGCGAGACGTTCTGGATGATGACGTCGACGTCGATGTTGGCATCGGCCACCGGGCCCAGGATCAGGTACGCGATGCCCGGCTTGTCGGTCACGCCCATGAGGCTTATCTTGGCCTCGTCGCGGTTGAAGGCGATGCCCGACACGACGGCTTGTTCCATTTTTTCGTCTTCCTCGAAGGTGATGAGCGTGCCCGAGCGCGCTTCTTCGTCGATCGGAATGTCCCACGGCGTGAAGCTCGACAGCACGCGCAGCGGCACGCGGTACTTGCCCGCGAATTCCACCGAGCGGATCTGCAGCACCTTCGAGCCCAGGCTCGCCATCTCGAGCATCTCCTCGAAGCTGATGCTCTTCAGCCGCCGCGCGTCGGCGACGATCCGCGGGTCGGTCGTGTAGACGCCGTCGACGTCGGTGAAGATCAGGCACTCGTCGGCCTTCAGGGCCGCCGCGACCGCGACCGCCGAGGTGTCGGAGCCGCCGCGCCCGAGCGTCGTGATGTGCCCCTCGGGATCGACCCCCTGAAAGCCGGTCACGACGACGACCTTTCCCGCGTCGAGGTCGGTGCGGATGCGCTTGTCGTCGATCGAGCGGATCCGCGCCTTGGTGTAGGCGGCGTCGGTCGCGATCGGCACCTGCCAGCCGGTGTAGCTGACCGCCGGCAGGCCCTCGGCGTGCAGGGCGATCGCGAGCAGGCCGACCGACACCTGCTCGCCGGTCGAGGCGATCATGTCGAGCTCGCGCAGCACCTCGGGGCTGGTGCGCTCGGGCGAGAGCTGCCTGGCGAGCGCGAGCAGGCGATTCGTCTCGCCGCTCATTGCCGACGGCACGACGACCATCCTGTGCCCCGCCCTTGCCCACTTTGCGACCCGCCTTGCCACGCTCTGGATGCGCTCGGTCGAGCCCATCGACGTGCCGCCGTACTTGTGAACGATCAGTGCCATGGAGAGAAAGACGCCCGGAGGCGTCTGGAATCGGGCGACCGCGTGCCAGGAGGCGGCCGAGGAAAGGCGACCGGCAATTCTATCGGCGCGGTCTCGCCGCCTCGTGCGGCGGCGCCCCGGCCGGCGCGGTCAGCGCGGCCGCCATTCGAGGCTCACCTGCGCCTCGCCGGGCGCGGCGAGGGCCCGTGCGTCGACGCCCAGGCCGGCGACGAAGACAGTGCGGCCGCCGTGACAGGCGACCGGCCCGGTGCGCCACCAGGCCGGCACGCCGGCGGCCTGGTACTGCAGCTTGAGGCTGCGCGGCGGCCGCGCGAGTCCGGCCTGGAAGCGGTCGCCCGGGGCGCGCTCGCGCAGCACGAGGCGGGCCGCGACGGCGAGCGCCATGCCACCCGATGCGACCGGAGTGACGACGAAGGCGCCGTGCCAGCGGTCGATGGCATGCACACCGGGCACACTCAGGTCGACTGGCCCGCTCGGTTTCGCTGCCGCGGCCTTCGCCGCCGGCGGCGCGCTCGCTTCGAAGCTCAGGCGGCCGCGGTAACTGCGCCACTCGCCGCTCTCGCCCGGCCAGCGCAGTGCGCCCGCCTGCATCAGCTCGGTCTTCATCCGCGCCACCAGGCTTGCCGGCGCTGCCCGACCGCTGCACTCGCGCAGCCAGGCGCGCAGGACATTCACCCGCCGGGGCGCGGAGAGGGCACGCCACGCCGATAGGTCGAGGGCGTCGCCGGAAGCGATCGCGGCAAGATCGATCGCCGCGAGCTCGGCGAGCGCCGCGGCCGCCTCCTGTGCCCGCTCGGCCGCGCCGGCCAGCGAAGCCTCGGCGTCGGCGAAGGCGCTCGTCAGCGCCGGCCAGACGCGCGTGCGCAGGCGGTTTCTGGCGAAGCGCAGGTCGCCGTTCGTGTCGTCCTCGACCGGGCCGAGGCGATGCCGGCGGACGTAGCCGTCGATCGCCTCGCGCGGCTCGTCGAGCCAGGGCCGTGCCCAGGTGATCCCCTCGCGCTCGATCTGGCGCGGCATCGCCGAGAGCGCGGCGACACCGCCGCCGCGCAGCGCCTGCAGGACGAAGGTCTCGGCCTGGTCGCGCCGATGGTGGCCGAGCAGCACGAGATCGATGCCGCGCGCCTGCGCCAGCGCGCGCAGAGCGCGATAACGCGCCTGGCGCGCCCAGGCCTCGACGCTCTCGCCCCGCCCCGGTCGCCCGGCGACGACGTGGGCGGCGAACTCGACCGGCCGGCCGCGCCGCGCCCAGCGTGTGCAGAGCGCCTGCCCATAGACCAGCCAGCGGTCGGCCTCGCGGCTCAGGCCGTGGTGAACGTGCAACGCGACGACGCGAATGCCGAGCGGCTCGGCGGCGGCGAGGGTGGCGTGGAGCAGCGCCAGCGAGTCACGCCCGCCGCTGTAGGCAACGCCGACGGTGCGTGGTCGCAGCGCGGCGCCGGCGTCAGCGCTCGGTGGTGTCGCTGAAGCGGCCGTACGACTGCAGCCGCTCGTAGCGGCGTTGCACGAGGTCCTTCACCGGCAGGTCGCTCACCTGGCGAAACGCATCGTTGAGGGCGCGCTTCAGGAATGCGGCCATCTGCTTGGTGTCGCGGTGCGCTCCACCGACCGGCTCGGCGACGATCTTGTCGACCAGGCCGAGCGCCTTCAGGCGATGCGCGGTGATGCCGAGCTGCTCGGCGGCGTCGGCCGCGCGCTCGGCGGTCTTCCAGAGGATCGATGCACAGCCTTCCGGCGAGATCACCGAATAGATCGAATACTGGAGCATCAGCAGCTGGTCGCCGACGCTGATGGCAAGCGCGCCGCCCGAGCCGCCTTCGCCGATGATGGTGACGATGATCGGCACCTCGAGCTGCGCCATCTCGAAGATGTTGCGGCCGATCGCCTCCGACTGGCCGCGCTCCTCGGCACCGATGCCGGGATAGGCGCCCGGCGTGTCGACGAAGCTGAACACCGGCAGGCCGAACTTCTCGGCCAGCTTCATCAGGCGCAGGGCCTTGCGATAGCCCTCGGGCCGCGACATGCCGAAGTTGCGCTGGCCGCGCTCCCTGGTGTCGCGCCCCTTCTGATGGCCGAGCACCATGCAGGCTTGGCCGTTGAAGCGGGCCAGGCCGCCGACGATCGACTGGTCGTCGGCGAACGCGCGGTCGCCGTGCAGCTCCTGGTAGTCGGTGAACACCTCGGCGATGTAGTCGAGCGTGTAGGGCCGCTGCGGGTGGCGCGCGATCTGCGTCACCTGCCAGGGCGTCAGGCCCGAGTAGATGTCCTTGGTGAGGAGCAGGCTCTTCTTGCTCAGGCGGTCGATCTCCTCGGAGATGTCGACCGCCGACTCGTTCTGCACGTAGCGAAGCTCGTCGATCTTCGACTCGAGCTCGGCGACCGGCTGTTCGAAATCGAGGAAGTGTCGTTTGCTCATGGAGTGCCGCCCCTCGGTCAATACGAGACCGGCAAAGGCTCGAGGCTGCGCCAAATGTACCAAGTCGCTACCGACCGATACGGTGCCCAGGCGTCGCCGACCTCGCGCGCCTCGGCGCGCGAGACCGGCTCGCCGCTGAAATAGTTGACGCTGATGCCCTTGATCAGGCCGACGTCGTCGAGGGGCAGCACGTTGGGGCGCAAGAGGTGGAAGATCAGGAACATCTCGGCCGTCCAGCGACCGATGCCGCGGATCGCGACCAACTCCTCGATGATCGCCTCGTCGTCCATCCGCTGCCAGTCGGCTACGTGCACCGTGCCGGACTCGAAGTGCTGCGCCAGGTCGCACAGGTATTCGACCTTGCGCGCCGAGAGGCCGGCGGCGCGGATCTGCGGCGCATCCAGGGCGAGCACCGCGGCGGGCTCGAGCCCGTACGAGGAGCCGGTGGTCAACGCCACGAGGCGGTCCCACACCGCCTGCGCCGCCTTGACCGAGATCTGCTGGCCGACGATGGAACGGGCCAGGGTGGTGAATGCATCCCCCCGGCACTCGAGCCGACCGTCGGCGAAGCGCGGGATCAGCTTCCTCATGACGCGGTCGCGTCGGGAGAGATGCCGGCAGGCGTCGTCCCAGAATTCGGCCGTCGGCGTCGCCGCGGCCATCATCGGCGTCTTCGCCGGCAAGCTCAGGCCCTCACCCAGGTCGTACCGGCCGCAGAGTCCTTGAGGACGATGCCCTGATCGGCCAGCGTCTTGCGGATCTCGTCGGCGCGGGCGTAGTCGCCGGCCCCCTTGGCGGCGCGGCGCTCCTCGATGCGTGCGGCGACGGCCGCCTCGTCGACGGCGCCGCCCGATTGCAGATAGCTGCGCGGCGCCTGCTGCAGGATGCCGAGGGTCGCGCCCAGGCCTTTGAGCAGGCGGGCGTCGGCCGGGTTGTTGGCGCGGTTGACCTCGGCGGCCAGCTCGAACAGGACGGCGACCGCGATCGGCGTGTTGAAGTCGTCGTTCATCGCCGCATGGAACGCCGCCGCGCGCGGCTCGCTCCAATCGACCGGCTCGGCGCCTTCCGCCAAGTCGGCCTTGTCGAGCGCGGTGTAGAGCCTGCGCAGGGCGCTCTTCGCGTCGTCGAGGTTGGCGTCGCTGAAGTTGAACGGGCTGCGGTAGTGCGTGCGCAGCATGAAGAAGCGGATCGTCTCGCCGTCGTAGCGCGCGAGCACCTCGCGGATGGTGAAGAAGTTGCCCAGCGACTTCGACATCTTCTCGTTGTCGACGTTGAGCAGGCCGTTGTGCATCCAGACGTTGGCGAACGGCCCGCCGCTCGCTCCTTCGCTCTGGGCGATCTCGTTCTCGTGGTGGGGGAACTGCAGATCCTGGCCGCCGCCGTGGATATCGAAGTGCTCGCCGAGCAGGGCCTTGCACATCGCCGAGCACTCGATGTGCCAGCCGGGCCGGCCGACCCCGAACTCGCTCGGCCACCTGGCGTCGTCCGGCTCGCTGTCCTTGGCCGCCTTCCACATCACGAAGTCGAGCGGATCTTCCTTGCCGTCGAGGACGGCCACCCGCTCGCCGGCGCGGAGCTGGTCGATCGACTTGCCCGAGAGCTTGCCGTAGCCGGGAAACTTGCGCACCGCGAAGTTCACGTCGCCGTTGCTGGCGCGGTAGCCGAAGCCCTTCTTCTCGAGGGTGGCGATCATCTCGAGCATCTCCGGCACGTACTGGGTCGCCCGCGGCTCGTGGCTGGGCCGCTCGATGCCGAGCTGGTCGGCGTCTTCGTGCAGGGCGGCGATCATCTCCTCGGTGAGGGTGCGAATCGCAATGCCGCGCTCGAGCGAACGCTTGATGATCTTGTCGTCGATGTCGGTGACGTTGCGCACGTAGGTCACGCGGTAGCCGAGCGTCTTCAGCCAGCGCTGGGCGACATCGAAGGCCATCATGAAGCGCGCATGGCCCATGTGGCAGTAGTCGTAGATCGTGATGCCGCAGACGTAGAGACGGACATGACCCGGCTCGATCGGTACGAAGACTTCGCTCGCCCGCGACAGGGTGTTGTGGATTCGGAGTGTCATGGGCCGGAGCCGGCGCGCATCGCGCCGCCGAGGGGCGTCGCGATGAACGCGTACCCTACAATCGAATCAGTATAGCGGCCCCTTCTGCGCGATTCGCAGGCCACGGACACCGCACACAGCAAGGCGCCCGGCGCGTCTGTCACCGTCGATGCATCTTCGAGCGTTCGCCTCCCCCTTCGCCCTTTTTCTCGCGCTCGCGCTCGCGCCCTGCGCGGCGGTTTTCGCTGCGCTCGCCGACGACCTTAGCGAGGTTACGCGCTTGCACCACGCCGGCCAGTCCGCGGCCGCGCTGGCACTTGCCGACAAGTACCTCCTCGGCAAGCCCAAGGAGGCGCAGATGCGCTTCCTCAAGTCGGTGGTGCTCGCCGATTCCGGTCGGGGCGGCGAGGCAGCGGCCCTGCTCGAGCAGCTTGCCCAGGACTACCCCGAGCTCGCCGAGCCGCACAACAATCTGGCCGCGCTGCATGCCGCGGCCGGAGACTACGCCAAGGCGCGCGCCGAACTGGAAGAATCGCTGCGCCTCAGCCCGGGCTACGCGACGGCCCAGGAAAATCTCGGCGACGTGTACGCCATGCTCGCCGGCCAGGCGTACGCCAAGGCGCTCAGGCTCGAGCCTGCGAATGCCGCCCTGTCGAGAAAGCTCGAACTGGTGCGCCGGCTGCCCTTGCCGGCGGCCAAGACCGCGGCGAGCCCGCCGGCCGTCGCGGCGCAGGCGAGCGCCACCATGAATCGTTGACCCCGGAGACCCTTCGATGAACAGACTCTTTTCCCGCACCCTGATGGCCGTACTCGCCGCCCTCTCCCTGGCTGCCGCCGCACCCGCCGTTGCCCAGAAGGTCAAGCTCGCCACCTCCGAAGGCGACATCGTCGTCGAGCTCGACGCCGCCAAGGCGCCGAAGACGGTCGAGAACTTCCTGCAGTACGTGAAGGCCGGGCACTACAACGGGACGGTGTTCCACCGCGTCATCGCCAACTTCATGATCCAGGGCGGCGGCATGACCACCGACCTGAAGGAAAAGGCGACCCGGCCGCCGATCGGCCTGGAAAGCCGCACCGGCCTCGTCAACCAGCGCGGCACGATCGCGATGGCGCGCACCAACGACCCGAACTCGGCGACCGCGCAGTTCTTCATCAACGTCAAGGACAATGACTTCCTGAACCAGGCGCAGTCGCGCGACGGCAATGGCTACGCCGTGTTCGGCAAGGTCGTCGAGGGGATGGACGTGGTCGACAGGATCCGGGTCGTCCCGACCGGGCCGGGCGACGTGCCGACGACGCCGGTGACGATCAAGAAAGCAACCGTGGAGAAGTGAGATGACCAAGACAGTCGATCTGGAAACCAGCAAGGGCACGATCCGCCTCGATCTCGACGACGAGAAAGCGCCGATCACGGTGAAGAACTTCCTCACCAACGTCGAGAACGGCCACTACGACGGCACGGTGTTCCATCGCGTCATCAAGGGCTTCATGGTGCAGGGAGGCGGCTTCGAGCCCGGCATGCAGCAAAAGCCGACCGGCAACACGATCCAGAACGAAGCGTCGAACGGCTTGAAGAACGATCGATACACCGTGGCCATGGCCCGGACCTCGGACCCTCACTCGGCCACGGCGCAGTTCTTCATCAACGGCGCCGACAACGAGTTCCTCAACTTCAAGTCGGAAACACCCTCCGGATGGGGCTATGCAGTGTTCGGCAAGGTCGTCAAGGGCAACGAGGTCGTCGACACGATCGAGCAGGTGCGCACCGCCAACCGCTCCGGCCATGGCGACGTGCCTCTCGAAGACGTGACGATCACGCGCGCGACGGTCGTGTCCTGATCCGACGGGGGCGTGGCCGAGCAACCCGCTCCCGCAACCGCGCTGCCCTTTGCGCAGGCGACGCCCACTCTGGTTGCGCCCGCGCAGTGGCGGGCCATCGACTTCATCAGCGACCTGCACCTCGCCGCGAACACGCCGAACGCCTTCGACGCCTGGGCCGCGCACCTGCGCCACACCCCGGCCGACGCGGTCTTCATCCTCGGTGACCTGTTCGAGGCCTGGGTCGGCGACGACCTGGCCGAGCGCGGCTTCGAGGCGCGGTGCGTGGTCGTGCTGCGCGAAGCCGCGGCGCGGAGGACGGTGGCATTCATGGCCGGGAACCGCGACTTCCTGGTTGGCAATGCCATGCTGCGCGCGAGCGGCGTGTCGCGCCTGGACGATCCGACACTGGTCTCGGCGTTCGGCATGCGCGTGCTGGTCTCCCACGGCGACGCGCTCTGCCTCGACGACATCGCGTACCAGCGCTTCCGCCGCTTCGTGCGCCGGCCCGGACTGCAGCGCGCCTTCCTGGCCTTGCCGCTGTCGTGGCGGGCGGCGCTGGGACGGGCCGCGCGGCGGCGCAGCGAATCGAGGCACGCGGCGTCCGCCCGGTCACAGACGGTCGACGTCGACCTGAACGCAACGCTCGCCTGGTTGCACGGCGCCGAGGCACCGATCCTGATCCACGGCCATACGCACGCGCCGGCGAGCCACTCGCTGACCCCCGGGCTGGTGCGTCACGTCCTCAGCGACTGGGACCTCGACGGCGCAGTGCCCCCGCGCGCCGAGGTCCTGCGCTGGACGAGCGCCGGGTTCGCCCGAGTCGCTCCGGCCTGCGCCGGGGCCGCAGCGCTCCCATGACCGGATGGGTGCAGCGCTGGCGGCGCAGCCGCACGCTCGAGCGCCGACCGATCCCGGAGCCGCTCTGGCAACTCACCCTGGCGCGCTTCCCGTTTCTCGCTGCGCGCAGCCCCGCCGACCTGCAAGCGCTGCGCGAGATGGCGACCCTCTTTCTCGCCGACAAGGAGTTCGCGGGAACCCGCGGCCTCGAAGTGAGCGACGAGATGGCCGTGGCCATCGCCGCGCAGGCCTGCCTGCCCGCGCTCAAGCTCGGCCTCGACCGGCTCGACGGCTTCGTCGGCATCGTCGTCCACGAAGACGCGGTGGTCGCGCGCCGCGAGGTCCAGGATGACGACGGCGTCGTCCACGCCTTCGACGAAGAGCTGGCCGGCGAGGCGATGCACGGCGGCCCGGTGATGCTCGCCTGGCGCGACGTCGACGACGCTGGCGCCTCGGCCGTCGATGGCTACAACGTCGTCGTCCACGAGTTCGTTCACGTCATCGACATGCGCGGCGGCGTCACCGCCGGCCTCGAGACCGTGGATCCGCTCAGCGAGCGCGGCGTGTGGCTGAACGCGCTGGCCGACGCGCACGAAAGCTTCGCCGATGCGGTCGAACGCGGCGAAGACACTTTTCTCGATCCGTACGGCGCCGAGGCGCTCGAGGAATTCTTCGCGGTCGCCTCGGAAGTCTTCTTCGTCGCGCCGACGGAGCTCAGGAACGAGCAGCCGGAGGTCTACGAGCTGCTGAAGGCGTTCTTTCGCCAGGACCCGGCAGCGTTTCGGCCGTGACAGCCGCCCACGCCGTCGGCGAGAGCCGACGGTGGTGCGAGCTGCTTACGCGGTGGCCGGCTCGGCCTTCGGCTTGTCGCTCTTCTTGACCGGCTGGATGTCGAGGGTCGGCTTGCCGTCGGCGTCGACGTCGACGGTCAGCCGTCCGCCGTCGACCAGCCTGCCGAACAGCAGCTCGTCGGCGAGAGCGCGGCGGATCGTGTCCTGGATCAGGCGCTGCATAGGCCGGGCGCCCATCAGGGGATCGAAGCCCTTCTTGGCCAATTGCTTGCGCAGCGCGTCGGTGAACGTGACCTCGACCTTCTTCTCGGCGAGCTGGCCTTCGAGCTGGAGCAGGAACTTGTCGACCACGCGCAGGATGACTTCCTCGTCGAGCGCCTTGAAGCTCACCGTCGCATCGAGGCGGTTGCGAAACTCCGGCGTGAACAGGCGCTTGATGTCGGCCATCTCGTCGCCGGCTTCCTTCGAGTTGGTGAAGCCGATCGACGACTTGTTGAGCGACTCGGCGCCGGCGTTCGTCGTCATGACGATGATGACGCTGCGGAAGTCGGCCTTCCTGCCGTTGTTGTCGGTCAGCGTACCGTGGTCCATGACCTGGAGCAGGACGTTGAAGACATCGGGGTGCGCCTTCTCGATCTCGTCGAGCAGCAGCACCGAGTGCGGCTTCTTGGAGATCGCCTCGGTGAGGAGGCCCCCCTGGTCGAAACCGACATAGCCGGGTGGCGCGCCGATCAGGCGACTGACCGCATGCCGCTCCATGTACTCGCTCATGTCAAAGCGGATCAGCTCGATGCCGAGGATGAACGCGAGCTGCTTGGCGACTTCGGTCTTGCCGACGCCGGTGGGGCCGCTGAACAGGAACGAGCCGATTGGCTTGTCGGGCCGGCCCAGGCCCGAGCGCGCCATCTTGATCGCCGAGGCGAGCGCGTCGATCGCCGGCTCCTGGCCGAACACGACGCTCTTCAGGTCGCGGTCGAGCGTCTTCAGCTTGCC
>JBDTUG010000066.1:0-13858 GCA_040007855.1 Caldimonas sp.
GCAGGCCGACTTCGACGCCCTGGTCTATCTCTCCTCGACCCGGCTCTACGACGGCTGCCCGGGCTTCGCCGGCGCCGGGGTCGACGAGGACACGCCGCTTGCGCTCGACCCGGCCGAGCCGCGCCATCTCTACGATCTCTCGAAGGCGCTCGGCGAATCGCTCTGCCGCCAGGCGAGCGGTGGCCGGGCGCGGATCGCCCGGCTCGCCTGCGTCTACAGCGGCGCCGAGGACGACGCCGACGGCTTTCTCGGCACCCTGCTCGCCCGCGTGCGCGCGCCGGGTCGCGGCCCGGTGCTAGAGGTCGACTCGTCGGCAGAGGCGGCCCGCGACTACGTCCATGTCGACGACGTGATCGACGCCCTGGTCGCGATCGCCAGCCGCGGCACCCGGCCGCTCTACAACGTCGCCAGCGGCGCGAACGTCGCCAACCGGGAGCTGTTCGCCCGTCTCGGCGAGCTCGCGGGCTGCGAGCTGCGCGCCCTGCGCGACGAGCCCGCGCCCTCGCCTGCCCCAGTGTCGATCGAGCGCATGCGCAGCGAGTTCGGCTGGCGACCCCGCAGCCTGCTCGACCGGCTGCCGGCGCTGCTCGGCGAGGCCGTGCCATGCTGAGCCTGAGCCTCGGCAGCAACGACGGCCTGCTGAACTACGTCGGCCGGCAGCTCGACAACTTCTTCCCCGACGGCCGCGGCGAAGCCGAGCGGCCGGCCTTGCAGGTGCAGCTCGAGCCCGCCCTGCGGCGCCTCGAGCGCTGCATCGCCGAAGTGCGGATGTGGACGCCGGGCCGGTTCGACCACCTGCACTCGTCGCAGTACACGATCTTCCTCTACTACCTGGCCAACACGCTCTGGCACGCCGGCACGGAGCGCGCGCTCTGCAACAAGCTTTTCGGCCTGAACAAGGCGCTGAACGGCATCGACCTTTTCTACGAGATCGAGCTGCCGGAGGTGTTCTTCATCGGCCACTCGGTCGGCATCGTCCTCGCCAAGGCGCGCTACGGCAACCGGCTCGTGCTCTACCAGAACTGCACCGTCGGCAAGAACCACGGCGACGCGCCAACGCTCGGCGAAGGGGTGGTGATGTATCCGGACAGTGCGGTCATCGGCCGCTGCGAGATCGGCCCGGGTACGGTCATCGCCCAGGGCACGAGCATCGTCAACCGGAGCACGCCGGGGAACTGCATGGTGTTCGGGGGCGAGGCCGGCGACCTGGTGTTCAAGACGCCGACGCGGGACGTGCTCGCCGACTTGTTCCGTTGAGCGGGGGTCTGTCGAGTCCGGCGTCGTCGCTCGGCCTCAGGCTGGCGGCGTAGCAAGCTGCCGAGCTGCACTCATGGCTTTGGGGTGCGCCCCGACGGGAGCTTGCGGACCTATGGCAAGCCTGCCTTCTTCCACTCCGGCAGAAAATGATCGTGGTAATACTTCAGGAAGGCCGGCGCTCTCCCCGGTGACGGAGCATTGCTTTCGATCCCCTTCAAGCCTTGCGCAGTCGCCCGTTTCTGATACTCGGCAACGTAACGTGACGCGCTTTGCCTGTCGCCCTTGTTGGAGTACGCCATGGCGAGCCCCGAGTAGACCTCCCACATCTCTGTGTTCAGGTCGACCGCCTTGAGGAGCCATTCGATCGCGGCGTCGTTGTTCCCCAATGCCAGGTAGGCACGGCCAAGGTTGTCAAAAACGAACTCGTTGCCCCTGGGGTACACGGTCAAGGCTTGCTTGAGTAGCGGGATTGCACGCTCCGGCTCTCCCATGTCGAGATAAAAGAGTCCGAAGTTGCCGTAGACCGATGGGGTCTTCGGGTCCTTGGCAAGCGCTGCCTCGAGGGCGCGGCGCGCACCATCGAAATCGTTGTGTTCCTGGGCGTAGAGGTAGAGCGGAAGCTCGATCCCTCGAAGACCCGGGTCGATCGCCTTGACCTTGAGCGCCAGGTCTCTTGCATCCGTGAGCTGCTTGTCCCTGGCTGGGTCCGAGTCGTCCATCCATTGGGAGTGAATCGCGAGCGTGGCCGCCAAATCGGCCATCGCGTTGACGTTGTTCGGCTCCTGTGACAGCGCTTCGCGATCCAGCCGCTCCGCTTCTCGAAAGTTCTCGATCGAGTACGGCCGGAGATTCAAGGCGCGCACGCGCAGCATCAGATCGACAACCTGGGGCGCGCTTTTTCGGGTCTCGCTCTCCCGCGCGGCGACGATCACCATGTGCTCGCCGATGCTGTTGCCGACGAGAGCCGTCACCTGGTCCTGAAGCGCAAAGAGGTTCGACAGATCGCCCCTGAAACTTTCGTTCCACAACTGTGCGCCGGTCTTCGAGTCGACCAGTTGGGCGGTGACACGCACCTCCTGGCCGCTCGCCAGCACGCTTCCATCGAGCACGAACCGCACCGCGGCGTCCTTTGCGACCTGCTGCACCGTCAGCCCTTTCGCCCTGTACGTGAAGGCGGTCGTCGCCGGCACGACGAAAGCATCTCGAATGCGTGACAAGTCAGCGGTGATGCTTGTGGTCAAGGCGTCAGCGATGTAGGCCTTCTTCTCGTCGCCGGTCTGATTGGCAAACGGCAAGACCAGGATGGAAAGCGGTGCCGATGGCGAATCCGCGCGGGTCGCCTCATTGGATGGCGTAGGCCGTCCGGTGATGCCGAAATATGCGGTGAGCGCCATCGCCGACGCCACCACGGCCGCCGACATGAACAAGACCTTGCGTCTTTCGAAAGGCCACTGCCACCACCCTCGGCTCGATGGCGCTGCTGCAGCAGGTGGCCGCTGGCCGTCTTGGCCAGGTCCAGCCGCGACCAGGCGGTGCGCGCGAACGGGCTCCGCCATGTTCTTGAGCGAGTGATCCCCGAGGTCCTCGAAACACGCCGCCACCTTGCCGCGAACCGCGAGCCGAATCGACTCGGATGCGACGATCCCGCCTGGGGGGGCAACGCTCTGGAGCCTGGCGGCCACATTGACGCCGTCGCCGTACACGGAGCCGTCGGCCTTTTGCACCACGTCGCCCAGATGAAGCCCGAGGCGAAAGCGCAGGCGGCGGTCTTCTGCACATGCATCCGCGCGTTTCTCCAGCTCGTGCTGAATGGCAAGCGCGGCTGCAGTCGCGCCAGCGGCGGTCTGGAAGATCGCCAGCACCGAATCGCCCGCGGTGTCGACGACTCGGCCGCCATTGGCGACGCTGATCGTCTGGAAGGTTCTCCGTGCGGTCTCGAGCGCTTCGATCGTCGCGCGAGCGTCGACAGACATCAGTCGCGAGTACGCGACGGCATCCGCGGCGAGGATGGCGGCGAGTCGAAGACGAAGCTCTTGGGACTTCACGGCCCAATTTTGAACCAGTCCGGCGTCCTGGCCCTCGACGACTACCGGGCTGCGGGGCGGCTGAAGGTCGGCCTCATCCAGCTCGACATCGAGGGTGCGGAGCATGCCGCCCTCCTCGGCGCCGCGAAGACGCTGGAGGAAGACCGGCCGCATGTCGTCTTCGAAGTCCACCGCCACTACGTCGACTGGAGCCGCGGCCTGGCGCAAACCGATCTCTGCCGCTATCTCGCCGATCTCGGCTACACCCTGTTCGCGGTGCGCGACTTCAACTCGCACCGCGAGATGGGCGACCGGCCGGTGGAGCTGGTTCCGGTCGACAAGGTGTATCTCGACGGTCCGCCGCACGGCTTCAACATGCTGGCGGTGCAGGATGTGCGTCGCATCGCGGGCCCGGCGTTCCGCGTCGTCGAGAACGTCAGCCCGAAGTTGCTGGTGCACCGGGATCCGGCGCTTCACCATCCGATCGGCGGGCTCTGAAGGCTTCGTGATCCGGAAGGCTGCGTGAGCCGGCGATGAGCGAAACCTGCACCGTGATCGGCGCCGGCGGCTTCATCGGCCGGCGGCTGGTCGCACATCTGCGCCAGCTCGGCCTCGAAGGCGCTCGGCGAATCGCTCTGCCGCCAGGCGAGCGGTGGCCGGGCGCGGATCGCCCGGCTCGCCTGCGTCTAGGTGGGTGAAGCTGCGACGCCTGGTCGCCTGGTCGCAGCAGCCGTCGCCGATGTGTCGCTGGCAGCTCTTCCACGTTGCACCGTAGCTATCGCCGAAAAATCTGCTCTAGCGTCTTGGGAGCAGATGGGGCGCTAAGGTCGAGCACTTCCTGCAGCGCCTGAAGGTGACGCCGCAAGATGCGGCGGGCCGGCTCGACTTTTCTCTCGGCAATGGCTTCGACCAGATCGATGTGATCCGAGTGCGTAGCCTCCCCAGCGGCGCGCGGAGCTCCGCGTGTGAGGATGATCAAAGGCATTCGGGACAGCAGATCGTCAAGCAAGCGGGCAAGTACACGGTTGCCGCAGTGGTGGGCAAGCAGGCGGTGAAAGGCGATCGCAAGCCGATGCCCCTCCTCGACATTGCCGCGTTGAAAGGCGCGCTGCTGCGCGCTGACATGTTGGCGCAGCGACTTGACGACGGCAGCGTCGGCCGAACGCGCGAGCACCTCGATGACCATGCCTTCGACCGCCAGGCGCGATTCAAGGATCTGTCGGCAGTCTTCGGCCGATGGCTTGGCGACCATCGCGCCGCGATTCGGAGTCAGCTCGAGAAGCCCTTTTTGCGCCAGACGGAGCAGGGCGGTGCGAACGCTGGTACGGCTGACCTTGAAGAGTTCGGTGAGCTCGACTTCCTTCAGCTTCATGCCGGGTTCGAGCAAATGATCCTGCACCGCCGCGTGGATAGCAGCGTAGACCCGCTCGTCCGCGCTCGGCGTGCTCGGGGCGGCTCTATCCATCGCGACATGCTCCCTTCTGAATCGCGGCGGTCCTGCAACGATGCGCCGAAGTCTAGCCTCCGTCGCCTCTTGGCACAGAACTTTCTTGGGACAATACGCATCGGGTTTGTTCTACAAACTGAGGCGAGTTCGTGGACCCAAAATTACCGCAATCTGTACGGCGAGCCGGTTCCTGGTGGGTCCGCGGTGGCAGAGTCGTCCTCCAGGGAGCTTACGTTGGCGTCGTCTCTTGAATCGTCGAGTTTGCCGTCACTTCGTACCTTCCTGGACGATCTGCCCGCGGCTGAATTGCTCAGCGTCGCCGGCCTTGCCGATCTCGACTATGCGAAGACCGCGTTGATCCTCGAGCTCGAGGCTCGCAAGCGTCATCCGGTGGTTCGTTTCGAAGCGCCGGCTGGCGGGGCGCCGGTGGTCGCAAACATCTTCGCCGATCGCGACCGGATCGCACGCATGGCGGGCACGACGCAAAGCGGTTTCAACGCCACCTGGGCGCATGCGCTCGAGCACCTGGTGCCAGCGGAGGTCGTCGACGCCGGGCCGTGCCAGGAGGTCGTCCAACGCGGCGCCGAGGTCGACGCGGGTGCCTTGCCGATCACGCGCCACTTCGAAGCCGATGCCGGGCGCTACATCAGCTCCGGGATTCTGGTCTGCAAGGACCCCGACACCGGCGTTCGCAACCTGAGTTTCCAGCGCTTGCAACTGAAGGGCCGCGACCGCTTCGGGGCCAGCCTGCATTCTCGGGGCCACATCTGGGAGCACCTGCAACGCTGCGAGGCGCGTGGCAAGAATCTCGAAGTCGCAGTCGTGATCGGCTGCCATCCGGCGATCTATCTGGCGGCAGCCGCAAAGGTTGCCATGGAGGTCGACGAGTTCGCGATCGCAGGGGCGCTGCTGAAACGCCCGGTCGAACTGGTGCGCTGCAAGACGATCGACGTCGAGGTGCCGGCCGCAGCCGAGTACGTGATCGAAGGCGAGATCCTGGCTGGAACCGAGGAAGACGAGGGGCCCTTCGGGGAGTACACGGGGTACTCGACCTATCGATCGACACGCAATGTCTTCGTCGTCAAGGCGATCACCCGGCGCGCCGAGCCGATCTTTCTCGACATCGTTCCCGGCATGTCGAACGACCATCTGCTGCTCGGCCGCAGCGCCAAGGAAGCGCACGTCTACGGGCGACTGAAGGAGATGGTTCCCAATCTGGTGGCACTCAACTACCCCAAGTCCGGGACCCACTTCCACGCCTACCTGTCGATGAAGAAGAGCGCCGAGGGGCAGGCGCGCCACGCGCTGATGCTGCTCCTGGGGCTCGACAGCTACATCAAGCTGGCGGTCGCCGTCGATGACGACGTCGACGTCTACAACGACGACGACGTGCTCTGGGCGATGGCCACGCGTTTCCAGGCCGACACCGACATGTTCATGGTACCCAAGGTGTTCTGCAACCGCCTCGACCCGTCGGCTGTGGATGGCATGTCGGCCAAGCTCGGCATCGACGCCACGGCGCCGCTCGACTGGGACGTCCAGCGCACTTCACTGCCCGCCGGTGCGGTCGCCTGGGCCCGCGATTTCCTCGATCAACACTGAGCCTCAGGAGTCCTTCATGCACATTCCGTTCTCGCGCCGGGCGCTGCTCGTTCTGGTTTCGGCGCTCGCCTTTGCCCACACGCCGATCGCCTTCGCTCAGGCCGCCCCGAAGCCTCAGACCAAGGTGAGCTTTCGCCTCGACTGGAAGCCGGGCGGTCAGCACGCGCCCTTCTACCTCGGCAAGGAGCGTGGCTTCTATGCCGCCGAAGGAATCGACCTGACGATCATCTCCGGCTCCGGCTCAGCCGACTCAGTCAAGCAACTCGGCGCCGGCGCGGTGGACATTGCCATCGTCGACGCACTCGTGCTGGTGCAGGCGGCCGAGCAGAAGGTGCCGGTGAAGTCGGTCGCGGTCTATTACCAGCGTACCCCGATCGCGCTGATAAGCCCGAAGGCGAAGGCGCTCACTGAGCCGCAGCAACTCACCCGTGGCGCCAAGATCGGCTCGAAGCGGGCGAGTGCGACGTCGCAGGCCTTGGCAGCGCTTCTCGCTGCCAACAAGATCGATCCGAAGAACGTCAATTCCGTGGACATCGGCTTCGGCGTGCAGCCACTGCTGGTCGGCCAGGTCGATGCCTTGATGGGGTTCACGATGAACGAAGCCATCGAGGCCGAGTCGGCCGGAATGCCCGTGACCGAGATGCTGATCGCAAACCACGGCGTGATCGCCTACGGTCTCACCATCGCCACCGGTGACAGGTTCCTGAAGGCCCAGCCGGAACTCGTGCGGGCTTTCCTGCGCGCTACACGTCGGGCGATCGAGGCGACCGGCAGCGATGGCGCGGGCGCGGTGCAGGCTGTCGGCAAATCCGTGAGCGAGATGGACGCGTCTCGCGAGGCGAAAGTCCTGCTGAAGACGATACCGTTCTGGTCGGTGCAGGGCAAGCCGCAGTCGAGCTTCGGCACGCAGAACGTCGCCGGCTGGCAGCAGACCATCGAGACCGCGAAGCGCGTCGGCCTGGTCGAGACCGCGCCGACCGTGAGCGACGTGCTGGCCGAAGGATTCGCCCAGTGACCGTCACGGCGGAGCCGACGCCTGTCGCGACGCCGCCGTGCATTTCGCTGCGTGACGTGAGCGTCGTCTTCGAGGCACGCGGCCGGCGCGTCCCGGCCCTCAGCGAGGCGACGCTCGATATCGCGGAAGGCGAATTCGTTGCCTTGCTCGGACCGACGGGCTGCGGCAAGAGCACCCTGCTGCGCATCGTCAGCGACCTGCTGCGACCGAGCAGCGGAACGCTCACCGTGCGCGGCGCCTCCGCGGCCGAAGCGCGCCGCCGCAACGATTTCGGCTTCGTCTTCCAGGAAGCAGCACTGCTGCCGTGGCGCACGGCGCTGGCCAACATCGAGCTGCCGCTCGAGGTCGTCGGATACCCACCGGCGCAGCGCGCCGCCCGTTGCAGCGAGCTGCTTGCGGGCGTGGGTCTGGCGAACTTCGGGCACAGCTACCCGAGCGAGCTGTCGGGAGGAATGAAGCAGCGCGTTTCGATCGCCAGGGCCTTGTCGTGGAACCCGTCCATTCTGCTCATGGACGAGCCCTTCAGCGCGCTCGACGAGATCACCAAGAACCAGTTGCAGGACGAGCTCCTGCGCATCTGGCAGCGCGAAAGGAAGACGATCGTGTTCGTGACGCACAACATCTCCGAAGCCGTCTATCTCGCCGACCGGGTCGTCGTGATGTCGGCCCACCCCGGCCGCATCCGGCAGGTTATCGAGGTCGCGTTGCCACGTGAACGCGGGCCGGAGATTCGCGACACCATCGAGTTCATCGAACAGGTGCGTGTCGCACGCCGGGCCCTGCAACCGTGACCTACTCATTGTCGAAGCTGACCTCCAACGGTCGCGGCCAGCTCGAACGCTCCGGTCCGCCCCTCTTGATCCTGGTCCTGATTCTCGCGGCGTGGGAGGCGGCAGTGCGCCTGCTCGACGTGCCGCCGTGGCTGCTGCCAGCGCCGTCGAAGATCGCGCTGCGCTTCGTCCGCACGCAGGACCTGGCCTACCACACCGGTCTGACCTTGCTCGAGGCGGGGCTCGGCTTCGCGATCTCGGCGGTGCTCGGCGTGGCCCTCTCGGCGGGGATCGCCAATTCGCGCTTTCTCGAGCGCGGTCTTCTGCCTTACGTGATCGTCTCCAACGCGGTGCCAATCATCGCCATCGTTCCGCTCCTCAATATCTGGCTGGGCTTCGGCATCGCCACCAAGATCGTGATCGCGGCCATCATCACCTTCTTTCCAATCGTCACCAACACCACGCGCGGACTCAAGGCCGCCGACCCGCGCATCCTCGACCTCATGCATTCGATCAATGCCACCGGGCCGCAGGTCTTCTTCAAGGTGCAGTTGCCGAGCGCACTGCCGTTCGTCTTCGCCGGTTTCCGGATCGCCGCGTCGCTGAGCCTCGTCGGCGCGGTGGTCGGCGAGTTCTATGGCGCCGATCGCGGTCTCGGCTACCTCGTCATCACCGCGGCCACGCAACTGCGAACCGATCTGCTCTTCGTCGCCATCATCGTTCTCGCCGCGATCGGCGTGACGACCTTCTGGCTCTTCGGCTTGCTGGAACGCCGAGCGCTGCACGGGCAGGACGAGGCCGATCGACCGCGATGATGAGCCTCGCCGCCTCGGTATTGCCGGCTTCTGCGGAGCTCCTGATCCGCGATGCGCTGGTCGTGCCGACGGACGGCGGGACCACTCCGCCATTCTTCGGCTGGGTCGCGGTCGACGGGGCTCGCATCGTCGGGCTCGGGAAAGGCGAGCCGCCACGCATGGAAGCACGCCGGGTCATCGATGCCGACGGCTGCGCCGTGCTGCCCGGCTTTGTGAACACCCATGCGCATTCGCATTCGAGCCTGACTCGGGGCACCGCCGAGGGACTTGCGCTGCGAGCGTGGATCGCCACCATCGAGCGAGAGCAGGCGCGCCTCACCGACGACGACGCCTACGTCGCAGCTCTCGCCAGCTACGGCGAAATGCTGCTGTCGGGGACGACCACCGTGGTGGACATGTGTCTGCGGCCACCCCCGGCCATCCGGGCCGCACAGGCCATCGGCATTCGTTGCGTGATCGCTCCCTACGTGCTCGACGGGCGCTCGTTCGCGCCGACGCTGGCCGACGTCGCGCGTCTTCTCGAAGCAGCAGGCGGCCACGGCGAGCGCATCGCGGTCTGGGTCGGCCTCCACGACCTCGAGTCCTGCGCCGACGACACGATCCGCGACGGGGCCGCGCTGGCCCGGCGTTTCTCGACCGGGCTGCACCTCCACTGTGCCGAGAGCCGGCGTAACGTCGAGCTGACGCGTGCTCGCACGGGCATCTCGCCGATTGCCCAGCTCGATGCCCTCGGGGCGCTGGGGCGCAGCACCCTGCTGGCGCACTGCGTCTGGGCCGATGCCGACGACATCGCCTTGCTGGCCACGCGCGGCGCCAGCGTCGCACACTGCCCACATGCCAATCTGAAGCTCGGCTCGGGCATCGCGCCGGTGCCGACGATGGCCGCCGCCGGGGTACGCGTGACGCTCGCGACCGACGGCGCCAAAGCCAACAACCGCCTCGACCTCTTCGACGTGATGAAGTTCGCCTCGTTGCTGCACAAGGGAGTAAGCCTCGATCCGAGCGTGCTGCCGCCCGACGCCGTGATGGAGATGGCGACTCGTGGCGGCGCCCGGGCCCTGGGGCTCGATGCTGGCGAACTTGCAATCGGCCGCCTGGCCGACCTCACTCTCGTCGACCTGCGCCGGTTTCATCTGCAGCCGGCCACCGTCGGGTCGGTGACGACGAATCTCGTCCACGCCGCCCGGGGAAGCGACGTTCACACGGTGATCATCGGAGGTGAGATCGTGGTGGAGGCGGGACGGCTGGTCCGTGTGGACGAGCGGGTGATCGTGACGGCCATGCGCGAAGCAGCAGTCGCCTTGATGAGCCACTGACGGGAGTCGACGATGAAGCGCCTGATCGTCGCCATCACCGGGGGAGCCAGCGGCTCTGTCTACGGCGTGGGTCTGCTCGAAGTGATGCGCAGTGTGAGCGACTGGTTGATTTACGGAAAGATCAATAGCGCCACCGTCTGAAGGAAGGCACCGTTGCCGGAGCACAGGGCGGCCACCGACCCGCCCAAGCAGGTTCGCGGCCGCCATGGTCACTCGGCATCTAACTATTGACTAGAAGATCCGCAACTCCGGCACCGCGGTCACGAACCGGCCGCCCCAGCCGCGCACCTCGTCCATCTGGGCGGCGATCTCGTCGCGCAGGTTCCACGGCAGGATCAGCACGAAGTCGGGGCAATGGCGGCGCAGCGCCTCCGGTGCGAGCACCGGAATGCGTGAGCCGGGCAGCCATCGGCCCTGCTTGTGCGGCGACGCATCCACCACGAACGGCAGCAGGTCGGGCCGGACGCCGGCATAGTTGAGCAGGGTGCAGCCCTTGGCCGCCGCGCCGTAGGCCGCAACCGAGCGGCCGGCGCGCTTCTGCTCGATCAGGAAGGCGAGCAAGTCGTTCTTGATCACGTCGGCCCGGGCCTGCAGGCCTCGGTAGAAGGCGTGGCCACGCATGCCGGCGCCGTCTTCCTCGGCCAGCAGCGCGGCGACGCGCGGCCCGGCCGGCCGCGGATTCGCCGCATGCCGGGCCCAGACGCGCAGCGACCCGCCGTGGGTGGGCAAGGTCTCGACGTCCCATACCGCCAGGCCCTGCTTCGCGAAGATGCGCTGCACGGTGCGCAGCGACAGGTACGAGAAGTGCTCGTGGTAGATGGTGTCGAACTGGGCGCGCTTCACCAGCTGCAGCAGGTGCGGAAACTCCACCGTCACCGTGCCGTCCGGCGCCAGCGCCTCGCGCAGGCCGGCGACGAAGTCGTCGATGTCGGGCACGTGGGCGAGCACGTTGTTGCCGAGGATCAGGTCGGCCTTCCGGCGCTCGGTCGCGAAGCGGCGCGCGAAGGCGCTGCCGAAGAACTCGCCGATCGTCTCGATGCCCCTGGCGCGCGCCGCCTCGGCGGTGCCTGCGGTCGGCTCGACGCCGACGCAGGGAATGCCGCGCGCCGCCACGTACTGCAGCAGGTAGCCGTCGTTCGACGCCACCTCCATGACCAGCGAGTCCCGGCCGAGCGACAGGCGTTCGCTGACCTGCGCCACGTAGCGCTCGGCATGCGCGAGCCACGAGCTCGAGAACGACGAGAAGTAGACGTAGTCGTTCGGGAACAGCGCGTCGTGGCGCTGCAGCTCGTCGACCTGGACCAGCCTGCATTCCGGGCAGGTCATCACCTTGAGCGGGAAGTGGAGCTCGGCGCGGCCGAGGTCCTGCTCGCGCAGGAAGGCGTTCGAGGGCGGCGCCGCACCGAGGTCGATGAAGACGTCGTGCGCATCGTCGAGCGGCGTCTGGCAATGCCGGCACTTCATGCACGGACTCCATCGAAGACGGCGTCGATCGTGCGAAAGCCCTGGTCGCGCGGCGACAGGCCCGCGGCGGGCTCGGGCCAGGCGATGGCGAAGCGCGGGTCGTCGTGGCGAACCCCGGCCTCGCAAGCGGGCGTGTAGGGCTGGCTGTGCTGGTAGAGCAGCTCGGTGTCGTCGACGAGGGCCTGGAAGCCGTGCGCGCAGCCGGGCGGAATGAGGATCTCGCGCTGGTTGTCCTGGGAGAGCAGCAGCGCGTGCCAGCGGCCGAAGGTGGGCGAGCCGGTGCGCAGGTCGACCGCGACGTCGAAGACGCTGCCACGCAGGCAGCGGATCAGCTTCCATTCCGCGGCCGGCGGTCGCTGGAAGTGCAGGCCGCGGATCGTGCCGCGCCGGCGCGTCACCGAGTGGTTGACTTGGACGAAACGAAGGCCGGGCGCGACCGCGGCGAACGCCTCGGCACAGAACAGCCGGGTCAGGCTGCCGCGCTCGTCACGGTGCGGCGCGGTCTCCACTTCCCACAGGCCGGCGATCGGCGTGGCGTGAAGCTTCATGCCGCTTCGGCGATCCGCTCGCCGGCCCAGGCCAGGCCGGCGCGGCGAGCGTCGGCGACGTAACGCCCGAGGTCTTCGCGGCTGGCGAGCTCGCCGGTCTCGTGCTGGCGGCGATACCAGGTCGCGGTGCGCTCGAAGGTCGTCGCCGCGTCCCAGACCGGGCGCCAGCCGAGTCGTTCGCGAGCCTTGGTGCAATCAAGGTGGAGCAGGCCCGCCTCGTGCGGCTGCAGCCTGCGGTCGACGTCGCAGCGCACCGCCGGCCACTGCCGGGCGAAGGCGACGATCACTTGTGCGACGCTGAGCTGGCCGGAGGCGGCGGGGCCGAAGTTCCAGGCCTCGGCGTCGCTGCGCGGATCGGCGAGCAGGCGCTCGCCGAGCATCAGGTAGCCGGCGAGCGGCTCCAGCACGTGCTGCCACGGCCGGGTTGCCTGCGGGCAGCGGATCGCCGTCGCCCGGCCGCTGACGGCCGAGCGCACCAGGTCGGGCAGGAGCCGGTCCTCGCTCCAGTCGCCGCCGCCGATCACGTTGCCGGCGCGCGCCGTGGCCAGCGCAACAGCGTGGCCGCGGCCGTCATCGGCGGCGAGAAAGCTGGCGCGGTAGCTGGCCGAGACGATCTCGGCGCAGGCCTTGGAAGCGCTGTACGGATCGCGCCCGCCGAGCGCGTCGTCCTCGCGATAGCCCTGCGCCGTCTCGCGGTTGAGGTAGCACTTGTCGGTGGTCGCGTTGACGACGACGCGCACGCTGGCGGTCGCGCGCACAGCCTCGAGCAGGTTCACCAGCCCCATGACGTTGACGTCGAAGGTGGCGGCCGGCTCGCGATAACTGCGCCGCACCAGGGGCTGCGCCGCGAGATGGAACACGACTTCGGGCTGGAAGCGCTGCAGCGCCGCGCTGACGGCGCCGGCGTCGCGCAGGTCGACCAGCGCCTCGTCCATCGACAGGCCCAGCAACTTCAGGTGATTTGGCTGCTTCGGCTCGGCCGGCAGCGCCAGGCCGCACACGTCGGAGCCGAGCGCCTGCAGCCAGAGCGCCAGCCACGAGCCCTTGAAGCCGGTGTGGCCGGTGACGAGGACGCGCCGGCCGATGTAGGCGCCGCCGAACAGCGCGTCGAACAGGCCCGACAGGCTCGACAGGCTCGATACCGCGAACGGCAGGTCGCGCTTCATGCCCAGACCTTCCAGGGCGCCTGGCCCGATTGCCACAGCTCCTCGAGCCGCATCTTGTCGCGCAGCGTGTCCATCGGCTGCCAGAAGCCGTGGTGGGTGAAGGCCGAGAGCTGGCCGTCCTTCGCCAGCTGCTCCATCGGCCCCTTCTCCCACACCGTGCTGTCGTCCTCGATGTGCTTGAGCGCCTCCGGCTCGAGCACGAAGAAACCGCCGTTGATCCAGCTGCCGTCGCCTTGCGGCTTTTCCTCGAAGCGGGTGATCCGCTTGTCGACGATGTCGAGCGCGCCGAAGCGGCCGGCCGGCTGCACCGCGGTCAGCGTCGCCAGGCGCTTCTGCTCGCGATGGAAGCGGACCGAGGCGCCGATGTCGACGTTCGAGAGGCCGTCGCCGTAGGTGAAGCAGAAGGTGCCGTCGTCGAGGTAGTCGCGCACGCG
>JBDTUG010000067.1:0-13845 GCA_040007855.1 Caldimonas sp.
TCGACGGCATGGGCCTGCCCGGCAAGCTGGCCGACTGCCAGGAGAAGGACCCGGCACTGTGTGAGATCTACATCGTCGAGGGCGATTCCGCGGGCGGCTCGGCCAAGCAGGGCCGGGACCGCAAGTTCCAGGCGATCCTGCCCTTGCGCGGCAAGATCCTCAACGTCGAGAAGGCGCGCTACGAGAAGCTGCTGACCAGCAACGAGATCCTGACCCTGATCACCGCGCTCGGCACCGGCATCGGCAAGGGCACCGGCGGCGACGACTTCAACGTCGCCAAGCTGCGCTACCACCGCATCATCATCATGACCGACGCCGACGTCGACGGCGCCCACATCCGCACCCTGCTGCTGACCTTCCTGTTCCGGCAGATGCCCGAGCTGGTCGAGCGCGGCCACATCTACATCGCCCAGCCGCCGCTCTACAAGGTGAAATTCGGCAAGGACGAGCAGTACCTGAAGGACGGCCACGAGCTCGACGCCTACCTGATGCGCGTGGCGCTGAAGGACGCCCGGCTCGAGACCGGCGACGCCGGCGCGGCCGGCGGCACGACCCTGCTCCAGGGCGAGACGCTCGAAGCCCTGGCCCGCAAGTACGTGCTGGCCAAGAACGTCGTCGAGCGGCTCGCCAACTGGATGGACGTCGACGCGCTGCGGGCGATCGCCAACGGGCTCGAGATCGACCTCGACACGCTCGACACGGCCGAAGCCTCGGCGCGGGCGCTCCAGGAGGCGCTGGTCGATGCCGAAGTGGCCGCCGAGTTCGACGCGCGCACCGACAAGCACATCCTGCGCATCGGCCGGATGCACCACGGCAACGTCAAGTCGAGCGTGATCACCGCCGACTTCGTGCACGGCGCCGACTACGAAGTGCTCAGCACGGCGGGCCGCACCTTCCGCGGCCTGGTCGGCCCGGGCGCGATCGTCAAGCGCGGCGAAGGCGACCGTCAGAAGGAAGCGCGGGTCGGCGACTTCCGCGAAGCGATGGCCTGGCTCGTCCAGCAGGCCGAGGCGGCGGTCTCGCGCCAGCGCTACAAGGGGCTCGGCGAGATGAACCCGTCCCAGCTGTGGGAAACGACCATGGATCCGGCGGTGCGCCGGCTGTTGCGGGTCCAGCTCGATGATGCGCTCGAGGCCGACCGCGTCTTCACCATGCTGATGGGCGACGAGGTGGAGCCGCGTCGTCAGTTCATCGAGACCAACGCGCTGCGGGTCGCCAACATCGACGTCTGATCTCTGCAGGAATTCGTAACCCCTGACAGATCTTCTCATCGGCCGCCGAACCTGTCGGCATAGCTGACCGAGGCGCATTCCGCATTCCGCAGCGCGCCAGCGGCGACCTGGGCGCCGGTTGAGCGATCCGTGCGGTCGTTCGAGGTGGCGCTGCAGAGCGCGCTGCGCGCCTCAACTCAGAGCGGGCGTTGAAATCAGCCATTCACGCAGTTGCGTTTGCACCGCGCGGCTGCTGAGCAGTTGCAAATGGTTCAGTCCCACCGAGACGCACTGGCGGTCTTGCCGAAACGCCAGCCGGCGTGCGGGGTTGCGATGGCGCCCCAGGGCACTATCGCGAGGGACCAGACCATCGCCCAGCAGGCGCCCTTTGGCCTGCCCATCGAGTACGGCTGCCACGGCCCAGCAGCGAGTTCGCGCAGGCAGGGGCACGGGATCGTCACCTACCCCACAGTGCCCGTGGCGCAGGTCCGCGATGCCCGCGCTGCGCACGCGGCCCAGTCGCGCCAGCGGCGCGGCGTAGGGCACTGCGTCCAGAAGCATCTCCAGGCCGTGGCCGGCGCGTTCCAGAGGTGCGCCGAGATGTGGAGTCCCCAGGCAGACCAGATCGCTGACCTGCTGCGTCCACGCCTGCCCCGCCGCCTGGTGCAAGGCGCTGCGCGCCACCAGGCCACCCATGCTGTGCGCCAGCAGCAGCACACGCGCAGGCCTGGCCGGCCATTCGCGCAGCAGTGTCGCCATCAAGACTGCGAAGCGATGGCCGTTGTCGGCCACCGGCAGGCCGGTGTTGTAGTGCAGGTAGATTGCTGTACCGCCCATCGCCTGCGCCAGCGCCGCGGCTTGGTCTTGCCCTTCGCGCCGCCATTGCAGGTCGTTCATGCAAAGGCCGTGCAGGGCGACGACCAACGTGGGCCCGGCAGCTGGAAAGCGCAGCTGCAGCGCCGCCCTTTCCAGCACCACGACGCGGCCTACATGCCGCAACGACATCGTGATCGACAGCGGGTTGCCGGTGGCTGCCAGGTGGTCGCCCAGAACGCCGTTCAGAGCCGCCACCACCGCCTCACGCTCGGCGCTGGCGGAGCTCTGTGTTATGGAGGTGGTCAATACTCCCAGCAGCGCATCGACGCTGCCGCCAACAAGTCGTGTGACGCCGCGCACTGTCTTGTAGACGAGCCCGGTGATGCCGGTGGTACGGCCATCCGGCACGCCTAGCCCCGGCACCCGGGCAATGCGTTCGTGCATGGCTTCCACCAGGTCGGTCAGCCCTGCGGCGGCCTCGATGGCCAAGCGGGTGGCACCTCGCAGGTCGGTGGTCTTCATGCGGGGCCTCTCGAGCGCGTGGTGGGGGCGCATGGATTGTCGTTCGGCCCGACAAGCGCGACTTGGCGTTGCCGTACAACGCGCCGCCGCCCAGCTCGGCCGCGAGCTTCGCACCGGCGCGCGGCCGTGCCGCCTCGACGACGCGGTGGCCGCGCCAGCGCAGCGACTGGACGACCGCCCGGCCGATGCAGCCGCGCGCGCCGCAGACCAGGACTCTCATGACGCTCTCCCGGTCGACACGGGTCGCGCACGCTTCGACACCGCGGCGCAGGCGCCGCCCGCGCAGCTCGCCAGGCGTGCCGCGACACGGTCCGCACGTCGCGCGGCGAGCGCTTCGATGCACGGGGCGAGGGCGCGCGAGATCGGCCGCCGATGTCGGGCGAAGGTCCGGTAGGCGGCGTCGAAGACCGGCCTGAGCCAGCTCGCGCCGGTCGGCCGCAGCAGCCAGCCGAGGCCGACCGCAGGGTAGGCGACGCGCAGCGCGGCAAGACCGCGAAGCAGCGAGCCATCGGCCCACAGCGCGTGCATCTCGGCGTCGAGCGCGGGCGCCGAAAGGCCGTGTCGCGCGGGGTCGAAATCGGCGGCCGAGATGTCGACGAGGCGCAGGTGATGGTCGAGATCGCGCTGGCGCAGGTGGTCCATCTCGAGCGCGCAGATCGGGCAGGCGGCGTCGTAGAAGAGGGTGAGCGGGTAGGCGGTAGTCATACGAGGCCCTTCGGGACTTTCTGTCTGAACAGAATGGCGAGGAGAGTTCTCCGGACCTTCAAGGCCCGAGCAGGTCGGCCGGCGTCAGCGGAACTCGTCCGTTTTTTCTGTCAATACAGAAATTTACGAAAGAAAGCGGCATGGGCGGGTCGGGTATGAGCCCGGGAAAGCAGGGTCGGCGTGCCGGAGAGTCAGGACGATCCAGCGTCGCCCGCGTCATCGAACAGCTCGCCCGGACCTTCGCGCCGCGCGTCCTCGATCGTCAGCAGGCGCCGCTTGGTGGCGGCGCCGCCCGGCGCCGAGAAGCCGCCGAGGTCGCCGTTCGCCGCGACGATGCGGTGGCACGGCACGACCAGCGGGAAGGGATTGCGGCCGAGCGACTGGCCGACGGCACGGGGCGTCGCCGCCGCGCCGATGCGCGCGGCGAGGGCGGCGTAGGTCACCACCCGACCGGGTGGGATCGTCCGGGCGGCGGCATAGACCTGGCGGTCGAAGGCGTCGATGCCGGCCTCGTCGAGGCGCACCGTCGCCAGCGTCGTGCGCTCGCCGCGCAGCAGGGCGGCGAGCCTGGCGATGACCTCGGCCGGGGTGGGCGCCGGCGTCGACTCGAGCGCACCGCGATGCCGGCCGGCGATGCGCCGGCGCAGGTGGCCCGGCGACGCTTCCGGCAACCACACTCCGGCCAGCCCCTGGTCGTTCCAGGCGATCGCGCAAGCGCCGATTGCGGTCGGAAAGAGCGTGAAGGCGATCGCCTCGGGCATGCGATCGATCCTAGTCCACCGGACCCGATGAATCGCATCGCGCCGGGGTTCAGTGGACTATCCCGGCCGGGCGGCGCCAGAGTGACCGCAGCGGTTTGCCGCCAGCGTCAGGATTTGGCGCCGGGGCGGCCGGCGGAAGACCCGCCAACCCGCAGGCGCGGCGCGGGGCGGGACAATCGCCGCGTGAACCGATTTCTTTCTCCGCGCAGCCGGCGGCTCAGTTGCGGCATCGTCGTTCTCGCCCCGACGCGCGAGTTGCTGCTCTGCCACGTCACCGGCCAGCGCCACTGGGACCTGCCGAAGGGCGGCATCAACGAAGGCGAGACGCCGCGCCAGGCGGCGGTGCGCGAAACCATCGAAGAAGCCGGCCTGCTGTTCGCGGCGGAGTCGCTGCTCGACCTGGGCCGTTTCACCTACACCGCGAAGAAAGACCTGCACCTGTTCGCGACCCTGTCCGAGCGGGTCGACCCGACCCGCCTTTGCTGCGAAAGCACCTTTGTCGAGCGCGGCTCCAGCCGGCGGCTGCCCGAGATGGACGGCTTCGGCTGGTTCGGGCTCGACCGGGTTGCCGAGCTGTGCACGGCGCGGATGGCCGCCGTGCTGTCCGAATGCGTCGACCTCGGCGCCGTCGTCGACCGCTTCCTGGCCCCGCCCGACCGCCTGGCCGCCTGAGCCCGGCGTCTGCGGCGGCGCCGTGGCGCAGAACACTAGGCCGGTCGCGGGGTTTGCCGGGCTGATGGACGGCCGCTGAAGGTACCGGCGTGGGGCATTCGCCCACCCTGACTGCTTGCGAGCCTCGTCGAAAAAGAACAGCATCATCCCCGCATGCCCCCGGCGCGCCTCCCTCCCCCACCACGGCGCGCCCGAGTGAACGACATGCGTACAACAGCACTGGAGACATCGGGATGACAACGCTTCACATCAACGGCAAGTCGACCCGCGTCGACGCCACGGCCGACACACCCTTGCTCTGGGTGCTGCGCGACCACGTCGGCCTCACCGGCACCAAATTCGGCTGCGGCATGGCGCTGTGCGGCGCCTGCACGGTTCACCTCGACGGCGTGGCCGTGCGCTCCTGCCAGACGTCCGTGTCCGCGGCAGCGGGCAAGAAGATCACCACCATCGAAGGCGTGGGCGCCTCGCCCGTGGGCAAGGCGGTGCAGAACGCCTGGCTTTCCGTCGGCGTGCCGCAGTGCGGCTACTGCCAGGCGGGCCAGATCATGTCCGCCACGGCGCTGCTGCAGCACAACCCCAAGCCCAGCGACGGCGACATCGACAGCGCCATGAGCGGCAACCTGTGTCGATGCGGCACCTACACCCGGATCCGAAGCGCGATCAAGGTCGCTGCCGGCATGAAGGGAGAAGCATGATGGACATCAGCACCCTCTTCACCGCCACGACCTCCGAGTCGTCGTCGTCATCCGGCACCCGCCGTCGCGCCTTCCTGAAGACGCCGCTGGTCGGCCTCGTCCTGTGCGTCGGCCTGCCCGGCCTCGGCGTTGCTGCCGACGAGCCGCAGAAGTACGGCGGTGACGGCATGCCGCACGGCCTGCGCGACAGCCCGAAGATCTTCGTCGCGATCGCGCCCGACGGCACGGTCAGCGTCGTCGTCAGTCGCTCCGACATGGGCCAGGGCGTGCGCACCAGCATGCCGCGCATCGTCGCCGACGAGCTGGAAGCCGACTACAAGCGCATCAAGGTCCTGCAGGCGCCGGGCGACGAGGCCAAGTACGGCAACCAGGACACCGACGGCTCGCGCAGCACCCGCCACTGGTTCATGCCGATGCGCCGGGTCGGCGCCGCGGCGCGGCAGATGCTCGAGCAGGCGGCGGCCAACCGCTGGAAGGTGCCGGTCAGCGAGGTCGAGGCACAGAACCATCAGCTCGTCCACAAGCCGAGCGGGCGCAAGCTCGGCTACGGGGCCGTGGCCCTCGATGCGGCCAAGCTCGACGTGCCGACCGGGGAGGCGCTGAAGCTCAAGGACCCGTCGAAGTTCCGCTACATCGGCAAGGTGGACACGACGCTCACCGACGGGCCGGTCATCGTCAACGGCAAGTCGCAGTTCGGCATCGACACCCGCCTGCCCGGGATGTTCTATGCCGTGGTCGCGCGCCCGCCGGTGCTGGGCGGCAAGGTCAAGAGCTTCGATGCGGCCGAGGCGATGAAGATGCCGGGGGTCGTGAAGGTCTTCGCGATCGAAGCCACCCCGCCGCCTTCGGAATTCATGCCGGTCGGCGGCATCTGCGTCGTGGCCAAGGACACCTGGGCCGCTATCGAGGGCCGCAAGGCGCTCAAGATCGATTGGGACGACGGCCCGCACGGCAGCTACGACTCGGAGACCTTCCGCAGGGAGATGGAGGCCGCCGTCAAGAAGCCCGGCGGCAAGGTCGTGCGCAACGAGGGCGATGCCTACGCCGCGCTCACCAGCGCCGCCAGACGCTTCGAGGCCGACTACTACGTGCCGCACTACGCCCACGCCACGATGGAATGCCCGGCGGCCACCGCCCGCATCGTCAACGGCGCCTGCGAGATCTGGGCGCCGAGCCAGTCGCCCCAGGCGGCGCGCGACCGGGTGGCGAAACGCCTCAACCTGCCGGCCGAGAAAGTGACGGTCAACGTCACGCTCCTGGGCGGCGGGTTCGGTCGCAAGTCGAAGGCCGATTTCGTGGTGGAGGCGGCGCTGGCGTCGCGGGCGATGAACGGCGCGCCGGTCAAGCTCACCTGGACGCGTGAAGACGACCTGCACAACGATTACTTCCACGCGGTCTCGGCGCAGCACCTGGAAGCCGGCATCGATGCCAGCGGCAGGATCGTCGCCTGGCTGCACCGCGCCGCCGAGCCCACCATCGCCTCGATCTTCGCGCCCGACCAGAAGAATCTCGCGGCCTTCGAGCTGGGGCTGGGGCTCACCGGGATGCCGTACCAGATCCCGAACGTGCGCATCGAGAACCCGGAGGCCGTGGCGCACACGCGGATCGGCTGGCTGCGGGCCGTGAACAATATCCAGCACGCGTTCGCGGCGCAGTCGTTCATCGCCGAGGTAGCGCACTCGGTGGGCAAGGACCACCGCACGTATCTGCTCGACCTGCTGGGCCCCGACCGGCTCATCGATCCGCGCAAGATCGAGCCCTGGAATCACGGCGAATCGCCCGAGCGCTACCCGATCAACACTGGGCGGCTGCGCAAGGTGATCGAAAGGGTCACGCAGGAGGCGGGCTGGGGTCGCAAGATGGGCTCGGGGCAAGGCCTGGGGCTGGCGGCGCACTACAGCTTCGTCAGCTACATGGCGGCGGTGGTGGAAGTGGCCATCGGCCCGAAGGGCGAGCTGGTGGTGCCGCGCGTCGACATCGTGGTGGACTGCGGGCCGCAGATCAACCCCGACCGCATCCGCTCGCAGATCGAAGGCGCTTGCGTGATGGGCCTGAGTCAGGCGGTGGTGAGCGAGATCACGTTCAAGAACGGCCGTTCGGAGCAGGACAACTTCCACCAGTTCGAGATCGTGCGGATGAACATGGCGCCGAAGAAGATCGTCGTCCACTTCATGCCCTCGGACTCGTTCGACGCGCCGCTCGGCGGGGTCGGCGAGCCGGCGGTGCCGGTGATCGCGCCGGCGCTGATGAACGCGATCTTCGGGGCGACGGGGAAGCGGATACGCCGCTTGCCGCTGAAGGATCAGCTTTCGTCGCCGGTCTGAGTCCTTGCTGATCGACAGCCGCGGCACCTTCGGGTGCCGCGGCTGCATTTCTTGCCTACACGCGCGCGAGCACCTCCAGGCGCGGACGCGGGCCGTCGGTTTTTCCACTGATCGGCGGCACCGACAGGCGCGGCTCCGGCCAGCACGGCGGCGGTGATGTCGTCTTCTCACGTGGCGATCATGGGTGCTCTCCTCGATGGCCCCGATTGCCGGGTTCTTCTCTCGACGGTCTTGCGATCTCTCGCCCTTTCGGCACACTAACAGCGCCCTCCGTCGCCAGACTGCCGCCATGGAAACCGGAACCGCCACCCGCTTCAGCACGCAGGCCGTGCCGTTGCGGCACCGCGTCGCGTTCTGGAAAGACGCGATCTGCGCCGCCTTCGTCCGCCTCGATCTCGACTGCGACCGTGCCCGGCCGTTCTCCAGCGAGCTGGCGATTCGCCGGACCGCCCGCTTCGACCTCATCGACGTCGGCGGCAGCCCCCAGGAAGTGCGGCGCAGCGCGCGCATGATCCGCGCCGACAACGCCGACAGCCTGATCATCATGTTGCAGCGCCAGGGCAGCGGCGCCGCGCGACAGGGCGATCTCGACATGGCGCTCGCGCCGAACGGCCTCACGATTCTCGACAGCCGGCGCCCTTACGTGCTGCGCTTTTCGACGCCGTTTCGGCAGACCGTCGTCAAGGTTCCCCTGCTGGCGCTCGCCGAGCGCCTCGGGCCGCCGGAATCCTGGGTCGGCAGCACGCCGCGCAGCGGCTCGGCGCTCGCCCGCCTTGCGGCTGCCGCGATCGACGAGGTGGCGTGCGAGCCTCGCGACGGCGTTGCCCAGCAGCTGGCGACGGTCGCGCTCGACCTGCTGGCGCTGGCGCTGCTCGACAGCCGGGGCGCGGCGCCGGTCGGCCCGGGCATGGCGGCGCTGCGCGTGCGCTGGGCCCGGGCGGAGGTCCACGAGCGCTTGCGCGACCCGCTGCTCACCCCGGCGACGATCGCGGCGCGACAAGGGGTTTCGCTGCGCTTGCTGCAGCGGCTGTTCGCAGCCGAGGGCTCGAGCCTTTCCGACTTCATCTGCGAGCAGCGCCTGTTGCGTTGTCGTCGCGACCTGCAAGACCCGCTGCACTCCGGACGCACCGTCACGGACATCGCCCTGTCCTGGGGCTTCAACGAGTCGAGCCAGTTCTCGAGAGCCTTCCGGCGCCGCTTCGGCTGCACGCCGAGCGACGCTCGTCGCGCCTGCGGGTTCGCCTGAGGACAAGCGGGCGTTCGCGCCGCGCCAAGACGGCTTGGCGAGAGCGGCGCTCAATGCGCTCGACGACCGGCTTTCGCCGGCCGGGAGCGACGACCATGAAACCGCAACAGAAGGTATTGAACGGGCATCCGGCAGTGAAGGTCGCGATCGTGCAGACCGCGCCGGTCTTCCTCGACCGTGAAAGGACGATCGACAAGGCCTGCGCGAAGATCGCGGAGGCAAGCCGCGAAGGCGCGCAGATCGTGGTCTTCAGCGAAGCGTGGATTTCCGGATATCCCTATTGGGGCGAAGGCTGGGAGTCGCGGGTCGGCGACTGGATGAACGTGCGAACCCGCTTCTACGACAGCACGCTTCTGATCGACAGCGAAGACACCGAGCGGCTCTGCGCTGCCGCCGCGCAGGCCAACGCCGTCGTCGTCGTCGGCTGCAACGAGATGGACCCGCGCCCCGGCGTGCACACGATCTACAACTCGCTGCTCTTCATCGACAACCATGGACAGGTTCTCGGCGTTCGCCGCAAGCTCATGCCGACCTTCGTGGAGCGTGCCGTCTGGGGTTGCGGCGACGGCTCGGACCTGCACCCGTTCGACACCGATTTCGGCCGGATCGGCGGCCTGATCTGCGGCGAGAACCTGATGACGCTGGCGCGTGCCCACCTCATCGCCCAGGGCGAGGATTTCCACGTCGCCGTCTTTCCGGGGGCCTTTGCGCTGCACACCGGCCCGAAGCTCGAGGAGTTCGATGCGTCCGCGGAAAGCTTCTGGGGCTACTCGAGCTGCCGCGCGCACGCGTTCGAGGCCGGCGCCTTCGTGATCGGCTCGTGCGGCTACATCACGCAAGTCGACTTCCCCGCCGACTTCGCGCTGCGCGACACGCTGAACATCGACTACGCCCAGGGCGGCAGCGCGGTCTATGCGCCGATCGGCATCCCGCTCGCGCCACCGACACCGGGCGATGCGATCGTCTATGCGGTGTGCCCCGCCGACTTCGTGAAGATCGCCAAGGCCGTTGTCGACACCGTCGGCCACTACTCACGGCCCGACCTGTTCACCCTCACCGTTCGTGCGCCGCATCGGCGGCTGCTCAAGCAGCGCGCCGTCGAGTCGCTTCCCGCCGGCGAGCTGTTGCGCATCGCCGACCGGCACGAGGTGCGTGTCTCCGACATCGAGGCGAGCGTGGCCACGCCCGGCTGACGCTGCCGCCAAGTCGCCGCACCGCCGGCACTAGACTCGCTTTCCCGGCGCCTGCGCGCCTGCCTGAAGCCGACAACGATGAACGTCAACGAGCTCGTCGAACCGGACCGTGTCCACAAGACGGTCTACACCGACCAGCAGGTCTTCGACCAGGAGATGGAGAACATCTTCGAGAAGGTCTGGGTCTACTGCGGGCACGAGTCGCAGATCCCGAACCCTGGCGACTACTACGCCGTGACCATCGGCCGCCAGCCGATGATCATGGTGCGCGGCGCCGACGGCAAATCGTTCAACGTGCTGCACAACCGCTGCCCGCACCGCGGCGTGCAGCTCGTGGGCAACCTCAAGGGCAACACCGGCGGCGCCTTCGTGTGCTCGTACCACGCCTGGAGCTTTCACCTCGACGGCAAGGTGCGCGCCATTCCGCTGGCGCGCGGCTACGAGGGCACGGCGATGAACAAGTCGAACCCCGACTGCAACGTCAAGCGCGCGGCGCGCGTCGACAGCTATCGCGGCTTCGTGTTCGCCAGCCTCGCCGCTGAAGGACCTTCACTCGAAGAGTTCCTGGGCGACGCGAAGATCGCCTTCGACGACATGTGCGACCGCTCGCCGCTCGGCGAGGTCGAGGTCGTGCCCTACTGCCATCGCATGGTCCAGCAGTCGAACTGGAAGTTCTTCATGGAGAACCAGCTCGACGCGCTGCACCCCTCGGTCACGCACCAGTCGACCGGCATCGCCGCCGGCCGGGTCGAGAAGCGCATCAAGGAAAAGGAAGGCGCGGCGCCGCTGCACTACCACTACCTCTCCACCTTCGCCTCGAGCTTCGAGCAGTGGGACGGCGTGCAGACCATCAACTTCCCGCGCGGCCACGGCATCCTCAAGGCCTACATGGGCCTGCGCCCGCAGGACCCCGACACGCTCGAGTACGAGGCGCTGCTCAAGAAGGCGTACGGCGAAGCCAAGACCGAGGAGTTCCTCTCGCGCAGCATCCACCACGTGCTGGTCTATCCCTACCTCTCGGTGCAGTCGCCGCTGCAGCAGCTCCGGTGCCTGCGGCCGATCTCGCCCGACAAGACGCTCTCCGAGATCTGGCACTTTCGCCTGAAGGGCGCGCCCGAGGCGATCTACCGGCGCAGCCTCTGGTACTTCAACCTCGTCAACTCGCCGGCAACGATGATCAACGCCGACGATCTGGAGAACTGGACCAAGGCGCAGTGGGGCCTCACCTCGAACGGCGGCGACTGGGTGAGTTTTCATCGCAATTACGGCGACGACCGGGTCGAGGATGGCGTCTCCTACTCCAACCACGGCACTTCCGAGGTGGTGATGCGCAGCCAGTTCCAGGCGTGGAGCAAATACATGCAAGGAGACGCGTCGTGAGCGGCGATGCCGCGGGCCGCGCACCGGGCCGCTCCCAAGCCGGCCCGCACCCCCTCGGGGGGTCGGCCGACGTACCCGTCGGCCAGGGGGCGTCAATACCCAGCGCCGGCGCCGACATGGGCCGGCTCCTCGCGCAAGACGTGGTCATCGACGGCGAGACCGCCGGCCCCGCCACTGGCGCGCAGCGCATCGAGCCGAGCCACTCGCCGCGCGCCACGCTCGCCGGCCAGCCGGCGGTGCCGCGCGCGTTGCCCGCGGTCGAGGCGGTCGCCGCGTCCGATCTGCACCGCGAGGTCGAGCAGCTCCTTTGGCTCCAGGCCGAGCTGCTCGACGCCAAGCGCTGGCAGGAGTGGATCGACCTGTTCGCCGCCGACGGCCTCTACTGGATGCCGGTGGCCCCCGAGCAGACCGAATGGGAGAGCTCGCCGTCGATCTTCATCGAGGACAAGCTGATGATGGAGATCCGCAAGGGCCGGGTGTCGCACCCGAACGCCTGGTCGCAGGCGCCGCAGTGGGAGACCAGCCACCTGGTGAGCCACGTGGCGATCGAGTCGGCCGATCCGCAGAAGATCGTCGTGCGCTCGCGCTTCCACATGATGGAGCTGCGCCGCGACGCGATCCGCCACTTCGGCGGCCGCTACAGGCACACGCTGGTGCGCGACGCCGCCGGCGCGTTGCGCATCCGGCTTCAGCGCGTGGACCTGTTCAACAGCCAGGCCTCGTTCGACTACGTGCTGCAGGTCTGGGTGTAGGGGATCGGCTCGATTGCGTGGGCCGTGAGGAACACGTCCCTGCTGATTCCGGCGAGCGCCCGGCAGAACGTGCGTCGGCAGCTCATCGACGGCATCCCTGCGCGGTCACGGATGGCGGCCCTCCTACAATCTCGCCGCCTCACGACTCCTCGGCCCCTCGCCGCTGAAAGGTTCCCCATGCCCACGCGCCTTTCGTCGCAGATCCTCGCCGCGTCAGCGGCATTCGTCCTGGCGATCGCAAGCGCGCCGGCCGCTGCCGCCGACAAGGTCAAGGTCGGCTTCGTCAGCACGCTCTCGGGGCCCTCGGCCGCGCTCGGTGTCGACATCCGCGACGGCTTCCTGCTCGCCGTCAAGCTGAACGGCGGCAAGCTCGGCGGCCTGCCGGCCGACGTGATGGTCAGCGACGACCAGTTCAAGCCCGACGTCGCCAAGCAGCTGTTCGAGAAGAACATCAAGCGCGACAAGGTCGACTTCATGACCGGGGTCGTCTTCTCCAACATCATGCTGGCGGCGCTCCCGGAAGCGCTCGACGCCAACACCTTCTACCTGAGCCCCAACGCGGCGCCTTCGTCGATGGCCGGCAAGGACTGCAACCCGCTGTTTTTCGCCGTGGCCTGGCCGAACGACGCGTACCACGAGGCGGCCGGACAGTTCGCGACGAACCGCGGCATGAAGAGCGTCTATCTCCTGGCGCCCAACTACCAGGCCGGCAAGGATTCGCTCTCGGGCTTCAAGCGCACCTTCAAGGGCACGGTCGTCGGCGAGAACTACACCAAGCTCGGCCAGCTCGACTACGCCGCCGAGCTCGCCGAGATCCGCGCCGCCAAGCCGCAGGTGCTGTACGTGTTCCTGCCCGGCGGCATGGGCATCAACTTCATCAAGCAGTTCGTCGGCGCCGGCCTCGGCAAGGACATGACGCTGCTGCTGCCCGGCTTCAGCGCCGACCAGGACGTGATCGGCCCGGTGGGCTCGGCGATGTCGGGCCTCTTCAACACCGCGCACTGGTCGCCCGACTTCACCAACCCGGCCAACGTGAAGTTCGTGGCCGAGTTCAGGAAGGAATACAACCGCACGCCCACGATCTACGCCTCGCAGGGCTACGACACGGCGATGCTCATCAACGCCGCGGTGCGCGACGTCAAGGGCAAGATCGAGGACCACGACGCGGTTCGCAAGGCCCTGAAGGCGGCGAAGTTCGATTCGGTGCGCGGCCCGTTCAAGTTCAACACCAACCAGTACCCGATCCAGAACTACTACGTGCGCACCGTCGGCAGCGACGGCAAGGGCGGCCTGATCAACAAGTCGTTCAACGAGCCGATCCTGAAGAACCACGGCGACGCCTACGTGCAGAGCTGCGCGATGAAGTGAGGCGCGGCACGCGCCTCCTTCGCCCTTCGACGCCGCGCTGACGATGCCCGGCGTCCTCGTCCTCGAGCAGTCGCTGAACGGGCTGCAGTTCGGCCTGATGCTGTTCCTGCTCGCCGCCGGCCTCACGCTGGTGTTCGGCGTCATGGACATGATCAACCTGGCGCACGGCTCGCTCTACATGGTGGGCGCGTTCCTCG
>JBDTUG010000068.1:0-13797 GCA_040007855.1 Caldimonas sp.
GGAAGTTGACGAAGGTCAGCATGTCCTCGGGCAGGCCGAGGTCCTTCAGCACCGCGCCCTTGATGCGCCGCACCGGCGCGAGCGCCATCAGGCCTTTCTTGACGCTCTTCGGGATGAAGCCGAGCAGGGCCGCGTTGACGAACAGGTTCATCTTCGGCGCGTGCGCCGCCTTGCTGAAGATGTCGAGCACGTCGCCGACGCGGTAGCCGAGCGGGTCGACGAGATGGAAGCAGCGCTTGTCGAGATCGGACTTGAGGTGGCTGATGTGATCGAGCGCGGCGACCACGTAGTCGACCGGCACGATGTTGATGCGCCCGCCCTCGAGGCCGACCGAGGGCATCCACGGCGGCAGCAGCTGGCGCATGCGCTGGATCAGCTTGAAGAAGTAGTAAGGACCGTCGATCTTGTCCATCTCGCCGGTCTGCGAGTCGCCGACGACGAGGGCGGGGCGATAGACCGTCCACGGCAGCTTCGATTCCTTGCGGACGATCTTCTCGCTCTCGTGCTTGGTCATGAAGTACGGATGGTCTAGACCCTCGGCCTCTTCGAACATGTCTTCGCGGAAGACCCCCTCGTACAGGCCCGCCGCGGCGATCGAGCTGACGTGGTGCAGGTGCCCGGCGTCGACCGCTTTGGCGAACTCGACGACGGCGCGGGTGCCGTCGATGTTGGCGGCGATCTGCGACTCGGCGGCGGCCGAGAGGTCGTACACCGCGGCCAGGTGATAGACGTGGTCGACGTGGCCCTTCAACTTCTTCACGTCGTCGGCCGAGACACCGAGCTTGTTCGCGGTGAGGTCGCCATAGACCGGAATGGCCCGGCCCTTGCCGCCCGTGCCGGCGAGGCCCCAGTAGTCGAGCAGGTCGTCGAGCTTGGTGCTGCTTTCCGGGCGAAGCAGGAAGTGAACGACGGCGCCGCGGCGGCCGAGCAAGGTCTTGACGAGGCGCTTGCCGATGAAGCCGGTCGCCCCGGTGACGAAATAGTGCATGCGTGAGCTCCCGGTGGTGTTGCCGGGCCCAGAGCGCCGGCTCGCACGCATTCTTGTGCAAGGGGCTCCGGACCCGCGCCGGGCAAACCCCGACGCCCGCGCCGACGCACCGCCGCACCCTCGCGCGATCCGGTCGCGCGGCGCCGATCCTTGCGGCCACGCCAGATTAGGGTGCGCGCCCGACAGATGCTGCATAGAGTTGCGGCCAGCGCTGCGCTGTCGCAGCCACAGCAACATCCAGGAGCAAATGAACATGGTCAAGAAACTCAAGGCGATGGCCGACAAGAAGAAGAACGCTACGGGCAGCCTGTTCGACAGCGCGCTCGCCAGCTCGGTCAAGGAGTCGGCCAGGGAAATCTGGCTCGCCGGCATGGGCGCGTTCGCCAAGGCGCAGGCCGAAGGCAAGCAGGTATTCGAAGCCCTCGTCAAGGAAGGCGCGTCGCTGCAGAAGAAGACGCAGAACGTCGCCGAAGAGAAGTTCGGCGAAGTCACGAACAGGATGACCAGCATGGCCGACGAGGTCACCTCGAAGGCGGGCCAGCAATGGGACAAGCTCGAGACGATCTTCGAAGACCGCACCGCCAAGGCGCTGAAGAAGCTCGGCGTTCCCTCGTCGAAGGACGTGCAGGGGCTGATGGACCGCATCGATGCGCTGAGCGCCCAGGTTGCCGGCCGTTCCAAGGTGGCCGCCAAAAAGGTCGCCGCCAAGGCCGGCGCCGCGAAGAAGAGCGCGACCGCCAAGACCGCCGCCAGGCGCGCCCCGCGCAAGCCGGCCGCCTGAGAAAGGCCCCGCGCGGCCAGCGCTCGTCGCGACTGACGAAAGAGGACGCTTCGGCGTCCTCTTTCGTTGCGCCGCCCGCTCAGGCCGCGCCGGCCCCGAGGTAGCGCGCTTCCAGGTGGCGCCGGAAGTGGACCGGGGCCAGCGGCTCGCCACTCGCCCGCTCGGCGAGCTCGGCGGTGGTCCAGCGGCTCGCCTGCTCCCAGATGTTGGCGCGCAGCCAGTCGAACACCGGCGCGAGGTCGCCGGCGGCGATTCGTCGGTCCAGGTCGGGCGTAACGCGCCGGATCGCCGCGAACCACTGCGCCGCATACATCGCGCCGAGCGTGTAGCAGGGGAAATAGCCGAACAGTCCTTCGCTCCAGTGGACGTCCTGCATGCAGCCGTTGGTGAAATTGCCGCGGCTGTCGAGGCCGAGCAGCGCAGCCATGCCTTCGTCCCACAAGGCCGGGATGTCCTCGGCCTCGACCTCGCCCTCGATCAGGCGCTTCTCGATGCCGTAGCGCAGGATCACGTGCGCCGGATAGGTGAGCTCGTCGGCGTCGACCCGGACGAACCCGGGCTGCACGCGCGTCAGCAAGCGCTGCAGGGGAGCCGTCTCGAACGCCGGCTGGGCGCCGAAGTGCTTGACGAGCAAGGGGGCGACGAGGCCGATGAACGCCGGGCTGCGGCCGAGCTGCATCTCGAACGAAAGGCTCTGGCTTTCGTGGATCGCCATCGAACGGGCGCGGGCGACCGGCTGGCCGAGCGACTGGCGCGGCAGATTCTGCTCGTAGCGCGCATGGCCAGTCTCGTGGATCGTGCCCATCAGGCTCTGCACGAAGTCGTCTTCGCGGTATCGGGTGGTGAGCCGGGTGTCCTCGGGAACGCCGCCACTGAACGGATGTGCGCTTTCGTCGAGCCGGCCGGCATCGAAGTCAAAGCCGAGCGGGCCCATCACGTCGAGGCTGAGCGCGCGCTGCGCCGCCTTGGGGAAGGGCCCCTGCGGCTCGACAACGGGAGCCTGGTTCTCCTGCCGGTCGCGCACGGCGCGTACCAGGCCGGGCAGCCAGGTCTGCAGATCGCCGAAGACGCGGTCGACCTCGACGCTCCTCATGCCCGGCTCGAACTGGTCCATCAGGGCGTCGTACGGCGCCAGGCCGCTCGGCTCGGCAAGGTACTTCGCCTCCTCGCGCGCCAGGCGCAGCACCTCGCGCAGGTTGACGAGGAAGCCCGGCCAGTCGCCGGTCGGGCGTTGGTTGCGCCAGGCGTGCTCGCAGCGCGAGGTGGCGAGCGACTTGGCTTCGACGAGCGCCGGCGGCAGCGCGTTCGAGTGCGTCCAGTCGCGCCGGATCTCGCGCAGGTTGGCCCGCGCGGCGGCGTCGAGCGGCTCCTGCTCGGCCCGGGCGAGCAGCGCCGGCAGGCGCGGCTCGGTGCGCAGGCCGTGCAGCAGCGACTCCATCTCGGCGAGGGCGCGGGCGCGCGCTTCGCTGCCCTTGGCCGGCATCATCGCCGCCCGGTCCCACGAGACGATCGAGTACAGGTGGTCGAACCGGTGCAGGCGCGCCCAGTGGCGGGCGAGTTCGTCGTAGGCGGCGGTCGTCATCGCAGGTCGGGTCCGGGAAGAAGGCCGGCCCTCAGCGCACGTACTGGCCGGGAAAGAATCCCATCAGCGCGGCGGTGAAGACGAGGTAGCGGCCGAACTTGCCGATCGCCATGTAGAAGACGCAGGGCCAGAACGACAGCTTGAGCCAGCCGGCGACGGCGCAGAGCGGGTCGCCGACGACCGGCAGCCAGGACAGCAGACAGGCCTTGGGGCCGAACCGGCTCAGCCAGCGCAGCGCCCGTGCGTCAGGGTGCTTGTGCGTCACGTGCTCGTAGGCGCGCTCGGCGCCGTAGCCCATCCACCAGGTCACCGCCCCGCCGAGGGTCGCTCCGGCGCTGGCGGCGAGGATCGCCGGCCAGAACATCTCGGGGTTGATCTTGATCAGCCCGAACACCGCCGGCTCGGAGCCGAGCGGGACCAGCGTCGAGGCGATGAAGGCGATGAAGAAGACGGTGCTGAGGCCGACCTCCGGCAGCGCCAGCAGGCGCATCATCCAGTCGATCCAGGCGTCCATGCCGCGCGATTATGGACAGCCGCCGATGCGGGTCGGACCGAGGGCGCCGGGCAATTTCGCGCCGCTATACTCCTGCCTCGTTTTTCAGCAGCCGCCCCTCCCCCTTCTCCCATGCGCATCGGCCACATCATGCTGGCGAACCGGCTGTTTGCCGCGCCGATGGCTGGCGTCACCGACCGGCCGTTCCGGCAGCTCTGCAAGCGGCTCGGCGCGGGCTACGCGGTAAGCGAGATGGTGACCTCGCGCAAGGACCTGTGGACGAGCCTGAAGACGAGCCGGCGCGCCGATCACGACGGCGAAACGGCGCCGATCGCCGTGCAGATCGCGGGCACCGACGCCGCCATGATGGGCGAGGCCGCGGCCTACAACGTCGAGCGCGGCGCCCAGATCATCGACATCAACATGGGCTGCCCGGCCAAGAAGGTCTGCAACAAGTGGGCCGGCTCGGCGCTGATGAAGGACGAAACGCTGGCGCTCGAGATCGTCGAGGCGGTTGTCGCCGCCTGCGCGCCGCACAACGTTCCGGTGACGCTGAAGATGCGGACCGGCTGGTGCGCTTCGGAGAGGAATGCGGTGCGCCTGGCGCGGGCCGCGGAATCGGCGGGCATCGCCATGATCGCGGTGCACGGTCGCACCCGCGAGCAGGGCTACACCGGGCAGGCCGAGTACGACACCGTCGCGGCGGTCAAGCGGGCGCTGCAGATCCCGGTCGTCGCCAACGGCGACATCGACTCGCCGCAGAAGGCGCGCGCGGTGTTCGCCGCCACCGGCGCCGACGCGATCATGATCGGCCGGGCGGCGCAGGGCCGGCCCTGGATCTTTCGCGAGATCGCCCACTTCCTCGCGACCGGCGAGGAAGCCGCGCCGCCGCGGGTCGCCGACGTGAAGGGCTGGCTGATCGAGCACCTCGGCGACCACTACCGCCTGCACGGCGAGTTCAGCGGGGTGCGCAGCGCCCGCAAGCACATCGGCTGGACCTTGCGCGGCCTGCCCGGCGGCGACGAGTTCCGCGCCGAGATGAACGCGATCGACTCGTGCGAAGCGCAGATCAGCGCGGTCGGCGACTGGTTCGACGCGCTCGCCGACGCCGCGCCGCTGATGCCTTCGCCGGCGTGCGGGTCGGGCAGCGCGGTTCACTGACGGCAACAAACCTTCGAGGCGCGAGATGGCGACCAGAAAACACATCGAGGAGTGCGTGCGCGACAGCCTGGAGGCGTACTTCCGCGATCTGCGCGGCGTCGATCCCACGGCCATGTACGACATGATCCTGACGGTCGTCGAGCGGCCGCTGTTCGAGACCGTGATGAAGCATGCCGAAGGCAACCAGAGCCGGGCTGCCGAGTGGCTGGGCATCAACCGCAACACGCTGCGCCGCAAGCTCGTCGAGCACAAGCTCATCAAGTGAAGGCGCCGCCCGCCATGCAGGCCCTCCTCTCCGTTTCCGACAAGACCGGCATCGTCGAGTTCGCCCGCGCCCTGCGCGAGCTCGGCGTGACCCTGCTCTCGACCGGCGGCACCGCCCGGCTGCTCGCCGAGGCCGGTCTGGCGGTTACCGAGGTCGCCGAGCACACCGGCTTTCCGGAGATGCTCGACGGCCGGGTCAAGACCCTGCACCCGGCCATCCACGGCGGCCTGCTCGCCCGCCGCGACCTGCCCGGGCACATGGCGGCGATCGCCGAGCACGGCATCGCCCCGATCGATCTGCTGATCGTCAATCTCTATCCGTTCGAGGCGAGCGTCGCGAGGCCCGGCTGCACGCTCGCCGACGCGATCGAGAACATCGACATCGGCGGCCCGGCGATGGTGCGCTCGGCGGCTAAGAACTGGCAGGACGTCGCGGTGCTGACCGACGCGTCGCAATACGAAGGCGTCCTGGCCGAGCTGAAGGCTTCGGGCCGGGTCTCGACCGAGACCCGGTTCGCCCTGTCGGTCGCCGCCTTCAACCGCATCGCCAGCTACGACGCCGCGATCAGCGACTACCTGTCGTCGATCGCCGGTCCGGCCGACGGCGTGCCCGAGCGCAGCGCCTTCCCCGCGCAGGTCAACGGCCGCTTCGTCAAGCTGCAGGATCTGCGCTATGGCGAGAACCCGCACCAGAGCGCCGCCTTCTACCGCGACCTGCACCCGGCGGCGGGGTCGCTGGTCACCGCGAAGCAACTGCAAGGCAAGGAGCTCTCGTACAACAACATCGCCGATGCCGACGCGGCGTGGGAGTGCGTCAAGAGCTTCGGCACCGCCGTGGCGCCTGCCGCGTGCGTGATCGTCAAGCACGCCAACCCGTGCGGCGTGGCGCTCGGCGCGGCGAGCGGCGAGGCCTATGCCAAGGCGCTCAGGACCGACCCGACCTCGGCCTTCGGCGGCATCATCGCCTTCAACACCGCGGTCGACGCCGGCTGCGCCGAGGCGGTGGCGAAGCAGTTCGTCGAGGTCGTGATCGCGCCGGCGTTCAGCAGCGAGGCGCTGGCCGTGTTCGCGGTGAAGAAGAACGCCCGCGTGTTGCAGATCGACCTGCCGGCGAACCCGGGCGAAGGGCGCAACCGCCACGACACCAAGCGGGTCGGCTCGGGCCTGCTGATCCAGACCGCCGACAACCACGAGCTGGCCGATGCCGACGTGAAGGTCGTGACGACGCGGCAACCGAGCGCCGAGCAGCTGGGCGACCTGCTGTTCGCCTGGAAGGTCGCCAAGTACGTGAAGAGCAACGCGATCGTGTTCTGCGCCGGCGGCATGACGATGGGCGTGGGCGCCGGCCAGATGAGCCGGCTCGACTCGGCCCGCATCGCCGCCATCAAGGCGGAGGCCGCGGGGCTCTCGCTGCGCGGCACGGCGGTCGCCAGCGACGCCTTTTTCCCGTTTCGCGACGGGCTCGACGTCGTCATCGACGTGGGCGCCACCAGCGTCATCCAGCCGGGCGGCTCGATCCGCGACGACACCGTCATCGCCGCCGCCGACGAGCGCGACATCGCCATGGTCTTCACTGGCGTGCGCCATTTCAGGCACTGAGCCCGGACATGAAGCAGTGCCTTCGCACTGATTCATGCCTGGCGAAGCCCGACAGGCCTGCCGGCCCGCCGGATGGCCCTGCTTGAAGCTCCCTGAGGCCGCGGGCCTCGCGCTCGCCCTCGTCGCGCGGCTCATCACCGGCGCGCAGGGTCACTGGTACGGCTCGCCGCCCATGGCCGAGCAGCGCATCTACTTCGCCAACCACCAGAGCCATTTCGACTGGGTGCTGATCTGGGCGGCGCTGCCGCGCGACCTGCGCGCCGTGACCCGGCCGATCGCGGCGCGCGACTACTGGACCGCGACCCCGCTGAAGCACTGGATCACGCGCGAGATCTTCAATGCCGTGTACGTCAGCCGGGAGCGCAAGGACGACGAAGATCCACTCGAGCCGCTGCTCGAGGCGCTGCGCAATGGCGACTCGCTGGTGATCTTTCCCGAAGGCACGCGTGGCCACGGCGCAGATCCGGCGCCCTTCAAGTCGGGCCTGTACGCCCTGGCCCAGGCCTTTCCCGAAGTCCGGCTGATCCCGGCCTGGATCGACAACGTGCAGCGCGTCATGCCCAAGGGAGAGGTCGTTCCGGTGCCGATCCTGTGCACAGTGGTGTTCGGCGCGCCGGTCGCGCTGCAGCCGGGCGAGGAGCGGCGCGCCTTCCTCGACCGCGCCCGCCAGGCGGTGATGGCGCTGCGCGAGGTGGCCTGATGGAGAGCCTGCGCTCGCTCTCCGACGGCCAGCAGGTCGCGCTGCTGTTCGTCACCCTGTTCGGCATCCTCGCCCTGACCACGCTGTTCGTCTTCGCGCGCTCGCTGCGCGAAGCGAGCGACGCCCAGGTCGCGACCGGCGAGCGCTTCGCCCGTGACCTGCGCGCCGTCTGGTTCGGTGCCCTGCTCTTCTGGGTGGCCTGGGCCGCGGGGCCGTTCGTCTCGACCCTGCTGTTCGGCTTCGTCTCCTTCTTCGCCCTGCGCGAGTTCGTGACCCTCACCCACACCCGGCGCGCCGACCACCGGGCGCTGCTGCTCGCCTTCTTCGTCGTCCTGCCGGCCCAGTACGTGCTGGTCGGCATGCGCCTGTTCAACGCATTCACCGTCTTCATCCCGGTCTACGTGTTCTTCGCGATTCCGGTGATCAGCGCCCTCGCCAACGACCCGCTGCGCTTTCTCGAGCGCACTGCGAAGATCCAGTGGGGGGTCGCGGTCTGCGTCTACGGCATGAGCCATGCGCCGGCGCTGCTCCTGCTCGAGCTGCCGCGCTGGCGCGAGCGTGGCGCCTTCCTGGTCTTCTACCTGGTCATCGTCGTCGCCGCGGCGCAGGTCGTCCAGGAACTGGCGAGCCGGCGCCTGCGCCGCCGTCCGGTGGCGCGGGCGATCAGCCGCTCGTTTTCCTGGCGCGCCTGGAGTGCCGGCATCGCCGCGGCCGCGGTGATCGGTACCCTGCTTTACTGGACCACGCCCTTCGGGCCCTGGGCGGCGCTGGTCATGGGCGCGGTGGCCGGCGCGACCGGCACGCTCGGCGAGTTCGTGATGAAGGCCCTGAAGCGCGACGCCGGCGTGCGCAACTGGCGCGGCCGCGCCTCGGTGACCGGTGCGGTCGGCCTGCTCGACCGGGTGGCGCCGCTCTGCTTCGCGGCGCCGGTGTTCTTTCACTCGGTGCGCTGGTATTTCGGCATCTAATCGTTCCATGCGCGTGCTCGGCATCGATCCCGGTCTTCGCACGACGGGCTTCGGCGTCGTCGAGCGGAGCGGCGCCCGGCTGTCGTACGTGGCCAGCGGCACGATCCGCACCGAAGCCGCATCGATCGGCGACCTGCCGGGGCGGCTGAAGATCATCTTCGACGGCGTGCGCGAGGTCACCGCGCGCTACGCGCCGACCTGCGCCTCGGTCGAGATCGTGTTCGTCAACGTCAACCCGCAGTCGACGCTGCTGCTCGGCCAGGCGCGAGGCGCGGCGCTCACCGCGCTGGTCGCCGACGGACTCGAGGTCAACGAGTACACCGCCCTGCAGATGAAGAAGGCGGTGGTCGGTCACGGCCAGGCGAAGAAGGAGCAGGTCCAGGCGATGGTGTTCCGCCTGCTCGGCCTGCCCGGACTGCCGGGCAAGGACGCTGCCGACGCACTCGGCCTGGCGATCTGCCACGCCCACGCCGGCGCCACCTTCGCCGCGCTCGGCCGCGCCACGACGCTGGCGCCGCGCGCTCACGCCCAGTACCGCAAGGGACGCAGCTACTGAGGGGCCCGCCCGGTGTGCGAACCCTGCCACGGGTGGTGGTCGCCCATCGGGGCGGCCGAGGCGCCGAAGTCTCTGCCTCGGCGACAATCGGCGCCCCATGTATGCCCTCTACGAAGACGGCGGCAAGTTTTTCGCCGGCCGGGTGATGAGCGAGACCGACAGCTCGCTGCAGATCGAGCTCGCCTCGGGCAAACGGGCCAAGGTCAAGGCGGCGAACGTGCTGCTGCGCTTCGCCAGCCCCGAGCCCGACGCGCTGCTCCAGGCCGCCGGCGCGATCGCCGCCGAGATCGACCTCGACCTGGCCTGGGAATTCGCGCCCGAGGGCGAATTCGGCTTCGCCCAGCTCGCCCTCGACTATTTCGGCGCGGCCACGGGGACGGTGCAGCAGGCGGCCGCCCTGCTCGGCCTGTTCGGCGCGCCGCACTACTTCCGCCGCCTCGGCAAGGGCAATTTCAGGAAGGCGCCGGAAGAGACGGTCCGGGCGGCCTTGCTCGGCATCGAGCGCAAGAAGCAGATTGCCGCGCAGATCGACGCCTGGTCCGGCGAGCTCGCAGCCGGCGCCTGCCCGACGGCGATCCGCGAGCAGATCTACCGGATCCTCTTCAAGCCCGACAAGAACGCGCCCGAATACAAGGCGGTCGTCGATGCCGCCCGGCGCACCGGTCGGGCGCCGCTCGAGCTGCTGAAGAGCGCCGGGGCGATCGATTCGCCCTACCAGTTCCACTGGCGGCGCTTTCTGTTCGAGCACTTTCCCAAGGGCACGGCGTTCGCGCCGGTCGAGCTGCCGGTGCTCAAGGACGCACTGCCACTCGCCGCGGCGAGCGCGTTCTCGATCGACGACTCGGCCACCACCGAGATCGACGACGCCCTGTCGGTGCGCGGCCTGGGCAGCGGCCAGGTCACGATCGGCATCCACATCTCGGCACCGGCGCTCGCCGTGGCGCCCGACTCGGGCGTCGACCGGATCGCCCGCGACCGCCTGTCGACCGTCTACATCCCCGGCCACAAGCTGACCATGCTGCCCGGCGCGGTGGTCGACGCCTTCACCCTGAAGGAAGGCCGCGAAGCGCCGGTCGTCTCGCTCTACGTGAGCTATGACGAAGCGACGCTGGCCCGGACCACGACCGAGACGCGGATCGAGCGGGTGACGATCGCCGCGAACCTGCGCCACGACAAGCTCGAGAGCGAAGTGAACGAGGCGACGCTGGCGGCCGGCCTGCCGGCCAGCCTCCCGTTCGCTGCCGAGCTCACCTTCCTGCACGGCCTGGCGCGCCACCTGAAGGCCGGCCGCGAGGCGATGCGTGGCAAGCCCGAGACCTTCAACCGCCCCGACTACGCGTTTCGCATCGACGCTGCCGAGGGCGCGGCGATCGCCGGCGACGAGCCGGTCGACATCGTGCCGCGCCAGCGCGGCTCGCCGCTCGACCTGATCGTCGCCGAGACGATGATCCTGGCCAACAGCACCTGGGGCGGCTGGCTCGCCGAATGCGGCGTGCCGGCGATCTACCGCAGCCAGGCCAGTCTGGCGCCGGGCGTCAAGGTGCGCATGGGAACGCGCCCGGGGCCGCACGCCGGCATGGGCGTGGCCCAGTACGCGTGGGCGACCTCGCCGCTGCGTCGCTATGTCGACCTCGTCAACCAGTGGCAGCTGATCGCCTGCGCCCGGCACGGCAAGACCGCCGCGCTCGCTGCGCCGTTCCGCGCCGGCGACGTCCACCTGCACGCCATCGTCTCCGACTTCGACACTGCCTATGCCGACTACAACGCGTTCCAGTCGGCGATCGAACGCTACTGGTCGCTGCGCTCGCTGCAGCAGGACGGCGTGCTCGAGCTGGCAGCGACGGTGATGAAGGACGGCCTGGTGCGCGCCGACACGCTGCCGCTGGTCTTTCGCGCCGCCGGCGCCGAGCCGCTGCCGCGCGGGGCACGGGTCCGGGTCCGGCTCGGCGCCGCCGATCTGCTCATGCTCGACCTGAACGCCAGCGTCGTCGAGCGGCTCGGCGAGACCGGTGACGCGCCGCCGTCGGCCGCGCCGGAGGAAGACGAGCCCGCTGCCGGGCCGCTGACGATCACGGTCGACCTGGCCGACGCCGACGCCGACGCCGGCCCGGAGTCGCCGCTCGTCGAGCCCGCCCCGGCGTGATTGCCGGCCGCCTCTCGACGCTGCAGGTGGCGCTGATCGCCTCGATCGGCGTTCACGGCGCGCTGCTGGCGGTTCGCTTCGTCGATCCCGCCGGCTTCAATCGCATCTTCCAGGACACGCCGCTCGAGGTGATCCTGGTCAATTCGCGCTCCGGCGAGGCGCCCGAGAAGGCGCAGGCAATCGCCCAGGCCAGCCTGGCCGGCGGCGGCGAGGCGGCGGCCGGTCGCGCCACCTCGCCGCTGCCGCCCTCGGCGCTCACCGAGCTGGGCGACGCCGACGACGAGACCAAGAAACAGATCGAGCAGCTCCAGGAGACGCAGCAGCAGTTGCTGACCCAGGTGCGGCGCGAGCTCGCCCTGCTGCCGCCCACCGACCCGCTACGCGAACAGGGCGCGCCTGACGAGCGCGAGCAGGAAGACCGGCGCCGCCAGCTGATCGAGGTGCTGGCCGAGATCGAGAAGCGCATCAACGACGAGAACGCGCGACCGAAGAAGCGCTACATCAGCCCGGCCACCCGGGAAGCGGTCTACGCCCTCTACTACGACCAGCTGCGCCGCAAGATCGAGGATCGCGGCACCCGCAACTTCCCGGAGAACCAGGGCAGAAAGCTCTATGGCGAACTGACCATGAACGTGACCGTCGACGCCGAAGGCCGGGTCGTCGAGACCGAGGTGGTGCGCGGCTCCGGCTCGAAGATCCTCGACCGGCGCGCCGTCGCAATCGTCGCCGCGGCGGCGCCCTACGGCCGCTTCACGGCGGCGATGCGCAAGAACGCCGATCAGCTCGTCATCACCTCGCGCTTTCGCTTCACACGCGACGAGAACCTCGAAACGACCCTGAGCGCACAGTGATGACGAGCGTGCCGGGCCGCTATGCCGTCGCCGGCAACCCGGTGGCGCACAGCCAGTCGCCCTTCATCCACGCCGAATTCGCGCGCCAGTGCGGCGAGGCGATGCGCTACGAGCGTCTGCTTTGCCCGATGGACGCCTTCTCGGCGACTGTGCGGTCGTTCGCGGCCGAGGGCGGGAGCGGCTGCAACGTGACCTTGCCGTTCAAGTTCGAGGCGTTCGCGCTCGCGGCACGGCGAACGACACGTGCCGAGCTGGCCGGCGCCTGCAACACGCTGCGCTTCGACGCCGACGGCTGGACCGGCGACAACGCCGACGGCGCCGGCCTCGTCAACGACATCGAGCGCAACGCCGGCGTCGCCTTGCGCGGTGCGCGGGTGCTCCTGATCGGCGCCGGCGGCGGCGCGGCCGGCGCGCTCGGGCCGCTGCTGGCCGCCGGGCCGGCCGAAGTCGTGGTCGCCAACCGAAGCACCGGTCGCGCCGCCGAGCTGGTCGCGCGTCACCTGCGGGCCGGCGCCGTGGCCGCGCCGACCGTGCTGCGCGCGGCGCCGCTCGACGCCTGCGGCGAGGCTTTCGACGTGGTCGTCAACGCCAGTGCGAGCAGCGTAGCCGGCGCGCCGGTGCCGGTCGCCGGCGCGGTGCTCCGTCCCGGCGCGCTGGCGCTCGACATGATGTACGGCGCGCCGGCGCACGGCTTCCTGCGCGGCGCGCAGGCGCATCGCGCGCTCGGGCGCGACGGCCTCGGCATGCTGGTCGAACAGGCGGCCGAGGCGTTCACCTTCTGGCGCGGCGTACAGCCGCGGACCGGGCCGGTGCTCGCCGCGGTGCGCGCCCGGGTCGACGCCTGATGGGTGCTTCGCGCGGCCGGCCGCTGGCCCGCTTTCTCGCCTTGCTGCTCCTCGCCGCCCTGGCGCTGCAGGTCTGGTTCGCCTTGCGGATCGCGCTGATGGCGGTGGTCGATCCGCAGTCGACCACCTTCCAGCGCTCGGAGGCGTGGCGGCTGACCTTCGCCGACCGCCCGCTCACCTGGCAGCAGCGCTGGGTCGCGCAGGACGCGATCGCCGCCAACCTCAAACGCGCCGTAATCGCCGCCGAGGACGCCGGCTTCACCGAGCACAGCGGCGTCGAGTGGGATGCGCTCGAGAAGGCCTGGGAGCGCAACGCCCGCGCCGAAGCCATCGCCGAGCGCGCCAACGAACGCGGCAGCAAGCAGGATCCGCCTCGGCGCGGCGCGGCGCCGGCCCGAGCGCCGAAGGTCGTCGGCGGCTCGACGATCACCCAGCAGCTGGCCAAGAACCTCTTTCTCGGCGGCGAGCGCAACCTGCTGCGCAAGGCCCAGGAGCTGGTGCTCACCTGGGAGATGGAAGTGCTGCTCGGCAAGCGACGCATTCTCGAGATCTACCTGAACAGCGTTGAATGGGGCGAAGGCGTGTTCGGCGCCGAGGCGGCGGCACGCCGCTACTTCCGCGTCGGCGCCGGCTCGCTCTCCGCCGGACAGGCGGCGCAGCTCGCCGTCCTGCTGCCCGCGCCCAAGCGTTTCGAGAAGCGCCTCGGCTCGCCCTACGTCAGCGGGCGGGCGGGGACGATCGCGGCTCGGATGGGCGGCGTCGAGCTGCCGTAGTCGGGGCGGCCGCCCTGCCGCCGACGCGACTTGCGAACGCCGGCGCGGGCCGCGGGGGCGCGGGCCGCGGGGGCGCGGGCCGCGGGGGCGCGG
>JBDTUG010000069.1:0-13784 GCA_040007855.1 Caldimonas sp.
CGCGCTCACGCACGAGGCTGCCGACCCTCTACTGATGAAATATCCGGGCTAGTCGACGGCTTCGTCGTTCCCGTGCCCGCGAAGAATTTCGACGCCTACCGGCGCATGGCGCGCCGGGCTCGGCAGCGCGACCCACCGTCCCGATCCGCCGGCGCCGCTCGCGCTCGCGAGGATTTCAGCCACGGGCAGCGTGGTGCGGCCGGGGGCAATGGGTGGCCGGTGGAGCGAAGTAAAGGAGGAGAGCCACGGCGAAGCCGTGGATCGGAGGACATGAGAGCGGAGTCGGCCGCCCGTTGCTCTCGGCCCGTGCGGCCGCTTTGCGACGAGAGCCTGCCTCCCGCTGTCAGGCGTCAGGCCGCCCGCAGCGTCATCACACCCGCCACGATCGCCCCGGTGCCGAGGAGGCGCTGGAAGCGGAAGCGCTCCTTCAGCATCAGCATGCCGATCAGCGCCGCGAACAGCACCGAGGTCTCGCGCAGGGCCGCCACCGAGGCGACCGGGGCCCGGGTCATGGCCCAGAGCGCGATGCCGTAGGCGCCCAGCGAGGCGCACGAGCCGAGCAGGGCGACCGGCCAGCGCTGGCGCATGAAGGCGAGCGCCGGGGCGAACGCATTGCGCCGCTGCCACATGACGAGCGCGAAGTAGGGCAGGCCGTCGAGCAGGAACAGCAGGCCGACGTACTGCAGGGCGTTGCCGGAGGCGCGCACGCCGATTCCGTCGACGATGGTGTAGCTGGCGATGATGACCGCGTTGGCGAGCGCATAGGCCAGCGCGTGGCCGCGCGAGCCGGTCTCGAGGGTCGAGCGGGTCAGGCCGATCATGAGCACGCCGGCGCTGATCGCCGCGACGCCGAGCCAGGCGGCGAGCGGCAGGTGCTCGCCGATCAGCCGGCCGCTCAGCATCGCCACCAGCAGCGGCGCGGTGCCGCGCATGATCGGATAGGCGAAGCCGAGCTCGCCGTGCCGGTAGGCGCCGACCAGGGTGATGTAGTAGCCGACGTGGATCACCATCGAGACGGCGAGCCACGGCCAGGCCTCGCGCGGCGGCAGGCCGACCACCGCCACCAGGACCACGCCGACGCTGCAGCCGAGCACGTGGATCAGGGCGGTGTCGAGGGCCTTGTCGGTGCCCGACTTGATCAGCGCGTTCCACGAGGCGTGCAGGAAGGCGCCGAACAGCACCGCAGCGACGATGCCCCAGCTCAGCCCGGGCGTCATCGCGCGCCGCTCGAAGCGCAGCGCGCCGCCCGGGCCAGGAAGTGGGCGAGCGACGGCGTGCGCCAGTCCTCCTGCTTGGCGAGGTCGTCCCATTGGCGCAGCATCACCGCCTCGCGGGCGCCGTGCTGAACCAGGAAGGCGGCGCCCTGGGCCGCGTCGAAGACGCCGCCCTGCAGCTCGAGGCTGCGCTTCGAGTCGGCCGACAACCTGGCCCGATAGCGCTGGTCGGCATGGCACAGCCAGCGCTTCGCGTCGACGTGGAGGCGGATCGGATCGAGCACGGTGTCGGGAAACAGGCCGCGCAGGAAGGGCAGGGCGAAGTACTGGTGGGTGTCGTCGATGCCGCGCAGGGTCGGCGTGTCGTCCGGCGAGGCCGGCACGCCGGCCAGCGCCAGGCCCCGCTCGATCCCGGGGGAGGTGGTGCCCGCGGGGTTCAAGGCGTGCAGCAGGTGGCCGAGGTCGTGCAGGAGGCAGGCAGTGACGAGCGCGTCGTCGGCATCGCTCTGCTCGGCCAGGTGAGCGGTCTGCAGGGCGTGCTCGAGCTGCGTCACTGGTTCGCCGCTGTACTGGGCGCAGCCGTGACGCGAGAACACGAGCCCGATGTCTTCGAGGGTCAGCACGAGGGCTCCGGGCCGCCTAGGGGTTGCGCGCCTCGTCGGCCGGGACCAGCGCCGCGAACTGCGACTGCCGGATCCGCGTCGCCGTCAGCGCGCCGGCCGATTCGAGGATCGGGTAGGCGACGCCGCAGATGTGCGAGTTGATCCGCTTCAGGTCACTGATCAGGTCGAGGTGCAGCGAGCTGGTCTCGATGCTCTGTGCGGTGTTGTCGCGCAGCCGGGCGATGTGGTTGGCGGCGTACTCGTGCTCGAGGTCGCGAAAGTGCGCCTTCTCCTCGAGCAGGCGCTTGGCGTCGCGCACGTGGCCGTCGAGGAAGACGCTCATCGCCAGGCGCAGGTTCGAGAGCAGCCGCTCGTGCAGGTGGACGATCTCCGACATGCCGGCTTCCGAGAAGCTGCGCGACTTCTTGACCAGCTTGTCCTCGATGTCCTGGAGCACGCGCTCGATGATGTCGCCGATCTGCTCCATGTTGATCGTGAACGAGACGATGTCGGTCCAGCGCCGGCTCTCCTCCTTCGATAGCGCCTCGCCCGAGATCTGGGTCAGGTAGAACTTGATCGCCGAGTACAGCTCGTCGACCGTGTCGTCGAGTTTCCTCAGCTCTTCCGAGAGGCGCAGGTCGTTCTTGCGCAGCACCGGCAGCATGCCGCGCAGCATGGTCTCGACGATGTCGGCCTGGTGCAGCGCCTCGCGGGCCGCGCACGAGATCGCGAGCGAGGGCATGTTCAGGGCGAGCGGGTCGAGGTGGCGCGGGCGCAACAGCGAGTTGGCGCTCGGGCCGGGGTCGGCGAGCCACCGGTCGACCGAGCGGCCGACCAGCCCCGTGAAGCCGATGAAGACGATCGCGAGGACGAGGTTGAAGACGAGGTGAAAGCCGACCACCTGCTGGTGGACCGTCTGGCTCAGCTGCTGCAGCAGCACGTGCACCTGCGGCAGGAAGACGATGAACAGCACGGCGCCGAGCGACTTGAAGATCAGGTTGCCGAGCGGCAGCCGGCGCACCTGCGGCGAGGCGTTGAGGGTGGCCAGCAGGGCGAGCACGCCGCTGCCGATGTTGGCGCCGATCACCAGGCCGAGCGCCACGTTGACCGGGATGATCGCCGAGGCGGCGAGGGTGGCGACCAGCAGCACCACCGCCAGGCTCGAGTACGAGAGCACGGCCAGCACGGCGCCGACCACGACGTCGAGCAGGACCTCGTTGGGCAGGGCGACCAGCAGGGCACGGATCGCCGGCGACTCGGTCAGCGGCCGGGTCGCGCCGATGATGAGCTGCAGCGCCAGGGTGATCAGGCCGAGGCCGATCAGGACCCGGCCGACCGCGCCGACACCGCTGTTCTGGCGCGAGATGAAGACGACCACGCCGACGAAGATCAGCAGCGGCGAGAGCCACGAAAGGTCGAGCGAGAAGACGACCGCCATCAGGCTGGTGCCGACGTCGGCGCCGAGCATCACCGCCAGCGCGGCGCTGGTCGTGACCAGGTTCTTGCCGACGAAGGAGGCGACGATCAGGCAGGTGGCGGTGCTCGACTGCACCATGCTGGTCACACCGAGCCCGGCGATCAGCGAGCGGAGCCGGTTGCCGAAGCTGGCCGCCAGGATCCGGCGCAGGTTCTCCCCGAACACGCGCAGCATTCCGGTCCGGACGATGTGCGTTCCCCAGACGAGCAGGGCAATCGCGGCGAGGAGGTTGAGGAGGTGGATCAAAGGTCGTCAGGGAAGCGTCTTGGGGGACGCAACATCAGGTCCAGGGCAGCGAATAGGTCTTGAGGTTGGTGAAGCTCTTCATCGCCTCCTGCACCCCTTCCTTGTAGCCGAGCCCGGAGTCCTTGATGCCGCCGAAGGGGGTGAGCTCGAGCCGGTAACCGGGAACTTCTCTCACGTTGACGGTGCCGACTTCGAATTCCGCGACGCAGCGGGTGATGACGTCGAGCCGGTTGGTGCAGAGCGACGACGAGAGGCCGTAGGCAGTGCCGTTGACGAGGCGAATCGCCTCGTCGAGGCTGGCGAAGGTCAGGATCGGCGAGACCGGGCCGAAGGTCTCCTCGCGCACCAGCGTCATCTCGGGCCGGACCCGGTCGAGCACGGTCGGCGAGTAGAGCGCGCCGTCGCGCCGGTGGCCGGCGAGCAGGCGCGCGCCCTGGGCGATCGCCTCGTCGACGCGCGCCTCGAACGAGCGGGCCGCGGCTTCGTCGATCACCGTGCCCATGTCGGTCTTCGGGTCGCCCGGATCGCCGTGCTTCCAGGCCCGGGTCTTTTCGACCACCAGCTCGGTGAAGCGCGCCGCGACCGCCTCGTGCACCAGCATCCGCTTGACCGCGGTGCAGCGCTGGCCGGAGTTCTTGTAGGAGCCCTGGACGGCGAGGCTGGACGCCTCGTCGAGGTCGGCGTCGTCCATGACGACGATCGGGTCGTTGCCGCCTAGCTCGAGGACGATCCGCCGGTAGCCGGCCCGGGCGGCGATCGCCTTGCCGATCGCCACCCCGCCGGTGAAGGTGACGAGGTCGACGTCGGCGTTGGTGATCAGCTCGTCGGCGATCTCGCGCGGGTCGCCGGTGACGATCGAAAGCATCTCCGGCGGCAGCCCGGCCGCGTAGAGCAGGTCGGCGAAGAGCAGGGCGGAGAGCGGCACCTTCTCCGAGGGCTTGAGCACCATCCGGTTGTTGGTGGCAATCGACGGCACGACCTTGTGCGCCACCTGGTTCATCGGGTGGTTGAACGGCGTGATCGCGCTGATCGCGCCGAGCAGCGGGCCGCGCTGCGTGTAGACGCGGCGCCGCTTGCCGTGCGGCGTCAGGTCGCAGCTGAAGATCTGGCCGTCGTCCTTCAGGCACTCGTTGGCGCCGAAGGAAAGCACGTCGGCGACGCGGCCGGCCTCGTAGGTCGAGTCCTTCAGGCACAGCCCCGACTCGGCGCTGATCAGCCCGGCGATCTCGCTCGTCCGCTCGCGCACCAGCGCGGCGGCCTTGTCGAGGATGCTGGCGCGCTCGTAGCGCGAGAGCGTGGCGCGGTAGCCGCGCGCGATGGCGAACGCCTGGCGCACCTCCTCGACGGTCGCCTTCGGCACGCTGCCGATGCGCTTCAACGTGTACGGATTGAAGACGTCGATGGCGCGCTCGCCGCTGCGCCCGGCGCCGACCTTCTCGCCGCCGATCCGCATCGCCTCGTGTCTGTAATTCACCTCACGCGACATGGTTCAAAGCGAGGTCGAAAGCGTCGAAGTTGCGCCAGCGCCGTGCCGGGTCGATGCCGCGGAGCTTCCGGTTGACGATCAGCGGCACGCGCTGCTCGGAGACGCCGCCGTGCGAGCGCAGCGGTGCGTCGAGTGCGGAGAGATCGTGTCGCGACACCGAGGTGCCGATGACGGTCGATCGCTCCGAGACGACGATCAGGTCGCCGATGCGGTCCGCCGGCAGCTCGAAGAACGACGCCGCTTCCTCGCGTGAGCGGACCGAGTCGATGCCGCGCAGCGCGGCGATCCGCTTCGCCAGCGCTGCGCCGTCGACCTGCGCGGGCAGATACACGGTGGCGAACGAGCCGAGCGCGCCGTGGTGGACGACGTACGGATCGGTGATCGGCAGGATCACGCGGGCCACGCCGGCCCCAAGCCAGTCGTCGAGGACGTCCTGGAGGTAGACGACGTCGGGCTGCGAATCCATCCGCGTCTTCGCGTTCATGCCGTGGTCGGCGGTGAGGACGATCGTGCAGCCCATCGCGTCGAGCTTGCCGAGGTAGCCGTCCATCATCCGGTAGAAGGCGTCGGCGCCCTCGGTGCCGGGCGCGTGCTTGTGCTGAACGTAGTCGGTGGTCGAGAGGTACATCACATCGGGCCTACGCTCGTGTGACATCAGCTCCACGCCGGCGGCGAACACGAACTCCGACAGCGCGGCGCTGTAGACCGACGGCACCGGCAGGCCGACCCGCTCGACCACCTCGTCGATGCCGTTCTCGTCTTCGCTGGCCTCGTCTGCCTTCTCTGCCGAGAAGCAGATGCCCTTCATGCCGTGGCCGAGAAGCCGGCGCAGCTTGTCCTTGGCGGTGACGACGGCGAGCGACTGGCCGGCGTTGGCGAGGCCGGCCAGGATGGTCGGCGCGCGCAGCCATTTCGGGTCGTTCATCATCACCTCGGTGCCGGAGGCGACGTCGAACAGGTAGTTGCCGCAGATCCCGTGCACCGAAGGCGGCACGCCGGTCACGATCGACAGGTTGTTCGGGTTGGTGAAGCTGGGGATCACGCAGTCGGCGGTGAGCACCGTGCCGGTGGCGAGCACCTCCTTCATCCACGGCGTGTGGCCGTGGGCGACCGCCTGGGCGATGTATTCGGGCTCGCAGCCGTCGACGCAGACGACGACCGTGGGCTGGTGGGCCAGGCGGTAGCGCCGGCCGTTGACTTCGATCGTCATGCGGACCTTTCGAGGGGGCGGGCCGCGCCGGCGGCCGCGGGGGGCTGGCGCAGCGGGTGGTTCTTGATCGTCCGCGCCTTGCTCTCGATGACGTGGTCGAACATCGCGCGGCCGGCCAGCTCGGCGTTGCCCGACGCGATCGCCTTGACGATCTGGCGGTGCTCGTTGGCGGAGATCGGCATGAGCGCGGCCTCGGCGAGGTTGAGGCGGCGGAACAGGCTGAGCTCCTTGATGAGCTTCCTGTAGATCGCGGTCAGCTTGGCGTTGCCGGCAAGCTCGACAGCGCGGTCGTGGAAGCGCAGGTTGAGCAGGTGGTAGGTGTGCGCGTCCTTGGCCTTGGCGGCCTGGTCCATCTGCTCGACCAGGGCGCGCACTTCCTTCAGCGCCGCCGGCGTGATCGTCCCGGCGAGGCGGCGGCCGACGAACTCCTCCATGGTCGCGCGCAGGTCGAAGATGTCGATCGCTTCTTCGACCGGCAGGCTGCGCACGAACACGCCGCGATTCTTCTCGGTGCGCACCAGCCCGGCCACCTCGAGCATGCGGAAGGCCTCGCGCAGCGGCCCGCGCGAGACGCCGAGGCGGGCCGCGAGCGCCACCTCGGTGAGCTTTTCGCCGGGCGGCAACTCGCCGGAGAGGATCATCCGCTCGAGCTCGCTCTGCACCACGCTCGACAGCGAGCTGGTCTGCAGCAGCGTGATCGTCGGGTGCGGCACGGGGGCGGCAGCGGCGCGGGCGGCAGGCATGCGCGGAGTAGACCCGGGCGGATGCCGATTGTCAACAATCTCCAAGAAACAGTTGACGGTAGAGATTCGCGGCGCCTAGACTGGCCGGCCGGCAGAGGCGGGCGAAGAACTGTCACGGAACTGGCATAGGCTTGCACGCACGAGCGGCAATCGTCGCTCGCTCACACCAATCATTCAGGGAGTTCGCATGAATCCGGGTTCATTCAAGGCGCTTCTCGGCGCCGCGCTGCTCGCTGCTTCCTTTGGCGCCCTGGCGCAGAAGAGCACGCTGACCGTCTACACCGCGCTAGAGACCGACCAGATCAAGGCCTACGAGGCCGGCTTCAACCGGGTCAACCCCAACATCGAGATCAAGTGGGTGCGCGACTCGACCGGCGTCATCACCGCCAAGCTGCTCGCCGAGAAGGCCAATCCGCAGGCCGACGTGGTGATGGGCGTGGCCGCCTCGAGCCTGGCCCTGCTCGACTCGCAGGGCATGCTGGTTCCTTACGCGCCGCTCAACCTCGACGCGATCATGACCGCCTACCGGGACAAGAAGAACCCGCCCGCCTGGTTCGGCATGGACGTCTGGGGCGCCACCGTCTGCTTCAACACCGTCGAGGCGCAGAAGAAGGGCATCCCCAAGCCCGAGACCTGGAAGGACCTGACCAAGCCGATCTACAAGGGCCAGATCGTCATGCCGAATCCGGCCTCGTCGGGCACCGGCTTCTTCGACGTCACCGCCTGGCTCACGCTCTGGGGCGACCAGGACGGCAAGGGCGGTGGCTGGAAGTACATGGACGCGCTGCACGAGAACATCGCCCAGTACACCCACTCCGGCTCCAAGCCGTGCAACATGGCGGCCGCCGGCGAGTACGTGGTCGGCATCTCGTTCGAGTACCGCGGCAACGCCAACAAGGCCAAGGGCGCGCCGATCGACCTGGTGTTCCCGAAGGAGGGCCTCGGCTGGGACCTCGAGGCGTTCGCGATCCACAAGGGCGCGAAGAACATGGACGCCGCCAGGAAGCTCGCCGACTGGGCGTCGAGCAAGGACGCGATGGTGCTTTACGGCAAGAACTTCGCGATCACGGCGCAGCCGGGCGTCGCCGCGCCGCTCGCCAACGTGCCGGCCGACTACGAGAAGCGGCTGGTGAAGATGGACTTCAAGGTCGCCGCCGACAGCCGCGCCCGCGTCCTCGACGAGTGGAACAAGCGCTACAACGCCAAGTCCGAGCCGAAGAAGTAAGGGAGTGAGAGCCGCGACGCTCCCTCTGGTTGCTGGCCTCCGGTGGGGCGTGCGGCACCTTCGGGGCGGCCCGGCGGGCGCCGCGTTCTAGTCAGATGGCCGAGTACCTGCGCCTCGAAGGCATCCGGAAATCCTTCGGACCCTTCCAGGCGCTTGCCGACATCGACCTGACGGTCGAGCAGGGCGAGTTCGTCTGCTTCCTCGGCCCCTCGGGCTGCGGCAAGACCACCCTGCTGCGCATCATCGCCGGCCTCGAGACGCAGACCGCCGGCGGCGTCTTCCAGGCCGGGCGCGACATCTCGGTTCTGCCGCCGGCCGAGCGCGACTACGGCATCGTCTTCCAGTCGTACGCGCTCTTTCCCAACCTCTCGGTCGCCGACAACGTCGGCTACGGGCTGGTCAACCGCAAGGCCGCCAAGGCGGCGATCGCGGCGCGCGTCGAGGAACTGCTGAAGATGGTCGGCCTGCCGGGCAGCGGCGCGAAGTTCCCGGCCCAGCTTTCGGGCGGGCAGCAGCAGCGGATCGCCCTCGCGCGCGCCCTCGCCACCTCGCCCGGCCTGCTGCTGCTCGACGAGCCGCTCTCGGCGCTCGACGCGATCGTCCGCGTCCACCTGCGCCAGGAGATCCGCTCGCTGCAGAGAAAGCTCGGCGTCACCACCATCATGGTCACGCACGACCAGGAGGAAGCCCTTTCCGTCGCCGACCGGATCGTCGTGATGAACCAGGGCGTGATCGAGCAGGTCGGCACGCCGATGGAGATCTATCGCGACCCGGCGACGCCCTTCGTCGCCGATTTCGTCGGCAAGATCAACGTGCTCTCGGGGCGGCTGCATCCCGGTCGCGACCTGCGCATCGGCGCCAGCCGATTCGCCTGCGAGCGCGACACCGAGACCGAGCGCGAGGTCAAGGTCTACCTGCGCCCCGAGGACGTGCTGGCCCGGCCGATCGCGCCGGGCGACGTCAACGTCTTCGACGGCGCGATCGACAAGATCGAGTTCCTCGGCTCGTACTGCCTGGTTCGGGTCAATGCCGAGGCGATGGGCACGCAGCCGATCACCGTTTACCTCTCGCTCAACTACCTCGCCGAGCAGGGCCTCGAGGTCGGCAGCCGCCTGCCGCTGAAAGTGCTGCCCGAGCGGATGCGCTTCTTCTAGCCGCGACTGCGCACCGTGTCGGCCGTTCTCCCGCTGCCCGCCGCGCGGCCGCTCCGCCAGCGCGCCCACTGGACCGACCGGGTCGCGCACGCGACCCTGCTGGCGCTGGTGCTGGCGCTGGTCGCCTTCCTGGCGCTGCCGCTCGCGACCATCCTCGCCAAGTCGCTGCAGGACGCCGACGGCGCCTTCGTCGGTCTGGCCAATTTCGCCGGCTACGTCAAGTCGCCGGCCCTGCTGCAGTCGTTCGCCAACAGCGTCTGGGTGTCGGCGCTGGTGACCGTCGTGACGGTGCCGCTCGCCTTCGGCTTCGCCTATGCGATGACGCGCAGCTGCATTCCCGGCAAGGGCGTGTTCCGGACGATCGCGCTGATACCGCTGCTTGCGCCTTCGCTACTCTCCGCGCTGTCGCTGATCTACTGGTTCGGCAACCAGGGCATCGCCAAGGGCATCGTCACCGCGTTCGGCTTCGAGAACATCTACGGCGCGCCGGGGGTGGTCGTCGCCGAGTGCTTCGCCGTGTTTCCGCATGCGCTGATGATCCTGGTGAGCGCGCTGGCGCTGGCCGACGCGCGCCTGTACGAGGCGGCGCAAGCGCTCGGCACCTCGACCCGGCGCAAGTTCTTCACGATCACGCTGCCGGGCGCCAAGTACGGGCTGATCTCGGCGGCGCTGGTCTCGTTCACGCTGGTCATGACCGACTTCGGCATCCCCAAGGTGATCGGCGGCAACTTCAACATGCTCGCCACCGACGTGTTCAAGCTCGTCATCGGCCAGCAGGACTTCCAGCGCGGGGCGGTCGTCGGCCTGTTGCTGCTGACGCCGGCGGTGCTGACCTTCGGCATCGACTGGCTGGTGCGACGCAAGCTGACGGCGATGCTGACCGCGCGCGCCGTGCCGTACGCCCCCAAGCCGGCGAAGGGCTTCGACCGGCTGATGCTCGGCTACGTCGTGCTGATCAGCGCCCTGATGCTGGCGATGATCGGCATGGCGGCGTTCGCCTCGATCGCGAGCTACTGGCCGTACAACCTGACGCCGACGCTCAAGCACTACACGATGGGGCTGGTCGACGCCGAGGTCGGCAGCGCCTTCGTCAACAGCCTGACGCTGGCCGCCGGCACGGCCTTCTTCGGCACGATCGCCGTATTCGTCGGCGCCTACATGCTCGAGAAGACGCGCGGCATGGATGCGCTCCGCCCGGTGGTCCGCCTGCTGGCGATGCTGCCGATGGCGGTGCCCGGCCTGGTGCTCGGCCTCGGCTACATCTTCTTCTTCAACGCGCCGGGCAACCCGCTGCACGGCCTGTACCAGACGATGGCGCTGCTGATCGTCTGCACCATCGTCCACTTCTACACCACCGGCCACCTCACCGCGGTGACGGCGCTGAAGTCGCTCGACGCCGAGTTCGAGGCGGTGAGCGCCTCGCTCAAGGTGCCGTTTTTCACAACCTTCTGGCGCGTCACCCTGCCGATCTGCACGCCGACGCTGGTCGACATCGCCCGCTACTTCTTCGTCAACGCCATGACCACGATCTCGGCCGTGGTCTTCCTCTATTCGCCCGACACCAAGGTCGCGGCGATCGCCATCCTCAACCTCGACGAAGCCGGCGAGGCCGGCGCGGCGGCCGCCTGCGCGATGCTGATCACCGCGGCCTCGACCGTGGTGACGCTGCTGTTCATGGCGGTGGGCGCGCTGATCGACCGGCGCACCCAGGCCTGGCGGCGCGGCGGCGCGGCGCGCTGATCGGGCGAGCGCAGACAACGACACGGAGACAGCGATGCAGCGCGATGCGATCCTTCTGACGCCCGGACCCCTCACCACCACCGAGCGCACCAAGCGGGCGATGCTGCGCGACTGGGGCTCGTGGGACTCGAGCTTCATCGCCGTCACCGCCGAGCTGCGCCGCGAGCTGCTGGCGATCGTCCACGGCCAGGGCACGCACGTCGTCGTGCCGCTCCAGGGCAGCGGCACCTTCTCGGTCGAGGCGGCGGTGGCGACCCTCGTGCCGAAGAGCGGCCATGTGCTGGTGCTCGACAACGGCGCCTACTGCAAGCGGATGGGAAAGCTCTCGACCCTGATGGGCCGCAAGACGACGATCCTCCCGCACGCCGAGGACGCCCCGGTCTCGGCGCAGGAACTCGAGGCCGCGCTGGTGGCCGACCCGAGCATCACCCACGTCGGTTTCATCCATTGCGAGACCGGCACCGGCGTCGCCAATCCGCTCCAGGCGGTCGCCGACGTCTGCGCGAAGCACGGCAAGGGCCTGATCGTCGACGCGATGAGCTCGTTCGCCGCGCTGCCGATCGACGCCCGCGAGGTGAGGTTCGACGCCCTCGTGGCGGCGAGCGGCAAGTGCCTGGAAGGCGTGCCCGGCATGGGCTTCGTCTTCATCCGCAACGAGGCGATCGCCGGCGCCGCCGGCAACTCGCATTCGCTGGCGATGGATCTGCACGACCAGCACGTCTACATGGAAAAGACCGGGCAGTGGCGCTTCACGCCGCCGACCCACGTGGTGGCGGCGCTCGCCGAGGCGATGCGGCAGTTCGCGGAAGAGGGCGGCCAGCCGGCCCGGCTGGCGCGTTACACCGCCAACTACGAGGCACTGGTCGGCGGCATGAAGGCGCTCGGCTTCGAGCCCTTCCTCGATCCGGCGATCCAGGCGCCGATCATCGTCACCTTCCACGCGCCAGCCGATCCGAAGTACTCGTTCCGGCCGTTCTACGAAGCGGTCAGGAAGCACGGCTTCATCCTCTATCCGGGCAAGCTCACCGAGCTCGAGACCTTCCGGGTCGGCTGCATCGGCGCGATCGGGCCGGGCGAGATGCGCGAGGCGGTCGCCGCGGTGGCTGAGTCGCTGCGCGAGATGGGCATCGCCAGCGGCGCCCCGAACCTGCGCTGAGCGCGCCGCGGCGCGACAATCCGGCGATGACCACGCCCACCCCGGAACACCCCGCGCTCACCGCGGTTCGCCAGAGCGGCAGCAGCAAAGTCAAGGTCGCGGTCAGCGACATCGACGGCGTGCTGCGCGGCAAGTACCTGCACGTCGACAAGTTCCTCGGCGCCGCCGAGCCGGCACCGGGCGGCGGTTTCGGCTTCTGCGACGTGGTGTTCGGCTGGGACATGGCCGACCAGACCTACGACAACGCCACCCATACCGGCTGGCAGCACGGCTTTCCGGATGCCCTGGCGCGGCTCGACCTGGCGACCCAGCGCAGCGTGCCCTGGGACGGCAACGTGCCGTTCTTCCTGGGCGAGTTCGTCAACGCCGACCACACGCCGTCGCCGATCTGCCCGCGCCAGACCCTGAAGCGGGTGCTGAAGCGGGCCGAGAAGATGGGCTTCTCGGTGATGACCGGGATGGAGTTCGAGTGGTTCAACTTCGTCGAGACGCCGCAGTCCTGGGCCGCCAAGCAGGGCGTCGGCCCGGAGCCGATCACCCCCGGCATGTTCGGCTACTCGGTGCTGCGCATGAACCGAGGCCGCGAGTTCATGAACGCGCTGATGGACGACATGCTCGCCTTCGGCGTGCCGATCGAGGGCCTGCACACCGAGACCGGACCGGGGACCTATGAAGTGGCCATCGCGTTCGGCGAAGCCCTGGAGCAGGCCGACCGGGCGGTCCTCTTCAAGACCGGCGCCAAGGAGATCGGCGCCCGCTTCGGCATCATGCCGAGCTTCATGGCCAAGTGGAACGCCAAGCTGCCGGGCTGCAGCGGCCACATCCACCAGAGCCTGAAGGAAGGCAAGGACGGCAAGGCCAACCTCTTCTACGACGCCAAGGCGGCGCGCAAGATGAGCCCGCTGTTCGAGAGCTACCTGGCCGGTCAGGTCGCCTGCCTGATGGAGATGGCGCCGATGTTCTGGCCGACCATCAACAGCTACAAGCGCCTGGTCGACGGCTTCTGGGCACCGGTCAAGCCGACCTGGGGCATGGACAACCGCACCGCCAGCTTTCGGGTCATCGCCGGCAGCCCGAAGGCGACCCGCCTCGAGACCCGCTGCCCGGGCGCCGACGTCAACCCCTACATCGCGATGGCGGCCGTGATCGCCGCCGGGCTCGAAGGCATCGAGAAGGGCTGGACCCTGACCGCGCCGCCGATCACCGGCACCAACCTCGGCGGCGAGCACATCCCACGCGCGCCGCGCACGCTGATCGAGACCACCCGCATCTTCCAGCAGTCGCGGGTCGCCCGCGACTGGTTCGGCGACGACTTCGTCGACCACTTCGCCGCCACCCGCGAATGGGAATGGCGGCAGTGGCTCGACGGGGTGACGGACTGGGAGCTGAAGCGTTACTTCGAGATCATCTGACGATGGAAGCGCGGGATCGGGATCGGGCACCGGAGCAAGCGCGAGCGGTGACAGGGGAGCAGGATCGTGCCGGCGGGGCGCTCTGCTGCGCTCATGTCCCCCGATCCGCCGCTGCGCGC
>JBDTUG010000070.1:0-13602 GCA_040007855.1 Caldimonas sp.
AGCAGTACCGCTTCAGAGGGCTCCGCGCGAGCGAGTTCCGGGATGTCCTGGCCCACTACGACGAAGCCGAGTGGCCACCCGGCTCTGGGTTGACCTACAGCGCCCATTTCGCTCCTGACCTTTGGCAACAAGGGTGGCGTCTGCAGGACCAGGCCGGTCACTTTGTCAGCGCCTTCACCGAGCTCGCGAGACAGCTCGGCGGGGGCGTGGAGGTCGGCATGAAGTACCTCGTGACCGCTGTGCGGAGATTGCTCTTGATGCTGAGGGATGAGCCCGAACGAGCGAACCGAATCTCGGACGCAGTGTCGGCTTGCGTTCAGAAATCAGGCCTTGCCGAGTCGCGGCGGTTGGTCGGTGACGCCGAGAGGGCGGTTAGTCACCACGAACCGGCAGGCAGGAGGCCTCGTTCATCATGAGCTGGAGTGGCTGGAATCCTGCCTGGCAGACGCCCGGCGAATCGCTCTGGTCTATCGCGAACAAGCTGGCCTGGGTGAATGCATCATCGGTAAGCGACGTTCTGCTTGTCTTGGTGGGTTGCACCACTGCTTGGCGAGCCCCGTACCTCCTTCCCACGGCGCAAGTCGCATTGGACGTCTGTCGGCAGTTGGCTCTCGACCCGTTCACGTGCAAATGGCTTTTCGCCCATGTCGGCCAGCTGACGTTGCGGGAGCGTGAAACCTGGCGTCTCGGTCTGCGTTGGTGCCCAGAGTGCATGGCCCAGTGCTTCCACAGCGCCATATTTCAGGACTGGAGGAGGGCGCGCTGCCCGTGGCACGGCTGCGAGCTGCTCGAAATGTGCCCGGCTTGCGGCCAGGCGATGGACCCCATGCTTCTGCGCGCCTGGCGCTGCGCGCACTGCGGAACGGCCTTCTTCAAGCCGGAGAACGACTGGACGCGTGACTTCTCTGCCGGGCCTTTGTCGATGGCCCAGGTCATAGAGGAGCCGGGGCCTCCGGCGGTGCTATCGACCAGAGCGAGGGACGGGAGCAGCTACGAACTTGGTGATGAGACCTGTACGGGGGATAGCCACTGGGAAGACCACAGCGAGCGAGAAAGTGTCTGGTTTCGCTGGTTGCTCTTCGAAGAGGGTGCCGTCTTGCGGGACGTCTTTCTTCGCGAGTACGACACCTACGTCGAGGAACATCGGTTCTGGACAAGACTAGACTTTGAGCCGAATCAGTTCTCCTGCGCAGCAACAGCCGCCGACCTTTGCTGCAACGAATGGGCGGGGTGGCCGGCGGAGGCGTTGGGTCACTGGCCAGACACACGCATCACGAAGCCAAACAACCTTTCTGGCCTCACGCAGCAAGCCCTGCAAGCTCCTCGCTGGGTAGCACCCATGGTTTTCCGAGAGGGCTTTCGTCGCTTGTGGCGGGATGCGATGGTCTCCTTCGCCACGGTCGCCGCGACGGGAAAGAAAACCCACACGTGGCGTCCCAAGCTCACGCCAGTAAGGTGGTTCTGCCAAGGTCGTCGCGCGACGTTTACCGGGGTTTCTGAGCCAAGCCTCCGAAATGCAGTCGCGGCCGCGGTGCGAACGCGCCCTCTGACGCAGCCTGAGCACGGCTTACCGCTCCAGATGCCTGGGCCATAGGGCCTTTTACTTGGGCCGTAGCCAAAGCTAAACCTTTTACCCTTAAGGTCAGCCTTAGCCACGCGCACCTGAATAAGGTGACGGCGCGCACCCTGAGCCGTGCCAGCGAATGCTTTCGGCTAGGCAGTGTGACGGTGCGAGGGTGAATTTCCGCCACCCTGAGCTGCGTCAGTGAACGCATTTCGACCGAGCGACGTACGGCAAGCATTGTTTTGGGCCGAAGCCTGCTCTACAAGGTGCAAGCCGACTGCACCCTGAGTTGGCCAGTGAATGCGTCGGGCACCCTGAGCGGTGTCAGTGAATGCACCTTCACCTTCAGGTGTGCCAGTGAATGCTTTTGGGCTCGCCGCACCACAGAGTGGAGCGTAAACAGCTCAGTTTGCAGCCGCTAGTGCACGGTCAGGGTAGCTAAGCACCTCTCTCATCCCCTTTGCCTTTTTAGTTAACATAATATACATTGTAGCGACTAGCAGCGATAACGCCCCACGAACGCCCGAGGACGCACTCGCAAACCCGTCTGGCATCGTTCGGCGCACTACCTTAGCATCGGCCACTTCGCCAATGCGTCGACACAGTGCACCGGCCCCACGATGGCCGAGCGCACGGAAAGAGACCTTGCAGGCTACCGACATCGGTCATCCCGACTACTTTCACAAAGTAGTCGACTGCCAGTGGGCTTGTCCCGCCCACACTCCCGTCCCCGAGTACATCCGCCTGATAGCCGCCGGTCGCTACACCGACGCCTACATGGTGAACTGGGAATCGAACGTCTTTCCCGGCATCCTCGGTCGCACCTGCGACCGTCCCTGCGAACCGGCTTGCCGGCGCGGCCGGGTCGAGGAAGCGCAGGCCGCGAAGCCGGAGCCGGTCGCGATCTGCCGCCTGAAGCGGGTCGCCGCCGATTTCAAGGACGACATCGGCCAGCACCTGCCGCGCCTGATCGCGGCGCCGAACGGCAAACGGATCGTCTGCGTCGGCGCCGGCCCGGCCGCCCTGACGGTGGCGCGCGACCTGGCACCGCTGGGCTACGAAGTGGTGGTGTTCGACGGCGACGCCAAGGCAGGCGGCATGATTCGCTCGCAGATCCCGCGCTTTCGCCTGCCCGAGGAAGTGATCGACGAAGAGACCGGCTACGTGCTCAAGCTCGGCGTCGAGTTCCGCGGCGGCACCCGGGTCGAGTCGATGAAACAGTTGCTCTCGCAACGCTGGGACGCGGTCTTCGTCGGCTCGGGCGCGCCGCGCGGTCGCGACCTGTCGATTCCCGGCCGCCAGGAGGCCGCGGCGCACATCCACATCGGCATCGACTGGCTGTCGTCGGTCTCGTTCGGCCATGTCACCCGGATCGGCAAGCGGGTGATCGTGCTGGGCGGCGGCAACACGGCGATGGACTGCTGCCGCAGCTCGAAGCGCCTGGGCGGAAGCGACGTGAAGGTGATCGTGCGCTCGCCTTTCGAGGAGATGAAGGCCTCGCCCTGGGAAAAGGAAGACGCGGTCCACGAAGGCATCCCGATCCTCGACTGTCTGGTGCCCAAGGCCTTCCTGCACACCGACGGCCAGCTCACCGGCATGAGCTTCGACAGGGTGCGCGCGGTGCGCGACGACAAGGGCCGGCGCCAGCTCGTCTCGACCGGCGAACCGGAGCAGGTGTTCGAATGCGACGACGTCCTGGTCGCGGTCGGCCAGGAGAATGCCTTCCCCTGGATCGAGCGCGACGCCGGTATCGCCTTCGACGAATGGGGCATGCCGGTGCTCGACCCGATCACCCTGCAGTCGAGCCTGCCCAGGGTTTTCTTCGGCGGCGACGCGGCGCTCGGTCCCAAGAACATCATCTGGGCGGTGGCGCAAGGCCATGCCGCGGCGATCTCGATCGACAAGTTCCTGCATGGCGAAGACGTCGCCGTGCGTCCTGCTCCCGGCGTGACCCTGGTCTCGCAGAAGATGGGCATCCACGAGTGGAGCTACGACAACGACATCACCACCGAGTTGCGCAGCAAGGTGCCCTGGCGCGACATCAACCAGTCGCTGCGCAACATCAAGGTCGAGGTCGAGCTCGGCTTCGACGTCGCCACCGCCTGGAAGGAAGCGCAGCGCTGCCTCAACTGCGACGTCCAGACGGTCTTCGCGACCAGCCAGTGCATCGAGTGCGACGCCTGCGTCGACATCTGCCCGACCGACTGCATCACCTTCACCGCCGACGGCGAGGAGGCCGAGTTGCGGACGCGCCTGCACGCCCCCGCGCGCCACCTCGACCAGGCGCTCTACCTGTCGAGCGGACTGAAGACGGGCCGCGTGATGGTCAAGGACGAGGACGTCTGCCTGCATTGCGGCCTGTGCGCCGAGCGCTGCCCCACCGGTGCCTGGGACATGCAGAAATTCATGATCAAGCAGACGCGCGCCGGCCAAGGCTGCCGGACCGGCGCCGGCGCGGTGAAGAAGGTGGTCACGCTGACATGAGCTCGAACGTGCAGGCGGGAAATGTGAAGCGGATCGACGCCGTCAACGACTTCGTCATCAAGTTCGCCAATGTCAACGGCTCCGGCTCGGCCTCGGCGAACGAGTTGTTCGCGCGCAGCCTGCTGCGCATGGGCGTGCCGGTCAGCCCGCGCAACATCTTTCCCTCCAACATCCAGGGCCTGCCCACCTGGTACGAGGTGCGGGTCAGCGAGAAGGGCTGGCTGGCGCGGCGCGGCGGCGTCGACCTGATGGTGGCGATGAACCCGCAGACCTGGGAGACGGACCTGGCCGAGATCGAGCCGGGCGGCTACCTGCTCTACGACAGCTCGAAGCCGATGCCGGCCTCGAGGTTCCGCGACGACATCCAGGTGCTCGGCGTGCCGCTCACCGACCTGTGCGCGACCCGCTACACCGACCCGCGCGAGCGCCAGCTGCTGAAGAACATCGTCTACGTCGGCGTGCTCGCGGCCATGCTCGGCGTCGAGCCCGAAGTGATCGCGACCCTGCTCGGCGAGCAGTACAAGGGCAAGGCCAAGCTGCTGCAGCCCAACCTCGACGCCTTCATGATGGGCCTGCACCACGGCCGCGAGTACTTCGACGACGCCCTCGGGCTGCAGATCGAGCGCCGCGACGCGGTGGGAAAAAGGATCTTCATCGAGGGCAACGCCGCCGCGGCGCTCGGCTGCGTCTACGGCGGCGCGACGGTCTGCGCCTGGTACCCGATCACGCCGAGCTCGTCGCTGGCCGAAGGCTTCCAGAAGTACTGCGCCAAGCTGCGCGTCGACAAAGCGAGCGGCAAGAACAAGTTCGCGATCGTCCAGGCCGAAGACGAGATCGCCTCGATCGGCATCGTCGTCGGCGCCGGCTGGAACGGCGCGCGCGCCTTCACCACCACCTCCGGGCCGGGCGTCTCCCTGATGGCCGAGTTCATCGGCCTGGCTTATTTCGCGGAGATCCCGGTGACCATCATCAACGTGCAGCGCGGCGGCCCGTCGACCGGCATGCCGACGCGCACCCAGCAGGCCGACCTGCTCGCCTGCGCCTACGCCTCGCACGGCGACACCAAGCACGTGCTGCTGTTCCCCGAAGATCCGAAGGAGTGCTTCGAGTTCTCGGCCGGCGCGCTCGACCTCGCCGACCGGCTGCAGACGCCGATCTTCGTCATGACCGACCTCGACATCGGCATGAACCACCGCCTCTGCGATCCCCTCGAGTGGGACGACAGCCGCCGCTACGACCGCGGCAAGGTGATGAGCGAGGTCGACCTCGAATCGGGCCGCGACTTCGGCCGCTACCTCGACGTCGACGGCGACGGCATCCCGTTTCGTACCGTTCCCGGCACCCATCCCAGCAAAGGCGCGTATTTCACCCGCGGCACGACCCGCGACGCCTACGCCCGCTACTCGGAAGCCGGCCCCGACTACCTCTACAACGTGACGCGGCTGCTCAGGAAGTTCGAGACCGCGAAGGAGCTGGTGCCGCAGCCGGTGCTGAAGAAGGCGGCGCGCGAGACGCGCTTCGGCGCGATCTACTACGGCTCGACCAGCCCGGCGATGGCCGAGGCCTTCGACACCCTGCAAGCCCGGGGCGTGCACATCGACGCCCTGCGGGTGCGCGCCTTCCCGTTCAGCGCCGCGGTCGACCGCTTCATCGCCGAGCACGAAGCGGTGTTCGTGATCGAGCAAAACCGCGACGCCCAGCTGCGCATGATGCTGGTCAACGAGCAGGAGGTCGATCCGGCCCGGCTCGAGCCGGTCCTGCACTACGACGGCACGCCGATCACCGCGCGCTTCATCATCGACGCCATCGCCCGGCGGGTTCGCGCCGACAACGTCGAGCCGATCCGCAAGAAGAAGGGCAAGGCCGCGGCATGAGCCCGGCCGGGGGGACCAAATGACCTACCTCGCCAAGCCGAAGCTGCACCACCCCACCCTGCCCACCAACAAGCTGGGCTTCACCCGGCGCGACTACGAAGGCAAGGTCTCGACGCTGTGCGCCGGCTGCGGCCACGATTCGATCTCGGCGGCGCTGGTTCAGGCCTGCTGGGAGCTCGAGATCGAGCCGCACCGGGTGGCCAAGCTGTCCGGGATCGGTTGCTCTTCGAAGACGCCCGACTACTTTCTCGGCGCCTCGCACGGCTTCAACACCGTGCACGGCCGGATGCCCTCGGTGCTGACCGGCGCCAACCTGGCCAACCGGGAGCTGCTCTACCTCGGCGTCAGCGGCGACGGCGACTCGGCCTCGATCGGCCTTGGCCAGTTCGCCCACGCGATGCGGCGCGGCGTGAACATGACCTACATCGTCGAGAACAACGGCGTCTACGGCCTGACCAAGGGCCAGTTCTCGGCCACCGCCGACCAGGGCAGCAAGAGCAAGAAAGGCGTCGTCAACACCGACACCGCGATCGACCTGGTGGCGATGGCGCTGCAACTCGGCGCGAGCTACGTCGGGCGCAGCTTCTCGGGCGACAAGGAGCAGCTGGTCCCGCTGATCAAGGGGGCGCTCAGCCATCGCGGCGCGGCGCTGCTCGACGTGATCAGCCCGTGCGTGGCATTCAACAACCACCCCGGCAGCACCAAGAGCTACGACTACGTCCGGGCCCACAACGAGGCGGTCAACCGGCTCGACTTCATGCCGCACCGCAACGCCATCACGGCAATGTACGCCCCCGGCGAGGTGATCGAAGTGACCCAGCACGACGGCAGCGTGCTGCGCTTGCGCAAGCTCGCCGAAGGCTACGACCCGGGTGACCGGCTGGCGGCGATGACGCACATTGCCACTTACGAAGCACGCGGTGAGGTCCTGACCGGGCTGCTCTACGTGCGTGCTGGCGCCGAGGATCTGCACGGCCACCTGAAAACGGTCGACATGGCGCTGAACCGGCTGGGCGATCGGGAGCTTTGCCCGGGCTCCGCTGCGCTGGAAGCAATCAACGCCGAGCTGATCTGAAGGCGCGGCGCGGGGCGCCGGCCGGGGCGACTACTCGCCGAACGTCGAATCGACCGTCTCGATCGCCTCGATTTCGTCGTCGAAGGCCTTCAACTCGACGACCGGCTTTTCAGGCCGCGGCTTGTCGAGCGGTCGGCAAATGGTGCTCTGCAAACGGGCCAGCCGATCCGATCGCTCGATCGCGGCGAACACCCGCTCGGGCTCGATCATCAGGACGAACGGGTTGGCGACTGCGCTGCTGCTGTGCATGGAAAACTCCCTCGGGCGTGTTCGGTAGAGGGCAATGTACGGAGTCGAGACCGCGCGTCCAAGCCGGCGGCTGGCGGTTTGTCGCGTCAGGGAGATTCCGACAAGGCTGTCCGCAACGACCGAGATGACAGAATCTGGTGAGAGATATTTATCTATGTACAACGGCTACTTACGTCGTATATCTAATGTGACTAATCACTAAGCATGACCGTTGGAAAATGGAGTTGCATCAGCTTCTTCAAGTGCTTTCTCAAGATTTTCGAGGCTTAGCTTGGGTGGTTCGGTCGAACAGTGCCTCGAAATTGCGGCTGGTCGCGACGGCGATCTCGGCGACGTCCATCCCCTTCACCTCGGCGAGCTGCCGCGCCACCCAGGGCACGTAGGCGGGCGAGTTGGTCTTGCCCCGATAGGGGACCGGTGCGAGGTAGGGGCTGTCGGTCTCGATCAGGCAGCGGTCGAGCGGCACAAAGGCTGCCACGGCGCGCAGCTCGCTGGCGGTCTTGAAGGTCAGGATGCCCGAGAACGAGATGTAGAAGCCTAGGTCGAGCGCGGCGCGGGCGACCTCGGCCGTCTCGGTGAAGCAATGAAAGACGCCGCGCGCCTGCGCCCCGCCTTCCTCGCGCAGCACGCCCAGCGTGTCGGCCGAGGCGCTGCGGGTGTGGATCACGAGCGGCAGCCTGCTCGCCCGGGCAGCGCGGATGTGGACGCGGAAGCGCTCGCGCTGCCATTCCATTTCGGCCAGGCTGCGCCCGCCCAGCCGGTAGTAGTCGAGTCCGGTCTCGCCGATCGCCACCACCCTGGGCAGGGCGGCCAGGGAGAGCAGGATCTCGACGCTCGGCTCGCGAACGTCCTCGTTGTCCGGATGGACGCCGGCGCTGCACCAGAAGTTGTCGAAGGCGAGGGCCAGGGCGTGGACCTGCTCGAACTCCTCGAGGGTCGTGCAGATGCAGAGTGCGCGATCGACCTCGGCGGCCGCCATCGCGGCGCGGATCTCGGTCATCCGGCCGGCCAGCTCCGGAAAGCTCAGGTGGCAGTGCGAGTCGACGTACATGACAGGCGGTGCGGCGGTCCGGCAGGGCGGCCGCCCGCGCGGCGCTCAGATCGTCTGGGTGGGCTTGGACGACGACAGCGAGGTGCCGAGCGTCTCTTCGATGCGCGCGCGCAGGGCCCGGCTCTTCTCGTCCGACGGAAAACGGACACCGACCCCCTGGGTGCGCCCGCCGGACGCGTTGGCGGGCGTGATCCAGCCGACCTTGCCCGCCACCGGATAGCGCTGCGGATCGTCGGGCAGCGAGAGCAGGAGATAGATGTCTTCGCCGAGCCGGTAGTCGCGCGTGGTCGGAACGAAGATGCCGCCTTCCGAGAACATCGGCATGTAGGCGGCATAGAGCGCGCCCTTCTCGCGAAAGACGAGCTGGATCACGCTGGGCCGCCCGACGTTCGGTGCCGGGGCAGCGGCGCCCGGTGTCGCGGCACGCACGGCAGGTTCGCTCATCGGTCGGAGTGTAGCGATTCGACCCTCCTCCCGCGCTGCGCCGAACGAGGCGTATGCAACGCTTGCCGCCCTTGCTCGACCAGGCTCTCGACACCGAGATCGGCGTTCCAGGGATGCTCGGCGAACTCCGCGACCCGGCGCAGCTCGATCGACCAGCGGACGAGCGCGACCCGGTCGGCCGGCAGCGGCAGGCTCGCGGCCGGGAAGTAGCGCGGCTCGGCGCCGGCGGCCACGCAGGCGGCGTCGTGGCAAAGCTTCTGCAGCGCGTCGACGACCTGCGGCAGCGGCCAACCGCGCAGCGCCCCGGCCTCGCCTGCCGCCACCCGGCCGGGCAAGGCGCGCCAGATGGCCGCATCGACGCCGGACCGGGAGAGCGCGAGAGCGTCCTGCGCCTGCCCGCCGCAGCCGGCGAGCAGCACCTCCGGATCTTCGACGCCCTGGGCGCGCAGCCAGTCGATTGCCTGCGGGGCGGGCGGCAACGGCAGGGCGATCGCCTGGCAGCGGCTGCGGATCGTCGCCGGCAGCGCGTCGGGCGCGGCGCTGCAGAGCAGGAAGCGGGCCTCGCCGACCGGTTCTTCCAGCGTCTTCAGGAAGGCATTCGCGGCGATCGCGTTCATCCGCTCGGCGGGATGGATGACGATCGCCTTGCCGCGGCCGCGCGCCGAGGTCGTGAGCGCCAGGGCGATGGCGGCGCGGATCTCCTCGACGCGGATCTCCTTGCTCGGCTTCTTCTTGCCGGACGCCCGGTCGTCATCGCCCTCCTCGTCGCCGCCGGTCCAGCCGAGCGCTTCGCGCATCGCCTCCGGAACGAGCACGAGCAGGTCGGGGTGGGAGCGCGCCAGGACCAGCCGACAGCTCGCGCAGGTGCCACACGGCCGAGCGCCGACCGGCATCGCCGTCGCTTCGCAGAGCCATCCCTGGGCGAGCAGGAGCGCGAGCTCGAACTGGCCGACGCTGCCCGGGCCATGCAGCAGCAAGGCATGCGCGGTCTGGGTCTCGAGGGCGCGCCGCAAAGGCGCGGCGAGCCAGGGCAGCGACGGCAAGGTCGCGCCTTCAGCCATCGGCCCGCTCGCGCAGCGCCTCGGCAACCTGCGCCGCGACCTGGTCGCGCCCTTGCGCGGCGTCGATCCGTGCGAAGCGCCCCGGCGCCGCGCTCATCCGCGCCAGGTAGCCGGCGCGCACCCGCTCGAAGAACAGCACGTCCTCGGCCTCGAAGCGGTCGGCGGCACGCGCCTGCGCCCGGCGCATGGCGGCCAGGCGGGGGTCGAGATCGAACCAGAGCGTCAGGTCGGGCTGCAGGCCCTGCTGCACCTCGGCTTCGAGCTGCGCGAGCAGCGCCAGGCTCTGGCCGCGCCCGAAGCCCTGGTAGGCGAAGGTCGCGTCGGTGAAGCGGTCGCACAGCACGACCTCGCCGCGACCCAGCGCCGGCGCGATCACCCGGGCGATGTGGTCGCGGCGGGCCGCGAACACGAGCAGGGTTTCGCTGACGCCGTCCATCGCCGCGTGCAGCAGCATCTCGCGCAGCCGCTCGGCGAGCTCGGTGCCACCCGGCTCGCGAGTAGTGACGACGGTCCGCCCCGCGGCTCGCAGCACCGCCGCGGTCGGCTCGATGTGGGTCGACTTGCCGGCGCCGTCGATGCCTTCGAAAGTGATGAATCGTCCGGTCACGGCGCGGTGAGCTTCTTCTGGTAGCGATTGACGGCTCGATTGTGCTCGGCGAGGCTCTCGCTGAACTCGCTGCTGCCGTCGCCGCGGGCCACGAAATAGAGCGCTCGGGTCGCGTCGGGCCGCACCGCCGCCATCAGCGAGGCCTTGCCCGGGATCGAGATCGGCGTCGGCGGCAGGCCGGTGTGGAGGTAGGTGTTGTAGGGCGTGTCGGCAGCCAGGTCGCGCTTCCTCAGGTTGCCGTCGAAGGCGGCGCCCAAGCCGAAGATCACGGTCGGGTCGGTCTGGAGCGGCATGCCGATGCGCAGCCGGTTGACGAAGACGCCGCCGACCAGCCCGCGATCGGCCCCGACGCCGGTCTCCTTCTCGATGATGGAGGCCAGCGCGAGCGCATCTTCTGCGCTCTTCAGGGGCGTGTCGGCGGCCCGTTCCTGCCACGCCTCGGCCAGCCGATGCTGCATTGCCCGATGGGCACGCTGCAGCAGCGCGAGGTCGCTCGAGCCCTTGCTGTAGGCGTAGGTGTCGGGATAGAAGCGCCCCTCCGGCGAGACGCGGGGCACGCCGAGCGCAGCCATGACGTCGGCGTCGCTCAGGGTCTGCACGCTCGGCTTCAGGGCTTCGGCGCGCGCCAGCTCGGCGCGGATCTGGCGAAAGGTCCAGCCTTCGGTGAAGCGCACGACGGCCAGGGTCTCGTCGCCGCGCACCATCTTCTCGAGCAGCCGTATCGGCGTCGTGCCGGCCGGTGCCTCATAGCTTCCGGCGCGGATCCGCCGCGCCTGCCCTGACCAGCGAAACCACTCGTAGAGCAGTCGCGGCGTCGTCTGGACGCCGGCGCGCACCCAGGCGTCGGCGATCTCGCGCGGCGTGCTGCCGGGCTCGATGGAGAGCTCGACCGGATCGGCGGAAAGCGTCAGCGGCCGATGCAGCCACCACCACGCTGCCGAGGCCGACGCGACCAGCGCGACCAGCGCGACCACGAGCAGCGCCAACCCGGTCCGCCAGACCCTCATGGCGCCGCGTCGACCGCGCAGACCCGCCACCCCTTCCGGACACTTGCCATGGCGACTGATGATAATGGGGTATGCCCTCGACCCATGCCCTGCACGGCGCTTGCCGCCTCACCGACCGGGGCGTGATCCGGGCGCGCGGCGCCGACGCCGGCAAGTTCCTGCAGGGGCAGCTGACCAACGACGTCCTCGGCCTGGATTCCGGGCAAGCCCGGCTCGCCGGCTTCTGCTCTGCCAAGGGCCGGCTTCAGGCCAGCTTCGTAGTCTGGCAGTCGGCCGACGAAGAGTACCTGCTCGTCTGCTCGGCCAGCCTGCTCGCGCCGACCCTGAAGCGGCTGTCGATGTTTGTCCTGCGCGCCCGATGCAAGCTCGACGACGCCAGCGGCGAGGTCGCGCTGTGGGGCCTGGCCGGTGCCGACGCCGAAACGCTGCTCGGCGACGCGCGCGGCTGGGAGCGGCGCGAACGGGACGGGGCGACGCTGATCGGCCTGCCGGACGGCGCCGGCACCCGCCGAGCCCTCGTCGCCGTGCCCGCCGGTGCCCGGTTCGACCCGGCCGGTGCGGAGACGCTGGCGCCCGAGGCCTGGCGCTGGCTCGAGGTGGAAAGCGGCGTCATCACCATCGAGGCGGCGACGGTCGATCGCTTCGTGCCGCAGATGGTGAACTTCGAGTTGGTCGGGGGCGTCGATTTCCGGAAGGGCTGCTACCCGGGCCAGGAAGTCGTCGCGCGCAGCCAGTACCGCGGCAGCACCAAGCGGCGCACCTTCCTGTTCAGGAGCGACGCCGACGCCATCGCCGGCCAGGACGTGTTCGGCTCGGCGGCCGGCGCAGAGGCGGTCGGCACCGTCGCCCAGGCCGCGACGCGGCCCGACGGCGCCGGAAGCAGCGCGCTGGTCGAAGTCCGCCTCGCCGCGCTCGGTGATGCCGAGTTGCATCTCGGCAGTGCCGACGGGCAAGGGCTGCGCCGTGCCGCCCTGCCCTACCCGGTGCCGCTCGACGCCGAAGCCGCTGCCTGAGCCAAGGCCGGCTTGCCGATGCGCGAGCTGTTCATCTACTACCGGGTCCGCTCGACCGACGCGGCCGCGGCGCGCCTGGCGGCGTTGGCGATGCACGACGCGCTGCGCGGCGCATGTCCAGGGCTGGTGGCCCGCCTCCTGACCCGCTGCGATGAAAGTCGTGACGGCAAAACCTGGATGGAGACCTATTCACTGGCCGACCGCCCGGGCGGCATGGACGCCGCCTTGCAGACTGCGATCGAGGCCCGGGCCGCGGCCTGGGCGCATCTGGTCGACGGACCACGCCACGTCGAAGCGTTCGAGGCCATCGCCGATCCCTGACGCGGGTGAGGCCCGCCACCGCTCAGAGCGTGCGCAGCATCTCGATGTGGGCGATCCCGGCTTCGTCGAACTCCGGACCGCGCCTGACGAAGCCGGCCCGCTGGTAGAACGGCGCCGCACTGAGCTGCGCGTGCAGCACCGCCTCGCGCTCGCCGCGGCCGCGCGCCGCGTCGAGCAGGCCGTCGAGGACGGCGCGGCCGACGCCGCTGTGCCTCGAGCTTGCCAGCACCGCCATCCGGCCGATCTTGGCGACCCCCGGCACGTGCTCGAGCATGCGGCCGGTCGCCAGGGCACGGCCGAGCCGGTTGTAGGCGACGGCGTGAGTCGCACTGTCGTCGGCGTCGTCCCATTCCATCTCGGCGGGAATCTTCTGCTCGGCGATGAAGACTTCGGTGCGGATCGCGCGCGCGTCCTGGCCCAGTTCGCCCCAAGGGCCGACCCGGACCTCGACCATCGGCTGGCCGGCCTCGAAGCGATCGAACAGCTCGCGCAGCTCGCGCGGCACCGGTTTCGAGGCGCTGCCGTGCGGATCGGCGAAGACGTAGGTCAGGGTGCAGGAAACGAGCAACTGCTGGTCGCGGAAGGCGCCGCCGACGAAGGTTGCCGACGAGGTGCCGACCCGGGCGCAGCGCAGGCCGATGTCGAGCACGTCGTCGTAACGGGCCGAGGCCAGGTATTCGAGCTCGGCCTTGCGCACGAACAGGTCGCCGTCCAGGGCAAGCATCGTCTGCGCGTATGGCACGCCGAGGGCGCGCCAGTAGCCAGCTACGGCAGTGTCGAAGTACATCAGATAGTGGCCGTTGAAGACGATCTTCTGGGCGTCGATCTCGGCCCAGCGGACGCGCAGGCGGT
>JBDTUG010000071.1:0-13497 GCA_040007855.1 Caldimonas sp.
TGAGCTTCAAGGTGCCGGCCGGCGCGATCGTCGGCATCATCGGCCCGAACGGCGCGGGCAAGTCGACCCTGTTCCGGATGATCGCCGGCAAGGAGAAGCCCGACAGCGGCACCGTGAAGACCGGCGCGACCGTGAAGATGGCCTTCGTCGAGCAGAGCCGCGAGGACCTGGAGAACGACAAGACGGTCTGGCAGGATGTCTCGGGCGGGCTCGACAACCTGGTGGTCGGCAAGTTCGTGATGCCGAGCCGCGCCTACCTCGGCAAGTTCAACTTCAAGGGCAACGACCAGCAGAAGCTGGTCGGCAACCTCTCGGGCGGCGAGCGCGGGCGGCTGCACCTGGCCAAGACGCTGATCGCCGGCGCCAACGTGCTGATGCTCGACGAGCCGTCGAACGACCTCGACGTCGAGACGCTGCGCGCGCTCGAGGACGCCCTGCTCGAGTTCGCCGGCTCGATCATGGTGATCAGCCACGACCGCTGGTTCCTCGACCGCATCGCCACCCACATCCTGGCCGCCGAGGGCGACTCGAAGTGGACCTTCTTCGACGGCAACTACCAGGAGTACGAGGCCGACAAGAAGAAGCGTCTGGGCGAAGAAGGCGCCAAGCCGAAGCGGCTGCGCTTCCGGCCGATGCACTGAGCGCCCGGCCGGGCGCCGGCGCGGGCCGGGATCGAGACTTTTACCCGTTTCGAGAACCGTCCCGGCGCCGTACCATCGAACGCGCATTTCCGTCGCCTTCGTCGAGGATGTTCCGCATGCCCACGCACTTTCCGTCGATCGCCCGCGTCGGCGGCCTGGTCGTCGCCGCCGGCGTCGCGCTGACCGGCTGCACCACCCTGCAGACCTTCTACGGCGGCGGTGGGGTGCTTGCGGTGGGCAGCGGCGCCTCGGCGCCCGCCGGCGCGGTCGGCCCGGGCGGCGCGGCCTCGGGCCTGCGCCCGCCCGGTGCGCCGCCGGTCGCTGCCGCGCCCGGGTCGCTGCGCCCCTTCGCCGATGTCATCAAGGACGCGAAGCGCCTCGACGGCGTCCTCACCGTCTGGCAGAAGGACGACCGGGTCTGGCTCGAGCTCAAGCCGTCCGACCTGAACACGCCGTTCTTCCTGTCGCCGAAGCTGAAGACCGGCATCGGCGAGGCGCCGTTCTACGGCGGGCTGATGCAGGACAGCGGCATCGTCGAGTTCCGCCGCGTCCACAACCAGATGCAGCTGATCTGGAAGAACGTCGGCAGCCTCGCGAAGGCGAAGACGCCCGAGGCCTACGCGGTCGAGGCCACCTACTCGCCGAGCCTGCTCGCCAGCGCGCAGGTCCTGAGCCAGCCCGAGCCGGTGCGCAAGTCGGTGCTGGTCGAGGCGAATGCCCTCTTCATGGCCGACCTGCTGGCGATCGGCATGGACCTGCAGCGTGCCTATCGGCAGGGTTATTCCTTCGATCCGCGCAACTCGGCGCTCACCTCGGTGCGGGTCACCCCCGAACTCGTCGTCCTCGAGGTGCTTGGCCACTTCGCCACCGCCTCGATCTCGGTGCCGCAGGGGAGCTCCTCGTCGGGCATGCCGCAGCCGTCGGCGCCGCGCACCCTGGCCGACCCGCGCAGCATGTTCTTCAACATCCACTATTCGCTGGCCCGTCTTCCCGAGCAGCCGATGCACGGCAGGAAGGCAGACGCACGGGTCGGCTACTTCGAGAGCTCGCACTACGACTTCAGCAGCGATCTGGAGCGCACGCCGCGGCAACGCTACGTGAACCGCTGGCGCCTCGAGAAGAAGGACCCGGACGCCGCCCTGTCCGAGCCGGTCAAGCCGATTGTCTACTGGCTCGACCGGAGCATCCCGCTGCGCTACCGAGCCGCCGTCACCGCCGGCGTGCTCGAATGGAACAAGGCGTTCGAGAAGATCGGCTTCAAGGACGCCGTCCGGGTCGAGGTGCAACCCGACGATGCCGACTTCGACACGCTCGACTTCGGCCGCGCCTCGATCCGCTGGATGACCAATCCGCCGTCCGGGCTGCTCGGCATCGGCCCGACCCACACCGATCCGCGCAGCGGCGAGATTCTCGACGCCGACATCCTGCTCGAGAGCACCGGCACGCGCCTGCGCCGCGCCGAGCGGACCCAGCTCCTGGCCACCGCGTTCGAGAACCCGCTGGCCGCGCCCGAGCTTTCGGCCCGCGAACTCGGCATGCTGCTGAGCGGCCAGGTCTGCAGCCTCGGCGGCGCCGCCGCCGATCAGGCCGCCTACGCGACCGACGTGCTCGAGGCACGCGGCGACATCGCGCCGGACAGCCCGGAGGCGGAGGCGTTCGTCCAGGAGTCGCTCAAGCACGTGACCATGCACGAGGTCGGCCACACCCTCGGTCTGCGCCACAACTACCGCGCCTCGCACGTCTATTCGCAGGCGCAGCTGGCCGACCCGGCGTTCGTCCGGGCGAACGGCGTCGCCGGCTCGGTGATGGACTACTCGGCGGTCAACCTGAACGCTCCCGACGAGCCGCGCATCGACGCGGCGAGCGCCTTCGGCGCCGTCCTCGGCCCGTACGACTACTGGGCGATCGAGTACGCCTACCGGCCCCTGCCGTCCGGGCAGAGTGCGGCCGAAGAAGCCGCCGCGCTGGGCCGGATCGCCGGGCGCAATGCCGAGCCGCTGCTCGCCTACGGGACCGACGAGGACAACTTCATCGGCATCGATCCGGAAACCCTGCAGTTCGACCTCGGCAACGACGCCGTGGCGTTTGCCAGGAAGCGCATCGTCATCGCCCAGGACCTGCTGCGCCGCCAGGAGTCGAGGCAGCTGAAGACCGGCCAGGACTACAGCTTCCTGCGCCGCTCCGTCCGCTACGCGCTCAGCGACGTGTCGCGCGCGGCCTACGTGCTGACGCGGCAGATCGGCGGCGTCCGCACGGTGCGCGACGGGCCCGGCAGCGGCCGCGACCCGCTGACGCCGGTGCCGGTGGGCGAGCAGCGCGCTGCGCTCGACCTGATCACCGGCAGCCTGCTCGCCGCCGACAGCTTTCGCGTCTCGCCCGAGCTTCAGCGTCGCCTCGGCGCCGATTTCAGCGAGCGCCTGGAAGCGCTGCGCGGCGGCGACGGCTCGGCACAGACCGACTACTCGCCCTCGACCCAGGTGCTCGGCATGCAGCGCGCCCTGCTCGGCGTGCTGATGAGCGACACCGTGGCGACCCGCCTGCTCGAGAGCGGCGAGAAGGCGCCGGCCGGCACCGGGCGCGCCCTGCGCATGCCCGAGTTGTACGGCCGGCTGACGCAGGCGGTCTGGGGCGAGCTCGATGGCCGCCGCGACATCGCGCCGCTGCGCCGCGAGGTGCAGCGCGACCACGTCAACCGGATCGCCGCCGTGCTGCTGCGCCCGGGCGCCTCGGCCCGCGCCGACACGCGCAGCGTCGTCCGCGTCCAGGCCAAGGCCCTGCTGGAGCGGATCCGCACCGCCAGCATGCGCCCGGGCCTGAGCGAGGAGGCACGGGCGCACCTCGCCGACAGCGCCGACACGCTCGAGCAGGCGATGGCGGCAAGGCTGCAGCGCGCCGGCGCCTGATCCGGGCGAGGGCCGGTCGCCGCGGTCGAGTCCGGCCCGGCGCCGGTGCGCCGCCGCTCGGTCGAGTCCGGCCCGGCGCCGGTGCGCGGCCGCTCGGCCGCGGCGGCGAAGACCGGCCCGATTCCGCCGCCGGCGGCTGCCTTCCGGTGCTTCGTCGCACCGCCCGCCGGCGGGCGCCCGGCCGGGCTATCGTTCGCCGCATGAACCCCGCGAGCACGACGCCCCCGGCGCTTTCGCCGACCCGGCAGGCGGTCTTCGGCACCCTGAGCTGGCGCCGCGCCGCCGTCGCGGCACTGCTCGCGGTGCTGGCTGCCGCCGCCCTCAACCCGGCCTTCTCGGTGCCCTTCGGCGTGCTGCTGGGCCGGATGCTCTTCATCGCCGCCTTGCTGCTCATCGTCTTCAGCGCGGCCGGCGCCTGGCATCCGAGCCGACTGCCGCGCTGGCTGGCGCAGGTGCTGGCGGTCGTTGTCGCCGCGCCGATCGCGACCCTGCTGGCCTACCTGCCGAGCGTCGACGGCGACCTGGGCGAAATCCTTCGCCACGAGGGCCGGTTGACCGGCTTCTTCTACATCACGGCGACCGTGCTCGTGGTCGCCCCGCTGCTCGCGCTCGGCGCGCTCCACCGCGAGCGCGATGCTCAGGCCCGCACGACGCAGCTTGCGTTCGCCCTCGAGCGCAGCACCCTCGAGAAGGAGGCGCTCGACGCGCGGCTGAAGCTGCTGCAGGCGCAGATCGAGCCGCACTTCCTGTTCAACACCCTCGCCAACGTGCAGGCGCTGGTCGAGTCGGGCTCGGCGCAGGCGGCGCCGGTGCTGAAGAGCCTGATCGCCTACCTGCGCGCCGCGATGCCGCGCCTGCAGGCCGGCGCTGCGACGCTGGGCAGCGAGATTGCCCTGGTGCGCGCGTATCTCGAGCTGATGCAGATGCGCATGCCCGACCGGCTCGCCTTCTCGATCGACGTGCCCGACGACATCGGCTCGGTCGCCTTCCTGCCGACCAGCGTGCTGACCCTGGTCGAGAACGCGGTGCGGCACGGCATCGACCCGGGCGAGCGCGGCGGCCGCATCGACGTGAGCGCGCGCCGGGAGGCCGATGGCGGCGCGATCCGCATCGTCGTCGCCGACACCGGCCCCGGCATGAGCGACTCGGCGCAGCCCGGCACCGGCCTGGCCAACCTCGAGAACCGGCTGCGCGGCGTGTTCGGCGCCGCCGGCCGGCTCGAACTGCACGACGCGCGGCCGCACGGCCTGAGCGCCGAGATCGTGTTCCCGGTCGACGGCGCCGGCAGCACAGCGCCGCCGCGCCCGGGCGCCGCGTCATGAAGACGCCGAGCGCCCTGATCGCCGACGACGAGCCACTGCTGCGCGAGCGGCTGCGCGCCCACCTGGCGCGCCTGTGGCCCGAGCTGGCGATCGTTGCCGAGGCGAGGAACGGCCGCGAAGCGATCGAGCTGTTCGAGACCCATCTGCCGCAGGTGGCGTTTCTCGACGTCCAGATGCCCGGCCTGAACGGCATCGATGCGGCGCGCTCGATCGCCCGGCGCGCCGAGATCGTCTTCGTCACCGCCCACGAGCACTACGCCGTGCAGGCGTTCGAGCACGGCGCGATCGACTATGTCGTCAAGCCGTTCGAGGAAGGGCGGCTGGCCGACTCGGTGGCGCGTCTGCGGGCCCGGCTGGCCGCGCCCCAGCCGCCGCCGCCCGGGCTCGACGCGGTGCTCGACCAACTGGCGGCCGAGCTGCGCTCACGTGGCGGCGGCCCGGCGCCCAGGTACCTGCAATGGATCAGGGCCTCGGTGGCCTCGAGCGTGCGCCTGATCCCGGTCGAGCAGATCGCCTTCCTGCGCTCGGACGAGAAGTACACGCTGGTGGTGTGGGAGGGCGGCGAGGCGCTGATCCGGCGACCGATCCGCGAGCTCGCCGAAGAGCTCGATCCGGACGCCTTCGCCCAGATCCACCGCTCGGTGATCGTCAACCTGCGCCAGGTGGCGCAGGTCGACCGCGGCTTCAACGACACCGCCGAAGTCAGGCTGAAGGGCCGGCGCGAGGTGCTTCCGGTGAGCCGCAGCTTCCTGCACGTGTTCCGGCAGATGTGAGGGCCTGCGCGCCGCGCCGGGTCACTGGATGCGACGCGGCTCGCTGGCTTGGGTTTCGACCGCGACCCGGGTCGCCGTGTCGCGGCGGCCGGTGACCATCACCGTCGGCAGCGTCACGACCTCGACCGGCGTGGCGCGCTTCGCGACCACCATCACCTTGGGCATCGTCACGACCTCGAGCGGGGCGACGCGCTTGGCGACGACCATCACCTGCGGCATCGTCACCACCGGGGTCGGCGCGGCCGAGCGGGTGTTGAACGCCTCCGACCCGATCACGGCCGTGCCGCCGGCCAGAAGGCTGAAGGTCAGGACGGCGGAAAGGATGTTGTCGGTCATGGTGTTCTCCCGTTGGAAGCCGCTTCTCGTGATGCGGTGACTGAACTGTAGGAGTCCGGTCGGGCGCTTCCCAGCGGCTTGCGACGAACCGGGCTTTTCCTGCGACGAGTCGCGTTCGCCGGCGACGAGCCGCGCCGCCGCGGCGACGAAATTCGCCCCTGGCGCGCTCAGGCGCGCTCCGACTGCCTGGTTTCGTCGAACAGCGAGGGCTTGAAGACGGCCGTTTCCTCGCGGTCGTTGATCGCCCAGAGCAGGAGCGCGCGCGCCGACATCGGCTTGGCGAACAGGTAGCCCTGCAGCTCGTCGCACTGCATGTCCTCGAGGATCTTCTGCTGGCGCTGGTTCTCGACGCCCTCGGCGACCACCTTCAGGCCGAGCGCGTGGGCGAGCTTGATGACGGCGTCGACGACGGCGCGGGCGTCGGCGCTGTGCTCCAGGTCCATGATGAAGCTGCGGTCGATCTTCAACTCCTCTGCGGGCAACTTCCTCAGGTAGGCCAGGCTCGAGTAGCCGGTGCCGAAGTCGTCGATCGAGAGATGGGTGCCGAGCTCGCCGAGGCGGCGGAAGGTCGCCTGGGTCGTCTTGGTGTCCTCCATCGCCGCCGATTCGGTGATCTCGCAGGTCAGCAGCGACGGGTGGATCTTGTACTGCTCGAGTGCGCCGGTGATGCGCTCGACGATGTCGTCCTGGCGCATCTGGTGGGCCGAGAGGTTGATCGCCACGCGCATGCGCAGGCCCTTCTCGCGCCACTGGCGGCTTTGCCGGCAGGCGTCCTCGATCACCCAGTTGCCGATCGCCCCGATCAGGCCGAAGCGCTCGGCGATCGGGATGAAGGTGTTGGGCAGGAGCACGCCGTGGGTCGGATGCTTCCAGCGCAGCAGCGCCTCGACGGCGGTGACCTTGCCGCTCCTGGCGTCCATCTTCGGCTGGTAGAACAGCTCGAATTCCTTGGCGACGACCGCCTTGCGCAGGTCGCGCAGCAGTGTGAACTGCGCCTCGGCGTCGGCGTCCATGGCGGTCGAGTAGAAGCAGTGGTTGGAGCCGCCGGCCCGCTTGGAGGCGTACATCGCCGCATCGGCGCGGGCAATCAGCTTGGCGTGGCTGCAGCCGTCCGGGTACATGGCGATGCCGACCGAGCACGAGATCATGACCTCGCGACCCTCGATCGCGTACGGATGCGAGAGGCCCTGGATCAGGCGCGAGGCGACCTGCGCCACCGCCTCTTCCTCCTGGACATTGGTCAGCAGGAGCAGGAACTCGTCGCCGCCGACCCGGGCGACCACGTCCTTGCCGCGCGACATCGCCTTCAGGCGCTGGCCGACCTGCTCGAGCACCAGGTCGCCGATCGAGTGGCCGTAGGTGTCGTTGACCGGCTTGAAGCCGTCAAGGTCGATGAACAGCAGGGCGAGCCGGCTGGCGGTGGCGTCGGCCTTGGTCGCGGCGGCGGCGAGTCGGTCCTCGAAGTAGACGCGGGTCGGCAACTGGGTCAGGCTGTCGACCATCGGCACGACGCTGGCGGCGGCGCGTCGCGACGGCTCCGGGTCGCGGCCGGGCGGGGCGCCGAGCGCCTCGAGCAGGATGGCGACGATCATCGCCAGCGCGCCGAGCAGCAGCGCTTCGGTCCAGGCCGGCACCAGGGCCGGAGCGGCGTCACCGGGCGAAGCGGCGGCCAGCGTCAGGAGGAGCGCGCCGAGCATGGCGCCGGTGGCCCGCGCGACGCGCAGCTTCTTGCTCGGCTTGAACTCCAGGCCGATCGTCACCAGCGCGGTCGCCAGGACCAGGATGGCGAGGCCCGGGCCCCAGGGTCCGACGGCGGTGCTGGCGCGAAACAGGCCCGGGGTCGCGAACAGCGAATGCGCGTAAGCGACGATCAGGGTGAGCAGGGCGAAGCCGGCGAAGGCGGGCAGGGTCTTGCGGGTCGTCGCGAGCGCGGTGGCGCCGGAGAGCCCGGCCAGGGCCAGGGCCAGCGCGGCGGCGACCATCGGAATGCTGGCCAGCGAGCCGCCCATCGCTTCGCCCGGCTCGAGGAAGTGGCCGGGCCACCAGAGCCCGCAGCCGCCGATCACTACCGCCGAAGCGAGCAGACGGCGACCGTTGCGCTGGGCGCGGGCGCGGGCCGCGGCGAACACCTCGGCGCCGAGCCAGAGGAGGGCGGCGCTGATCACGAATCCCGCGACGCAGGGCAGCAGCCGATGGCTTTCCAGGAGGTTCATGAGGGCAGGCGGGCCGGCAGGGTCGAATGCGGTGGTCCCCCCACGGGAGCGCCGACCCTCCTCATTTCGGTACTTCCGGCCATTCCTTGAGCCACTTCGGTACGCAATTGCAACGCGCCGGCCGCCCGACCAAGAAAAAAAGCCGCACGAGGCGAACTCGTGCGGCCCGGGGGGAGCCGTTCGGCGCGCGGTCAGCGCGCGCCCGTGAAAGGGTCTCAGTGCGCGCGGCGGCCGATGATCTCGACCCGCGGCATGACGACGACGTCGGCCGGCGCTGCGGCGACCGCATTGCCGTGCGCCGGCTCGGCGCGTTGCTGCTGGTGCGACTCGGCGGCGAAGGTGAGGGTGGCGGTCGCGAGGACGGCGAACAGGGCGGCGGAGACGGTGAGGCGGCTGATCATGGTGGGGCTCCTTGGATTCAGTGGCGGGCTTGCGATGGAGCGAACTCTAGGGGGCGCTCCGGCGCCGTGATACTGCCTTGCGACGAAGCCGGCGCTGCGGCGGACGAACTGCGCGCACGAGCGACGAACGCCGCGGCGCGGCGCGGCCGCGGCGCGATCCGGAGGCCGGAAAGGCTAGGAAAGCGGCGCCGTACGCAGCCTGAGCCAGGCCAGCGCCTCGCCCGCGACGAGCGGCTCGAGGCGCTCGCGGACGACCCGGTGGTAGGCGTCGAGCCAGGCGATCTCGTCGGCGCGCAGCAGCGCCGGCTCGAGGCAGCGCGCGTCGATCGGGCACAGGGTGAGGGTCTCGAACTCGAGGAACTCGCCGAACTCGCGGGACACCTCGGCCCCGGCCGGCACGGCCAGGACCAGGTTTTCGACCCGCACCCCCCACTGTCCGGGCCGGTACAGGCCGGGCTCGACGCTGGTGATCATCCCGGGCTGCATCGCCATGGTGGCGTCGGCAATGACGCGCGAAAAGCTCTGCGGCCCTTCGTGGACGTTCAGGAAGTAGCCGACGCCATGGCCGGTGCCGTGGCCGTAGTCGAGGCCGTGCTCCCAGAGCGGCACCCGGGCGATCGCGTCGAGCATCGGCGACAGGGTGCCGCGCGGAAAGCGGACGCGGGAGAGGGCGATCGTGCCGCGCAGGACCAGGGTGACGTCGCGCTTCTGGGCCGCGCCGAGGCGGCCGATCGGCCACATACGCGTGATGTCGGTCGTGCCGCCGCGGTACTGGGCGCCGGAGTCGATGAGCAGCAGGCCATCGCCGGCGATGACCGCGTGCGACTCGGGCGTCGCTCGGTAGTGCGGCATCGCGCCGTTGGCGTTGAAGGCGGCGATGGTCGCGAAGCTCGGGCCGACGTAGCCGGGTCGCCGGGCTCGTGCCTCGGTGAGCTGCGCGTCGATCGTCAGCTCCGTGATCGGCTCCTTGCGATCGGGATCGGCGAGCGCCGCCTCGAACCAGGCGTAGAACTCGCACATCGCAGCGCCGTCCTCGGCCATGGCGCGGCGCACGTGGGCGGCTTCGGCCTCGCTCTTGCGGCTCTTGGCGAGCGTGCTCGGATTGATCGCCTCGACGATCCGCACCGCCGCCTTCTCGCGCGTGCCGAGGGTGACGCGCTTCGGGTCGACGAGCAGGGCGGCGTCGCCAGGCAGGCCGGCCAGCGCCGCGCCCGCCTGCGCATACGGCGCGAGGTCGACGCCGTCGCGGCCGAGTTCGGCACGCAGGCCCGCGTCGACCTTGGCTTCGTCGACGAACAGGGTGGCCGCGTCGGGCCCGACCAGCAGGTGGGCGAGGAAGACCGGGTTGTAGCTGACGTCGGCGCCGCGCAGGTTGAGCAGCCAGGCGATGTCGTCGACGGTCGAGACGAAGTGATGGGTCGTGCCGGCGTCGGCCATCGCCGCGCGCACTCGCGCCAGCCGGTCGCGGCGCGACTCGGCGGCTTCCGGCGCCCGGTGCTCGTAGACGGCGGCTTCCGGCGCCGCGGGGCGCTCTGGCCAGGCGGCGGCGAGGACGTCGAGGTCGCTGCGCAGGGCGATCGCGCAGCGCGCGAGCTCGTCCTCGAGCTGGCGCGCCGCCGCCAGGCCGAGCACGTCGCCGTCGACCGCGACCGTCGCGCCCGGCGCGACGTTGCGGCACAGCCAGTCGATGTGATACGCGGCCGCGGGCGAAGGCGTCCTGACCAGCTCGATGCCGCTGCCGGCGATCTCGCGCTCGGCCTGCACCCAGTAGCGGCTGTCGGCGAACAGGGCGGCCTTGTCGAGGGTGAGGGCGAAGGTGCCAGCCGAGCCGGTGAAGCCCGTGGCCCACTGCCGGCCCTGCCAGCGCTCGGGCAGGTATTCGGAGAGGTGCGGATCGCTCGACGGGATCAGGGCGGCGGCGCAGCCGTTCGTCTCCAGCACCGCGCGGATGCGCTCGATGTTCAGGCGGGCGGGGGAGGTCCGGGTGTCCATGGGGGTGTCGCTCCATTTCAGGCGTCGAGTTTAGAAGCTTGGGCCGTGCCCTCTGGGGTCGAGGCGGATCGGGTTCGCGCGGGATCGGGGCGGCGAGGCGCTCTATTCCGCTCATGTCCCCCGATCCGCCGCTGCGCGCCGGGTCTCCTCCTTTACTTCGCTCCACAGAACGCCTCACCGCCCCGATCCTCCCCGCCGCACCCGTGCGCCACCGTTTCCTGGTCGGGTGGCTCGGTGCATGCCGAGGGCATGGGGTGGCCGGCGGAGCGAAGTAAAGGAGGAGGGACGCGGCGCAGCCGCGGCCCGGGGGACATGAGCGGAGTCGGCCGCCCCGTGCCCGCGGCCGAGCGGGTCGGGCGCGGACCTCAGTCGGCCGACCGCGGCCGCACCGGCTCGGCGACGACCCGCGCCGAGCGCTCGTACGTGAAATACGCCCAGGCCCAGTCGACCATCACGATCAGCCGGTTGCGAAAGCCGATCAGGAAATAGATGTGGGCGAACAGCCAGAACAGCCAGGCCGGCAAGCCGCTGAAGCGCAGCGAGCCGAGACCGGGCACGGGCAGGTCGACGATCGCCGCCTTGCGGCCGACCGTGGCGAGGTTGCCGTAGTCCTTGTAGCGGAACGGCCGGGTCGGCTCGCCTTTCAGCCTTCGCAGCAGGTTGGCGGCCGCCGCCCGGCCCATCTGCTTTGCGGCCGGGCTGACGCCGGGGACCGGCGTCGGCTCGCCCTTGCCGTGGCTGCGCGCGGCGGCCAGATCGCCGACCACCGAGATCTCCGGGTGGCCGACAAGGCTCAGGTCCGGCTCGACCACGACCCGGCCGGCGCGGTCGAGCGCGCCGCTGCCGCGGGCGAGCTCGGCGCCGAGCCGCGAGCCGGCGACGCCGGCCGCCCAGATCACGGTCCGGCAGGCGACCCGGCGCGGCGTGGTGCTGGCGTCGGCACGTGCGTCGTAGCAGACGCCTTCGGCATCGATGCCGGTCACCTTCGATCCGGTGAGCACCTCGACGCCGAGCCGCTCGAGCTGCTCGCGGGCGCGCTGCGAGAGCTGCGGCACGAAGGCGCCGAGCACGCGCTCCGAGCCTTCGAGCAGGATCACCCGGGTGCGCGTCGAATCGATCCGCCGGAACTCGCGCGGCAGGGTGTGCTGGGCGATCTCGCTCATCGTCCCGGCCATCTCGACGCCGGTCGGCCCGCCGCCGATCACGACGAAGGTCATCCAGGCGTCGCGGCTCGCTTCGTCGGCCGCCCGCTCGGCGCTCTCGTACGCGCCGATCATGCGGGCGCGGATGTCGAAGGCGTCGGCCAGCGTCTTCAGGCCGGGCGCGTGAACGGCCCAGTCGTCGTGGCCGAAGTAGCTGTGCGTCGCCCCGGCGGCGACGATCAGGTGGTCCCAGGCGATCCGCTCGCCGCCGTCGAGCGTCACGCTGCGCCCGGCGACGTCGATGCCCTGCACCTCGGCCTTCAGGATCGTCAGGTTGCCGCGCTTCATCTCCCGTCGCAGCACGTGGCGGATCGGCGCGCTCACTGCCGGCGCGCTCAGGCCGGCGGTGGCCACCTGGTAGAGCAGCGGCTGGAACAGGTGGTGGTTGGTGCGGTCGACGAGGGTGATCTCGACCTCGGCCTTCGAGAGCGCGCGCACCGCCTCGATGCCGCCGAAGCCGCAGCCGACGATGAGCACGCGCGGGAGCATGGCCGCCATTCTCCCTGCCCGCAGCGGCCGGCGCGCCGCGCTATCCTGCCCCGCCTATGCGCCTCCTCCTGGTCGAAGACGACCGCATGATCGGCGAGAGCCTGCAGCGCGCCCTTCGCCTCGAGGGGTACGCGGTCGACTGGGTGCGCGACGCCACCGCCGCCGACCGCACCCTGGCGAGCGAGCGCTTCGACCTGGTCCTGCTCGACCTCGGCCTGCCGCCGGGCTCGGGGCCGGGCGAGCATCCCGCCGACGGGCTGGCCGTGCTGCGCGCGGCACGCGCCCGTCGCGACGCCACGCCGGTGATCGTGCTGACCGCCCGCGACGCGCGCGGCGACCGCGTCGCCGGTCTGGACGCCGGCGCCGACGACTACCTGGTCAAGCCGTTCGAGCTCGACGAGCTGAACGCACGCATCCGCGCCGTCCTGCGCCGCCACGCCGGGCGCGGCGAGCCGCTGCTTTCGTCGGGCGGCGTCACGCTCGATCCGGCGAACCGGCGCGTCACCCGGGACGGCGTGCCGGTCGCGCTCTCGGCGCGCGAGCTCGCCGTCCTGGAGGCGCTGCTGGCCAAGCCCGGCGCGGTGCTGTCACGCGCGCAGCTCGAGGACCGTCTCTACGGCTGGGGGGAGGAAATCGAGAGCAACGCGGTCTCGGTCTACATCCACCAGCTGCGCAGGAAGCTCGGCGCCGACTTCATCCGCAACGTGCGCGGCGTCGGCTACTTCGTCGATCCCCCGCCATGAGCCGGCGGGCCTTCCCCGCGACTCGTGCCGGCGTCGCCGCTCGCCGCAGCACGATCGGCCGGGCATGACGTCGATCCGGGTCCGCCTGCTCGCGTCGCTGCTCGCCCTGCTGGCGCTGGCGGCGCTGCTGCTCGGTGCCGTGACCTACCGCAACGTGCTCGGCGAAACCGAGGCGATCTTCGATTACCAGCTGCAGCAGATGGCCCTCTCGCTGCGCGATCAGGGCGAGATCGCGGCGGCGCAGGCCGACAGCCTGGCCGACGCCAAGCTCGACTTCGTGGTCCAGATCTGGACCGTCGACGGCCGCAGCATCTACGCCTCGCGGCCGCACCCGGCGCTGCCGGCGCGCGCCCTGCTCGGCCTGGCGACGCTCCAGGTCGATGGCCGCGCCTGGCGCACCTACAGCGTGGCGACGCGCGAGCGGGTGATCCAGGTCGCCCAGCCGGTCGAGATCCGCGAGCGCCTGGCGGCGCGCGCAGCCT
>JBDTUG010000072.1:0-13446 GCA_040007855.1 Caldimonas sp.
TCTGGCACGCCAACTACCACCCCGACGGCGGCCAGCTGTTCTTCCCGCTCGACCGCCGCCCGTTCTACGTGCCGCTCGCGCTGCCTGGCGACGACGTGACGCCGGAGCGCTTCGTCTGCTTTCGCTTCGACGGCCGGCAAGGCCTCTGCATCCACCCCGACATCTGGCACGAAGGCGTGTTCGGGCTGAGCGGCACACAGCGCTTCTTCGACCAGCAGGGGGCGGTGCACGCGCGCGTCTCGGTCGACTTCGCGCGTGAGTTCGGCTGCCTGCTCGAAGCGCCGATCCCGCCGGCCGGCGACACGCGGGCCGTGCCGCCTCAGGGGGTGTAGGTGCGCAGGAAGCGGCGCACGATCGCCAGCGTGTAGCGACTGGCGACGGCGTCGACGAAGCGCAGGAAGTCGACATGCGCAGCGTCGTCGGCGCGGTCGGAGATGGTGCGCACGACGGCGAACGGGACGGCGAAGTCGAAGCACACCTGGGCCAGCGCCGCGCCTTCCATCTCGACCGCCAGCGCCTCGGGCAGGCGAGCCTGCAGCTCGGCGTTGCCGGCGGCACTGGCGACGAACCGGTCGCCGCTGACGACGAGCCCGCGATGGACCTGCGGCGCGACGATGCCGAAGGCGCCGAGCAAGGCCGCGTCGAGGCCGTCGCCGATCGCGCTCTCTGGCGTACCTTCGTGCTGCGCACTCGCGTATTCGCCCGTGGGGCGGCCCGGTGGGCTCTCCTGCGCCGACACGGCCTCGCCGAGCACCGCGCGGGCGGCCTCGGCGAGGCCGGCCGAGAGGCGCGGATCGGCGGCGAACCGGTCCTTGCCGTAGAGCGGCACCTGATAGCGCGGGAACAGCGGCGAGGCGTCCATGTCGTGCTGCAGGAGCGTGTCGGCCACGACCACGTCGCCGACCCGCGCCCGAGGGTGCAGGCCGCCGGCGGTGCCGGTGAAGAGGGCGCAGGCGACGCCGAACTCGCCGGCCAGCAGGGTGGCGGTGGTCGCCGTCGCGACCTTGCCCACGCCCGAGAGCACGGCGACGATCTCGTGGCCGTCGAGGTGGCCGATCCGGAACTCGCGGCCGGCGCGAACCACCGGCCGGTCGTCGGGCATCAGGCGCAGCAGCGCCGCCAGCTCCTGGTGCATGGCGCTGACGATGGCGATTCGGCGGCTCATACCCACCGCTCCAGTCTAGTGGCGCAGATCACTAGGCGGAGTGCCTTGCTCGGGAGCGCCGCTTGCCATGCGGCCGGGCTACCTCTTGTCACGGCGACCGGCGTGGCGCGGGTCAAGATGCGTTCGAAGCCGGCACGCCCGTGCCCACATCGACCACAGGCGAAGGACCGTCCTCATGAACCTCGGCAATCGTTCGAAGCGGGTCCTCTCGTGGTGGTTTCTGGCGCCGCTCGCAGCCTGCGGCGGCGGCTCGGATCCGGCGGTCGTCAACCTGCCGCCGACGGTGACGCTCGCCGCGCCGGGGACCGGCACCGCCGGCGTCGCCCTGCTGCTGACGGCGAACGCGGCCGACAGCGACGACAGCGTCGCGAAGGTCGAGTTCTACGACGGTGCGAGCAAGCTGGGCGAAGACACGACGAGCCCGTATTCGTTTTCCTGGACACCCACCGTCGCCGGCACCGCCAGCCTGACGGCGCGCGCCATCGACAGCCTGGGCGCGGCGACCACGAGCAGCGCGGCCAGCGTCGTGGTCAGCCCGCCGGCGAGCGCCGACACGGTGGCGCCGAGCGCCACGCTGACGGCGCCGGCCGGGCTCGCCGCCGGGCTCACCGGCGCCATCACGCTGAGCGCCAGTGCCGCCGACAACGTCGGCGTGGCGGGCGTCGAGTTCCAGATCGACGGCGCGCCGATCGGCGCCGTCGACGCGAGCGCGCCCTACACGACGAGCCTCGACACCAGCCTCCATCCCTCGGGCCAGCACGTGCTGCGCGCGCGCGCCGGCGATGCGGCCGGCAACCTGTCGCCGTGGTCGACGGCGCTGGTCGAGTTCGGCGGCAGCGTCAGCCAGCCGGCCGGCTTCACGCGCGACCAGAGCTGGGTCACCGGCCTGACCAGCGCGACCGCCTTCGCCCAGGCGCCGGACGGGCGTCTGTTCGTCGCCGAGCAGGGCGGTAACCTGCGCGTGGTCAGGAACGGCGCCCTGCTGGCCACACCGTTCGCCACGGTCGCGGTCGATTCGTCGGGCGAGCGCGGCCTGATCGGCGTTGCGCTGCATCCCTCCTTTGACAGCAACGGCTTCGTGTACATCTACTCGACCCGCTCGGGGGCGGGCGTGTCGCACAACCGGATCAGCCGCTTCACGGCGACCGGCGACGTCGCCGTGCCGGCCAGCGAGCTCGCCCTGGTCGACCTGCCGAATCTGTCGGCGACCAACCACAACGGCGGCGCGATGCACTTCGGCAGCGACGGCAAGCTCTACGTCGGCGTCGGCGAGAACGCCAGCCCGGCGAAGGCGCAGGACCGCAACGATCCGTTCGGCAAGCTGCTCCGCTTCAACGAGGACGGCAGCATCCCGGCCGACAACCCCTTCTTCGCCGCCAACACCGGCCTCGGCCGCGCGGTCTGGGCCTACGGTCTGCGCAATCCCTACACCTTCGCGATCCAGGCGGGGAGCGGCCGGATCCACATCAACGACGTCGGCCAGAACACCTGGGAAGAGATCAACCTCGGCGCCGCGGGTGCCAACTACGGCTGGCCGGGCTCGGAAGGGCAGGACAACCTCGCGGCCGGCCTGACCGGGCCGCTCTTCACCTACAAGCACAGCGACGCGAGCCCGCTCGGCTCGGGGCCAGGCGGCTTCTTCAAGGGCTTCGCGATCGCCGGCGGCGCGTTCTACCCGGCCACCGGCCCGTTCCCGAACGGCTACCGCGACCAGTACTACTTCGCCGACTTCGTGAGCCAGTTCGTCGGCCGGGTCGACCTCGCCAACGGCAATGCCGCCTACGCGTTCGCCAGCCTGTCGGGCTCGCCGGTCGACCTGCTGGTCGGCCTCGACGGCGCGGTCTACGTGCTGACCCGCGGCGGCGTGACGCGGATCAGCGCGCCCTGATCGAGCACCGGCGCCGGCGGGCCAGCCGGCGCCGGCCAGGCACTCAGCGGCGCCGCCAGACGCTCGCCAGCCAGGGCTGGCGCTCGCGCGGCAGGCCCTCGGGCCGGTAGTAGTGCTCGAGCTCGACGAAGCCGGCGGCGGCGAGCAGGGCGCGCCACGTCGGCAGGTCGTGGTACGCGCCGTAGCGGCCGCCGTTCCAGCCTTCCTGCCCCTCGCCGCGCGGGTTCGAGCTGAACAGCACGCCGTCCTTGCGCAGCGTGGCGTGCAGCTCGCCGAGGACGCGCGGCAGCTCGGCACCGGGGACGTGGAACAGCACGGCGTTGGCGAACACGCCGTCGAAGCGCGCCGCCGGCAGGTCGAGGGCGAGCAGGTTCTGTTGCCAGACCGGGCAGCCGCTCCAGGTGCGCGCCATCGCCGCGAAGCGCGCCGAGCCGTCCAGGCCGACCGCGTCGTGGCCGAGCCCGGCGAAGGTCTTCAGGTCGCGCCCCGGCCCGCAGCCGAGGTCGAGGATCGCGGATGGCCCGGGCCCGGGCAGGTGACGCAGCAGCGCGGCGATGTTCTGGCTGACGTCGTGGTCGCGCGTGCCCTCCCAGAAGGCCTCGGCGCGGCCGTCGTAGTGGGCCAGGGTCAGCTCGGCGATGCGGTCCAGCTCGGCGCGGGGGAGGGTCATCGCCGCATCTTGCCGGATTCACGCGTCGCGCCATGCGCCCCGCCACGCCGGCGGCGCCGCGCGGCGAGAACCGGGTCGCGGCAACGGCGCTTATGGCCACGACGACGTCACGCAGGCGTCGGCACGACAGGCCCGAGCGGGACCAGGCTGCCGAGCAGGGTCGGGATCAGCTCGCTCACCGTCGGGTGGATGTGAACGGCGCGCTCGATCACCTTGTACGACGCGTCGGCGGCCATCACGTCGAGCAGCGAGTGGACGACCTCGTCGCCCTCGATGCAGAGCAGCGAGGCGCCGAGGATGCGCTCGCTGGCGGCGTCGACCAGCACCTTCATGAAGCCCTGCGTCTCGCCGCGCTCGCGCGCCCGGCCGACCCTGGTCATCGGCATGACGCCGACCAGGGCCGGCTTGCCGCGCGCCCGCACCTCCGCTTCGCTCATGCCGACCCGGCCGAGCGGCGGGTCGATGAAGAGGGCGTAGGCGGCGATCCGGTCGCTGACGCGACGCTGCCCGCCGTCGAGCAGATTGGCGGCGACGATCTGGAAGTCGTTGTACGAGGTGTGCGTGAACGCGCCCCGGCCGTTCACGTCGCCCATCGCCCAGACGCCGGGCACGCTGGTGCGCAGCTCGTCGTCGACCGTGACGAAGCCGCGCGCGTCGGTGGCGATGCCGGCCTGCTCCAGGCCGAGGTCGTCGGTGCTCGGACGACGGCCGACCGCCGCGAGCAGGTGGCTGCCGGCGAGCTCGTGGCCGCTGCCGCCCACGTTCAGCGCGAGCCGCACACCCTGGCCGTCCGGGCCGCGCAGCACTGTCGCGCTCTCCACCGAGAAGTAGAAGTCCACGCCTTCCTGCGCGAGGATCTCCTGCACCGTGCGCGAGACCTCGCGGTCCTCGCGCGCGATCAGCCGGTCGCCGTACTCGACGACCGTCACGCGCGAGCCGAAGCGCCGGTACATCTGCGCGAACTCGAGGCCGATGTAGCTGCCGCCGGCGACGATCAGGTGCTCGGGCAGGGTGTCGAGCGCCATCATCGAGGTGTTGGTCAGCACTGGCACGTCGGCGATGCCGTGCCAGCCGGGCAGGACCGCACGGCCGCCGACGTTGATGAAGACCTTCGCCGCCTCCAGGGTCTCGCCGTTCACCGCGACCGTGCGCGGCCCGGTGAAGCGCGCGTGGCCGCGGATCAGGGTCAGCCCGGCGGTGCGGGCGATCCACTTCTCGAGCCCCTCGATCGACTGCGCGACGATCCGGTCCTTGCGCGCCTTGACCGCCTTCATGTCGACCCCGACCGGGCCGCCGATGGTGACCCCGTAGTCGGCGGCGCGCCGCGCGACGTGCGCCGCGCGGGCGCTGGCCACCAGGGTCTTGGTCGGGATGCAGCCGTCGTTGACGCAGGTGCCACCGAGGTGCTCGCGCTCGATCAGCACCGTCTTCATGCCGGCTTCGGCCAGCCGCACGGCCAGAAAGGGCCCGGCCTGGCCGCTGCCGATCACGATCGCGTCGTACGAGGAGGTCATGCGCTGTCCTTCGTTGTGCTGGCCGGTCGATTCCACCACGCGACGGGCGACCGGCTCGTGCCGGATCGGCGCGGTACGCCGGAATCGACTGTGCCGGCGCGGCTTCCCGCTAGGATCAACGGAACATCACGTCTTCATCACGTGGCACGAGCAGCGAAGCAGGCAGGCGGGCAGGGCGGGCCCGATCAGGCGCCGGCCCGGGCTCGCGCCGCGCCGATGCGGCGCCGGCCGGCCAGCCGCTACCACGTCTACGTCGTCGAGCTCGACGATCGGGTCTGGAACCAGCGGCGCTTTCGCGAGGCCAACCCCGGCTGCGACGTCGGCAAGCCCTTTCTCTACGTCGGCATGACGGGCCTCGATCCGGACCTGCGCTTCGATCGCCACAAGGCCGGCGTGCAGGCCAACCGCTACGTGCACGAATACGGCCTGCGCCTCCTGCCGCAGCTTTACGCTGTCTACAACCCGATGCCCTACGAGGCCGCCCGCGAGATGGAGGTGGAGCTGGCGATCGGCCTGCGTGAGGCGGGCCACGGTGTCTGGCAGGCGTGAAGCCGGCACCGCGGCGGGCGGCAGGGGGCAAGGGGCAGGGCGTGGCGTGGCATGCCGCGGCGTGGCGTGGCGAGGATTCGAGAGCGAGCGAAGGTAGGCGGGTTCCGACGCGCCGACGCGCCCGCGTCGGCGCGAACCCGCGCCCTCGGCCGGCCCCGGCGGCCGGCGGCCCGGCCGAGACTGCGCCATCGAATCCTCGATGGAGAGCACCATGAAGAGCATTGTCCGGATTGCGTTCGCCCTGACCACCCTTGCCGCCTGCGCCGCGGCCAGCGCCGAGCCCTACGACCAGGCCGACCAGGAGCGGCGCGCCCGCAATCGCGAAGAGGCCATCGCCAAGCACGGCGACTCCCGGGTCTCCTATCAGGCCGGCAGCGAGGAGCGGACGACGCTGCGCGAAAAGACCCACCGCGCCGCCGACAAGACCCGTTCGTTCACGCACCGCCAGGCCGAAAAGATGCGTCGCTTCGGCGAGCGGCAGAACCGCCGCTACGGCACGCCTGCGCCGGCGATCGACACCCAGCAGCGCCGTTCGCCCTGAGCGACCGGCCGCGTCGCAGGGCCTGCGCTCGCCGAGAGCCGCAGGCCGGCCAGGGGCGCCGCGGCCGAGTCCGGCTCAGGCGAGCACGACCCAGGCCGGCGCGTGGTCGCTCGGCTTCTCGCGCGCCCGCACCGCCCGGTCGACGCCGGCCCGCTCGAGGCGGCTGGCGGCCGGCGCGTTGAGCAGCAGGTGATCGATGCGCAGGCCCGCGTCGCGTGCGAAGCGGTTGCGGAAGTAGTCCCAGTAGCTGTAGATCGCCTCGCCCGGATGGAGCGCGTGGATCGCGTCGGTCCAGCCCTGGGCGAGCAGGCGCCGGTAGGCGTCGCGGCTTTCCGGTTGCAGCAGGGCGTCGTCCTTCCACGAGGCGGGCGAATAGATGTCGCCCTTGCCGTCGCTGGCGACCACGTTGTAGTCGCCGATCAGGAGCACCGGTCCGGGGCTGCCTGCAAGGCTCGAGGCGTGCTCGATCAGCCGCTCGAACCAGGCCAGCTTGTAGGCGAACTTGGGGCCTGGCTGCGGATTGCCGTTCGGCAGGTAGATCGACGCGACGACGACACCGTGCGCCGACGCCTCGAGGTAGCGGCTGTGCGTGTCGTCCGGGTCGCCGGGCAGGCCGCGCCGGCGCTCGCTCAGGCCGCCGCCGCGCGCCAGCACGGCCACGCCGTTGAAGCCTTTCTGGCCGTGCCACAGCGCGTCGTAGCCGGCGCCTTCGATCGCCTCCCGCGGGAAGGTCTCGTCGGAGGTCTTGAGCTCCTGCAGGCAGGCGATGTCGGGCCGCGCCTCTTCGAGCCATTCGAGCAAGCGGGGCAGCCGGCTGTTGATGCCGTTGACGTTGAAGGTCGCGATCTTCATGGGAAGCAGACGGGGGTTGCCGAGCGAGGATAGCCGCCCCGCTCACGGCGCCGCGTCGATCTGCGCCAGGCCGTCCACGATCGTCGCTGCGTCGCGCGGCCGAACCCGCCGCGCGACCTCCCGGCCGTCCTTCAGGAACACCAGGGTCGGCCAGAGCCTGACGGCGAACGAGCGCCCCAGGCGCCGGCCGCTGCCGTCCTCGATCCTGATGTGGCGAACTTGCGGATAAGCCGCCGAGGCCTGGGCGATCAGCGGCTGCGCGGCGCGACAGTGGCCGCACCACGAGGTGCCGAACTCGAGCAGCGTCGGGCCGGCCAGCGCGTCGATCGCGGCGCGTTCGGGCTCCGGCTCGCTGACGTTGTTCAGACCACTAGCGGCTTTGCCGCCATTCGGCTTGCCAGATCCGGCGCAGCTCGGCGGCGACGGCCGGCGGCGGCTGGCCGATCAACGTGCTGCGCGCGTTGCCCTCCCAGGGCAGCGATCCCGCTACGCAGAAGAATGGGCAGGCGCGACCGGGCCGACATGGTGTTCCTCGCGGGCGCCGGAGGCGCCCGGCGTGCGGCGATTCTGGCGCAAGCGCAGACGCGATCAGGGACGAGGCTGCGGCGCCGGCTTGCCCTCGGCATCGTCGAGCGGGCCGGTCACGACGTCGGAGACCGACCGGCCGATCGAATCGGCAATGCTTGCGTCGCGTGGAGCGACGGGCGGATGGCGCCACGGTTCGGCGTCGTCGTCCCAGGCGGGCGCGGGGGCGGGGGCGGGGGCGGGCGTTCCTCTCTCTGGCGGCTTGCTCATGGTCATGTCCTTCGGGCGCGTGGTTTGCTCGGGCGCGGCAATCCGCGTTCCCGCGGTCGGTCAGGTCGACGAGCCCGGCGCGATCGCCCCACTAGGATCCTGCTCCATGACATTCTCCCGAGAGCGATCCCGCGAGTCGAGCCGATGACCGCGCGCGCCCGCCGGTCACGCGGCCGGAAGATCGGTATCGGCTTCGCGGTCGCCGTCCTGGTGCTCGTCCTCGCCGCACTGGCGACGCAACCCTGGTGGCTCGGGCCGCTGCTCGGTTCTTACCTGAGCGGCACTTCCGGGCGCGAGGTCCATTTCGATTCGGCCCGGGTCGGGCTCGGCCGGGCACTCGCGCCGGAGCTCGTGTTGCGCGGCGTGCGGATCGCCAATGCGCCCTGGGCCGACACGCGCCAGCCGCTCGCCGCGCTCGAGGAGCTGGTGTTCCGTTTCGCCTGGCGGCGTTTCGAGGACCGCTGGGTGATCACGCAGGTGCGCCTGCGCGACGGGGAGGTCAACCTCGCGCGCCAGGCCGACGGCCTGCGCAACTGGCGCCTGCGCATCCCCGACGACCGCGGGCCCGGCCGATTCTGGTTCCTCTCGCTGGCGCCGCAACGGGCGACGCTGCGGCTCGACAACGAAGGCCTCGACCTGCACCTCCACACGGTCGCGAGTGAGCTGGCGCCCGGGGCGGAGCCGGCCGCCGGATGGCCCGGGTCGTCGGCCGCCGCCTCTTCGGCTCCGCGGCCGGCCGCCGCCCCTTCCGCTGCGCAGCCGACTGCGGCCGCTGCAGGGCCATTTGCCAACCGGATCGACTTCGACGGTGCGTTTCGTGGCCTGCCGTTCCAGGGCAGCGTCGCCACCGGGGCGGAGCTGACGTTTCTCGAGACCGGGCGCTGGTTTGCGCTGCGCGGCCACGTTGCGATCGACGGTGCGCGGCTGGCGCTCGACGGCCGTGCCGCCGACCTGTTCCGCGATCTCCAGGTCGACGCCCAGGCACGGCTCGCCGGCAAGTCGCTGGCTGCGTTGCGCCCGTTCCTCGGTGACCGGCATGTCGAGCCGCGCGCCTTCAGCGTCGAAGGCCGCGTCCGGATCGACGCCGAGCGCTACGCACTGGGAGGTGCCCGGGCGCGCATCGGCGGCACCGACCTCGCGGGCGAGCTCGCCTGGTCGCGCAAGAGCGAGCGGCGCAGCGTCAGCGCCGACCTGCGCAGCGACAGCGCCGACCTGGCCGACCTGCTCTGGCTGGCCGGGCGCCGCTCGCCCGCGGGCGCCAAGGCAGCGGGTGTCGACACGGCGGCGCGCGCGGCGAGCGCGGCGCCCGCGGCGACGCGCGCCGGCAGCGCCGCGGCGCCGACCCCCGACCGCGGCGACCCTGCCGACCGGTTTGCCGGCGCCCGAGAGATCGATGCCGACCTCGCCGACGCGGCGCGCCGCTTCCACGCCTCCGACGTGCCGGCGCTGCACAGCCTGAAGCTGAAGGCGCGCCTGGCCGAGGGCGCGCTCGCGGTGTCGGACCTCGACCTCGGCTGGGCGGGTGGCCATTCGACCGGCACCATCGGGCTCGACTTGCGCCGCCATCCCCCCGCGGCCGAAGCCTTGCTCGAGACCCGCGGGGTGCGCATCGAAACCCTGTTCCCGGGCCGGGACGCCCAGCACCGGATCACCGGTGCGCTGCGCGGCCGGCTGGCCCTGAAGGCGAGCGGCGACGACGCCGACGCGCTGCGCGCCAGCGCCGCCGGGACGGTCTCGGCCACCTTGACGGCGGGCACGATCCCGAGCCTGCTCGACGCCCAGATCGGCCTGCAGGCGGGCAAGGTGGTGCGGACCATGCTCAGCGGCAACGAGGCGATGGCGCTGCCGTGCGCCGCGCTGGCCGTCGACGTCGCCAACGGCCGCGCGAAGATCCGCAGCCTCGTCATCGCCAGCGCCAACACCCGGACCACCGGCAGCGGCTCGATCGACCTGCGCGAGACGACGATCGACCTCATCCTGACCCCCGAGGCGCTGCGCCCGGGCCTGCTCGATCTGCGCAAGTCGATCCATCTGAGCGGGCCGATGACCAGGCCGGCGCGCAAGCTGGTCGACCGGGTCGAGCTGCCGGGCGATCCGGCGTGCGCGGCCGGAAAGCCGTGACGCGCGGGCGTCGGATCGCGGGGCGCCGCGGCCCTCAGCGGCGCATCAGCGTGCTCTTGCCGAACAGGCTCTCGATCAGGTCGACCGCGATCTCGGCGGTGCGGTTCCTGATGTCGAGCGCCGGGTTCAGCTCCATCACGTCGAGCGAGGCGAGGGCGCCGGTGTCGGCGATCATCTCCATGCACAGCTGCGCTTCGCGGTAGGTCGGCCCCCCCTTGACGGTGGTGCCGACGCCGGGCGCGATGTCGGCGTCGAGGAAATCGACGTCGAAGCTGACGTGCAGGTGGGTGTTGGCGTCGATCGTCGCCAGCGCCAGCTCCATCGTGTGGCGCATGCCCATCTCGTCGATGTAGCGCATGTCGAACACCTCGAGGCCGGCTTCGTGGACCAGCTTCTTCTCGCCGGCGTCGACGCTGCGGATGCCGATCTGGCGGATCCACTTGGCGCTGATCGCCGGCACCTTGCCGCCGATCCCGATCAGCTCCTGCGGGCCGAAGCCGCACAGGCAGGCGACCGGCATGCCGTGGATGTTGCCGCTCGGCGTCAGCGCGCTGGTGTTGAAGTCGGCGTGGGCGTCGAGCCAGAGCACGCGCAGCTTCTTGTGGGTCTCCCGGCAATGGCGCGCGACCGCGCTGATCGAGCCGATCCCCAGGCAATGGTCGCCGCCGAGCAGGAGCGGCATGCGCCCTTGGGCGAGCTCGGCGTACACCGCGTCGTGCACGGTGCGGTTCCATTCGGCGACCGCGTCGAGATGGCGGTAGCCGGCCTCGGCCGGCTTCCACGGATTCGGCGGCCCGGAGAGGTTGCCTCGATCGAGCACCTCGAGGCCGTGGCTTTCGAGCACCGGGCCGATGTCGGCGACGCGCAGCGCCTCGGGGCCCATGCTCGAGCCGCGGGTGCCGGCGCCGATGTCGGTCGGTGCGCCGATCAGGCTGACGCGCTTGTTCATGTCGATGGCTCCGGGCGCCGTACGCCTGCGGTCCGTCCGAGCGGGATCGGGCCGGCCCCTGGCCGCCCGGACGAGGCGCTAGACATCGACCGCGAACTCACCCGTCGTCGTGTCCGGCAGATCGAATCCGTATTCCTGCGCGAGCAGGGCCCACGCCTCCTCCGCCGTCTCGACGAAATGGAACAGGTGCACGTCTTCGGGCGAGATCATCCCGGTCTCGATCAGCAGCTCGAAGTTGATCAGCCGGGTCCAGAACTCGCGGCCGAACAGCAGGATCGGACGCATCCGCGACTTGCCGGTCTGCACCAGGGTCAGCACCTCGAACATCTCGTCGAGCGTGCCGAAGCCGCCGGGAAAGCACACCAGGGCGATCGCGCGCATCAGGAGGTGCATCTTCCGCAGCGCGAAGTAGTGGAACTGGAAGCACAGCTCGGGGGTGATGTAGGGGTTGGGCGCCTGCTCGCGCGAGAGCACGATGTTCAGGCCGATGCTCTTGCCGCCGACCTCGAAGGCGCCGCGGTTGCCGGCTTCCATGATCCCGGGCCCGCCACCGGTGACGACGTAGAGCGGCCGCGCCAGTGTTGCCGAGCGGCGCGTGACGATCGCCGAGAAGCGGCGCGCCTCTTCGTAGTAGCGCGACATCGCTGCGCGCGTCTCGGCGCTGTGCAGCGCCTGGGCGTCGCCCTTCGTCCGGGCCGCCTCGAGCTCGAGGCGAGCCACCTCCGGCGCCAGGATGCGCGCGCTGCCGAAGAGGACGATGGTCGCCTCGACCCCCTGCTCGTTCAGCACCAGCTCGGGCTTGAGCAGCTCGAGCTGCATCCGCACCGGCCGCAGCTCCTCGCGGAGCAGGAAGTCGGTGTCGGTGAAGGCCAGCCGGTACGAGCTCTCCGGTCCCTCGTAGCGGGCCTGCGGCTTGACGATTTCCTGCTCGGCGTCTTCCTGGGCGGTTGCAAAGGTGCGCAGCGGGGTCGGGCTCGAGGGGTCCATCGGACAAGCCTAACAGGCTGCCGGCGGGGGTGCGAAGCCGGTGATCGGAGCCGGCCCTGCCGAGGCAGATCGCGAGCGCGGCCGGATCAGGGCACGCCGGCGCCGCGCCGGTCGCCGCCGCACACCGGACACGCCGCGTCGCGCGCCACCCGGATCTCGCTCCATTCCATCGCCCGCGCGTCGAGCATCTGCAGCCGGCCGGCCAGCGACGTGCCGACGCCCGTGATCAGCTTCAGCGCCTCGGCCGCCTGCATGCTGCCGATGATGCCGACCAGCGGCGCGAACACGCCCATCGTCGCGCAGGCGACGTCCTCGAAGGCGGCATCGGGCGGGAACGCGCAGGCATAGCACGGGGCGTCGTCGCGGCGCGTGTCGTAGACCGAGATCTGGCCGTCGAAGACGATCGCCGCGCCCGCGACGAGCGGCTTGCCGTGGCGCACGCAGGCGGCATTGACGGCGTGCCGGGTCGCGAAGTTGTCGCTGCAGTCGACCACCACGTCGGCCGCGCCGACCAGCCCGGCGAGGCGCTCGCCGGCCACTCGCTCGGCGAGCGCAACGACCTCGACGCGCGGGTTGATCGCGGCGATCGACAGCGCCGCCGAGATTGCCTTCGACTCGCCCAGGCGCGACAGGTCGTGGGCGATCTGGCGCTGCAGGTTGGTCAGGTCGACCCGGTCGCCGTCGACGAGGGTGATCCGGCCGACGCCGGCCGAGCCGAGGTAGAGCGCGACCGGCGAGCCGAGGCCGCCGGCACCGATCACCAACGCGTGCGCCGCCGCGATCCGGGCCTGGCCGTCGATGCCGATGTCGTCGAGCAGGAGATGGCGCGAGTAGCGCAGCAGGTCGTCGTCGTCGTCGGTCATCGCGGGGCGGGCGGCGGGCCGGCCGGAAACGAAAACGCCCGTGCGGGGCACGGGCGTCGGGAGCGGGCGATCCCGGCCTCGCTCAGTTGGTCTGCGCCTCGGCCTTGCGCTCGACCGCGGTCTTGCTGACCAGCACGGTCTTGCCCTTCAGGCGGTTGAGCGCCTGGGCCAGCTGGAAGTCCTCGGCGCTGCCGAACTCGATCGGCGGCTTGGGCGCCGTGCCGATGCGTGCCGCCACCTCGGCCTCCAGCTTCTTGCGCGCCTCGTCGCGTGCCTTCTCGCGGGCTTCGTCCTTCTGCTCGGCGCCCTGGCCGCTCTGCAGGTGCTTGTCGAGATCGGCCTCGCGGGTGCGCAGGGCGGCGAACAGATTGCCCTCGGCGGTCTCGTCGAGCATGATGTCCGGAACGATGCCCTTGGCCTGGATCGAGGCGCCGCTCGGCGTGTAGTAGCGCGCCGTGGTGATCTTGAGGGCGGTGTCGGCGGAGAGCTGGCGGACCGTCTGCACCGAGCCCTTGCCGAAGGTCTGCGCGCCCATGATGGTGGCGCGGTGGT
>JBDTUG010000073.1:0-13129 GCA_040007855.1 Caldimonas sp.
GCTCGGCGTTGATGGCCGCCGGGGCGGTATTGGCAGCCGTGCCGGCGACACCGGGCGGCTTGAAGTACCACTGGCCCACCAGCGGACCGCCGCTGGTAGCGGTCGCCGGGCGGCCGGCGTAGAAGCTGTCGTTCGGCACCGCGACGATGTGCTTGCGCTCGTCGACCACCGCGTACTCGATGTCTCTTTCGGCACCGATCCGCGCCGCCAGGCTGGCCGAGCTCATGCCGCGCGCCGTCACCACGTGGGCGCGATCGGTGATGGCCAGGCCGGGGGTGAGGGCGATGCCGATCCGCTCGCCGAGCGCCTGCGTCTGCAGCGAGCGCCGGCCGGTGGCGGTCATCGCCTGCTTCTTCAGCAGGTCGGAGTCGCTGCGGTACTTGACGATGACGCGCGCCGCGACGCCAGGGGCCGGCGCGTTGCCTTGAGCGAGTGGCGCCTGCGCCGCCAGCGGCAGAAGCAGGGCGGCGGCGAGCGCCGCGACGAAGACCATCTTTCTACGCATTCCGGGTCACTCCTGGATCACATGACGGCGCGCTGTTTCCGTCCCTCGGGCTCGACCGCCTGGTACACGCCGCTCGCCTGGCGCAGGCGGGCCAGCGCCGCACCGCAGGCCGCGGCGTCGGCGCAGCGCAGGCTGAGCGCATGCCAGACGGTGCTCACCGAGGCCGCGTAGCGCGCCGGCACGCCGGCCTGGCGGCTCGCTTCGGCAGCGATCGCCGTCGCGTCTTCCGATGGCCGGACCAGCTTGACCAGCACGCGCATCTCGAAGGCGGCAGCCGACGGCGCCGACGGCGCCGACGGCGCGGCACAGGCCGAGAGCGTGGCGGCGGCAACCAGCGCGAACGCGGTGGCGAGACGCGCGCGCAACGCGCCCGCATGACGAAGGAGAGGCAACGCCATCCAACCCAGTTTAGGACTCTCGCCGGCAGCGGCCGGCGGGCTTTACCAAGCCTTACCGATCGCTGCGCGGGAGGCGCCAACTACCTCACGCTGCGCGGCCGTCCCCGGCCGTCCGCCGCGTCAGCGATCGCGGCGCAGGAGGTGGATCGGTGCCGACGCGTCGCCGAGCATGAACAGCGTGAAGACCGAGCTGCCGGGGAGGGTCGGATCCGGATTCGACGTGTAGATCGGCGTCAGGCTGGCCGGCGAGGTGACGTCGAGATGGCTCGCCGCGCTCGTCGTGATGACCGAGTAGGCCGACGCCGTGCCGGGCGGAACGTTGCTGGCGACGACCGCAAAGTTGACGTCGAGCGTCAACGGCGTCGCCGCGCCGGTGATGCCGTTCAGCAGGCGCAGCTTGAAGGTGCTGGTCGAGACGGGGAGGTGGTTGTCGTCGGCGATCAGGGTCGCGGTCGGGCTGGCCGCGTTGCCGTAGATGAGCAGGGTCGAGTCGCTGCCGGCGGCGAGCGCCGTGGCGGGCGCGGCGACCGGCACGCCGTTGACGCTGACCGTGATCGTGCTGCCGGCCGGCACGTTGGTGTAGGCACCGATCGCCGGGGCGATCACGGCGCTGCCGATCGAGGCGGCGCCGGCGGTCGCTGTCACCGTCGCGTTGGCCGAGACGGCCGCCGCCAGCCGGACCCGCGCGCTGGCGTTGCGCGTAGCGCTGTAGGCGCCCTGCTGCAGCAGCACGCCTCCGTTGGCCAGCGTGCCGCCGGTCGTCGGGGTGAGGAGCACGGTGGCGATCTGCTGGCTGGTGAGGGCCAGCGAGGCGATGTCGAGGCGCAGGTCGGCCGGATTGCCGGAGCCGGTGACGCGGATCCGGTAGGTGCCGGGGCCGAACGACAGGAAGCTGCTCGCCTGCACCGAGGTCGAGGTGGGAAAGCTGAAGGTCGGCGAAGACAGGGTCGTGATGTCGGTCGCCGGCTCGGTGACATAGACATCGACCGCACCGGCGTCGGTGGCGGCATCGAAGACGCGCAGGATGGCTGTTCCGGCGGTCGGCACGGCGGTGTCTTCACCGATCACCGCGGTGCGCACGCTGCCGCCGCTTTCGTAGGCGACCAGCGCGTAGTGCTGGTCGGTGGCGACGGTCGGCGAGGTCGTTGCCAGCACCGCGCCGCTGCCCGCATCGTTCACCTGCAGGGCCGGGCTGCCGGCGGTGATGCTCGCGTAGGCGCTCGCCGTGTCGAGCGGGGTCGCGGCCACCGCGTTCGCCGAATTGGCGAGCAGGCTGAGCGAGGCGTGGGTCAGGGTGGCGTTGACGACGCGCACATTGGCCATGTCGCTCGAGCCGCCGCCGCCGCCGCACGCCGTCAGGGCGGCGGTTGCGAACGCGATCAGCCAGGCGGCCCGAATAGAGGAATTGCGCACTTGTCTTCCTTGTGTCTCGAGCACTGCCGGGTCAACGCCGGAACAGGGCTCGCGTTGTTGATGGAGAGAGCGACGATTGGAGCCATCGCGTCCGGCAGGCACGTTGCTGCCCGGGTGCGCAATGCAAAGAAATGTCAAGGTGTCGGCGATCGGCGGCCATCGTGCGTAAGTAAGGACAGAGCTCTTGCCGAGATCACGGATCGACCAAGAGAACCCGCCTCAGGGCGCGACCAGGAACCGATCGAGATGAATACCTCCATGAAGTCTACCGCCCTGGCGGCCGCGGCCGCCGCCCTGCTCGGCACGGCCGGCGCCGCCCGCGCCGCCGAATACGCCACCGTCGTTTCGGCCACCCCCGTGACCAGCGCGGTCTCGGTGCCGCGCCAGGAGTGCGCCGACGTCGAGCGCGTCGTCCCGGCCCAGTCCTCGGGCGGCGGCGCGATCATCGGCGCGCTGATCGGCGGCGTCCTCGGCAACCAGTTCGGCCACGGCGCCGGCCGCGCCGTCGCCACCGCGGTCGGCGCGATCGCCGGCTCGGCGATCGGCAACCAGGCCGAGCTCGGCAACCGCTCCGCGCAGACCGTTCCGGCACGCAACTGCCGCACCGTCGGCGCCTACGAGAACCGCGTCATCGGCTACGACGTGGTCTACGAATACCACGACCAGCGCTACACCACGCGCATGGCCAGCGACCCGGGCCCACGCCTGGCGATCGACGTTCGCCCGTCCCGGCAGGCTTCCGCCGATCCGGTCGGCCCGCCGGCCGCCTACGCCAACCCCGCTCCGGCGTACGGCAGGCCCGTGCCGGCGTACAGCCCCTCTTACGAGCAACCCGTCTACGACGAGCCGGCCTACGTCCAGTCACCGCCCGCCTACTACGCGCCGGGCACGTACTACGCGCCGGCGCCGGTGTACTACAACCCGGGCGCCTACATCGCCCCGGTTGCGATCGGCCTGGGCATCGGCTACTGGGCCGGCAACCGCTGGCAGCACGGCAACCGCCACCACCGCCGCTGAAGCGTCGCCGGCCGGGCCGCGAGCGCGGTCGGCCGCTTCACCCGAAGCGCCCCGGTCGGGGCTCTTCGCATTTCCCCACAACGGTCAGCCTGCGCTCATCAGCGCGACCGTCGTGTCGAGCATCCGGTTCGAGAAGCCCCACTCGTTGTCGTACCAGCTGCTCACCTTGACCAGCCGACCCGAGACCTTGGTCAGGGTCGAGTCGAAGACGCTCGACGCCGGGTTGTGGTTGAAGTCGACGCTGACCAGCGGCCCGTCGCTGTAGCCGAGCAGGCCGGCCAGCGGCCCGGATGTGCTGGCCTCCTTCATGATCGCGTTGATCTCCTCGACGCTGGTGTCGCGGGCGGCGATGAACGACAGGTCGACGATCGAGACGTTGATCGTCGGCACGCGCATCGCGTAGCCGTCGAGGCGGCCGTTCAACTCGGGCAGCACCAGGCCGACCGCGGTGGCTGCACCGGTCTTGGTCGGAATCATGCTGTGGGTGGCGCTGCGCGCCCGGCGCAGGTCCTCGTGATAGACGTCGGTCAGCACCTGGTCGTTGGTGTAGGCGTGGATGGTCGTCATCAGGCCGTTGACGAGGCCGATCCGGTCGTGCAGGGGCTTGACCAGCGGCGCCAGGCAGTTGGTGGTGCAGCTGGCGTTGCTGATCACCGTGTCGCTCGCCTTGAGGACGCCGTGGTTGACGCCGTAGACGATGGTCGCGTCGACGTCCTTGCCGCCGGGCGCCGAGATGATCACCTTCTTCGCGCCGCCGGCGAGGTGCGCCGAGGCCTTTTCCTTGCTGGTGAAGAGTCCCGTGCACTCGAGGACAACGTCGACGCCGAGCGCCTTCCACGGCAGCTCGGCCGGGTTGCGCACGGCGAGCACCTTGATCCGGTCGCCGCTGCCCGCCGCCGCGCCCGGGCCGGCGACGATCATCGCGTCGCCGTCGACACTGACCGTCCCGGGAAACGGCCCGTGCGTGGTGTCGTAGCGGGTCAGGTGGGCGTTGGTCTCCGCCTTGCCGAGGTCGTTGATGGCGACGATCCGCAGATCGTGCTTCTTGCCGCCCTCGTAGTGGGCGCGAAGGATGTTGCGGCCGATCCGGCCATAGCCGTTGATGGCGACGTTGATGGTCATGGTGTGTTCCTGGAGGGCTTAGAAAGGACTTGCTGCACGGTCGCGACCACGTTTTCCGCGGTGAATCCGAAGTGCTCGAAGAGGACCGGCCCCGGCGCCGATTCGCCGTAGCGGTCGATGCCGACCACCGCGGCGCAGCCGTATTTCCACCAGCCGTCGGTCACGCCCATCTCGACGGCGATGCGCGGCACGCCGGGCGGCAGCACGCTCTCCCGGTAGGCGCCGTGCTGGCGGTCGAACACCGTGGTCGACGGCATGGAGACGACCCGCACCGCGACGCTGCCGTTCTCGGGCCGGGCCAACTGCTGCTGGGCGTTGAGGGCGAGCTGGACCTCGCTGCCGGTGGCGATCAACACGGCGCGCGCCTTGCCGCGCAGGCCGACCTCGGAGGGCTCGGCCAGGACGTAGCCGCCGCGCCCGATCGCGCCGAGGACGACACCCGGCCGCGCCGCATCGAAACCCGGCTTGGGCGCGTACGGCAGGCTCTGGCGCGACAACAGCAGCGCCGTCGGGCCGCTACGCCGCTCGATCGCCGCCGCCCAGGCGGCCAGCGTCTCGAGCGTGTCGCAGGGGCGCCAGACGTCGAGGTTGGGGATCAGGCGGAGCGACGCGGCGTGCTCGACCGACTGGTGAGTCGGCCCGTCTTCGCCGAGGCCGATCGAGTCGTGCGTGAAGACGTGGACGACCCGCTGCTTCATCAGCGCCGCCATCCGGATCGCGTTGCGGCTGTAGTCGCTGAAGGTCAGGAAGGTTCCGCCATAGGGGATGAAGCCGCCGTGCAGGGCGATGCCGTTCATCACCGCCGCCATGCCGAACTCGCGCACGCCGTAGTTGATGTGGCGGCCGGCGTGGCCGTTCTCGCCGAGCCTGGGCGAACCGTCGGCGTTGAAGCGCAGGGGCGCGGTCTGGCTGGTGTTGGTGAGGTTCGAGCCGGTCAGGTCGGCGCTGCCGCCGAGCAGTTCGGGCAGCGCCCGGGTGAAGACCTCGAGGGCGAGCTGACTCGCCTTGCGGCTGGCGACCGTCTCGGCCTTGGCATGCGCCGCCACCGCCGCGTCGTGCACGGTTCTGGTCCAGTCGGCCGGTAGTTCGCCCTCGATCCGGCGCGTGAGCTCGGCGGCCAGCGCCGGATGGGCGGCGGCGTAGGCCGCAAAGGTGTCGGCCCAGTCGGCCTCGGCGGCAGCGCCGCGCGCCCGGGCGTCCCAGAGGGCATAGGCAGCGTCGGGCACGACGAACGGCTCGTGCGGCCAGCCGATCGCGCTGCGGGTCAGGCGGATTTCCTCGCTGCCGAGCGCTTCGCCATGCGCCTTGGCGGTACCGCCGCGATTCGGCGAGCCCTTGCCGATCACGGTCTTGCAGCAGACGAGGGTCGGCCGGTCGACCGACCGGTGCGCCTGGGCGATCGCCGCGTCGACCGCGTCGACGTCGTGCCCGTCGACCCCGGCGATCACGTTCCAGCCGCAGGCGGCGAAGCGCTTCGGCGTGTCGTCGATGAACCAGGGCGCGACCGCGCCGTCGATCGAGATGCCGTTGTCGTCGTAGACGGCGACCAGCTTGTTCAGCTTCCAGGCGCCGGCCAGGGCGCTGGCCTCGTGGCTGATCCCTTCCATCAGGCAGCCGTCGCCCAGGAAGACGTAGGTGTGGTGGTCGACGACCGCAAGGCCGTCGCGGTTGAACTCGGCGCCGAGCAGCTTTTCGGCCAGCGCCATGCCGACCGCGTTGGTGAGGCCCTGGCCGAGCGGGCCGGTCGTCGTCTCGACCCCCGGCGTGACATCGACCTCGGGATGGCCCGGCGTCCTGCTGTGCAGCTGGCGGAAGTTGCGCAGCTCGGCGAGCGGGAGCTCGTAGCCGGTCAGATGGAGCAGCGCGTACAGCAGCATCGAGCCGTGGCCGTTCGAGAGGACGAAGCGGTCGCGCCCGGGCCAGCGCGGATGGGCGGGGTTGTGGCGCAGGTGCCGGCCCCACAGCGCCACCGCGATCTCGGCCATGCCCATCGGCGCGCCGGGATGGCCGGAATTGGCCTGCTGCACCGCGTCCATGGCGAGGGCGCGGATCGCGTTGGCCATCAGCGCGCCGGGTTCGGCAGGCGGCGCTTCCGGGGCCGCGATCGGAGGGTCGTGGGAAACGATCGCGGCCATGGAGAGGGTTCAGTGCGCGGGGAAGCCGACCATTTTAGGGGTCGCCTTCGCGACCGACCCGGGCCGGATAATCGAGCCGATGCAGGGTCTTCACCTCACGGCCGATCTGCGCGGCTGCGCCGCCAGCCAGCCGGCCATGACCGACCTCGCGGCCCTGCGCAGCCTCTGCCTCGAGGCCGTCGGGCAAGCCGGCCTGACGCCGGTCGGCGAGCTGTTCCACCGCTTCGTCCCGCCGCCCGGGCGCGCCGAGGCGCCGAGCGGCATCACCGGCGTCGTCCTGCTGGCCGAGTCGCATCTCGCCGTGCACACCTGGCCCGAGCTCGACTCGGCGACGCTCGATGCCTACGTGTGCAACCTCGGCGCCGACAACTCGGCGCGCGCCCATGCCCTGATGGACGCGCTGGTCGCTGCCTTCGCGCCCGAACGGATCGAGCGCCACGCGCAGCGGCGCGGATGAAGGCGATCGTCCTGGCCGCCGGCCGCGGCGAGCGGATGCGGCCGCTGTCCGATCACACGCCCAAGCCGCTGCTGCGCGTGCATGGCAAGCCGCTGATCGAATGGCACCTCGAGGCGCTGGCGGCGGGCGGCGTGCGCGAGGTCGTCGTCAACACCGCCTGGCTCGAGGAGAAGATCGTCGCCGCCCTCGGTGACGGCACGCGCTTCGGCCTGCGCATCAGCTACTCGATGGAAGGGCGCGACCACGGCGGCGCGCTCGAGACCGCCGGCGGCATCGCCAAGGCGCTGCCGGTGCTCGGCGACGCGTTCTGGGTCGTCTCGGCCGACGTCTACGCGCCCGGCTTCCGGTTCGAGCGGCGGGCCCACGACGAGTTCGTCGCCAGCGGCCGGCTCGGCCGGCTCTGGCTGGTGCCCAACCCGCAGTTCCATCCGCGCGGCGACTTCGGCCTCGGCGCCGACGGCCTCGGCCTGGCCGACGGCGCCGGCCCGGACGGGCAGCGCTGGACCTACGCCAACATCGCCCTGCTGCGCGCCACGATGTTCGCCGGCATCGCCCCCGGCGGCAAGGCGCCGCTGGCGCCGCTGCTCTACGCCGGCATGCGCGAGCGGCAGATCGGCGCCGAGGTCTGGCGCGGCCGCTGGGACAACGTCGGCACGCCCGCGCAGCTGGCCGCGCTCGACGCTTCTCCGGCCCCGTAGACGGGCTACTCGGCGAGCGGCTTCGTGATCGCGTCGATCCGCGCCAGCACCTCGGGCGTGAGCTTCGGCAGGACCGCGACCGCGCCCAGGTTCGAGGTCAGCTGGGTCAGCGTCGACGCGCCGGTGATGACGGTCGAGACGCGCGGGTTCTTCGCCGCCCAGGCGATCGCCAGCTGGGCAACGGTCGCGCCGAGCTCGGCGGCGATCGGCTCGAGCCTGGCGACGGCGGCGTTCTTCGCCGGGTCGGTGAGCCCGGGGGTCAGGAAGGCCATGTTCTCGAGCGCGCCCCGGCTGCCCGAAGGAACGCCGTGCCGGTACTTGCCGGTGAGCAGGCCGCTGGCCAGCGGGCTCCAGGTCGTCAGGCCGAGGCCGATGCCGTCGCAGAGCGGCGCGTACTCGGCCTCGACGCGCTGGCGGTGGAACAGGTGGTACTGCGGCTGCTCCACCACGGGCTTGCGCAGGTGGTGCCGCTCGGCGATCTCCCAGGCCTCGCGGATCTGCGCCGCCGGCCATTCGCTGGTGCCCCAGTAGAGCGCCTTGCCGCTGGCGATGATGTCGCTCATCGCCCAGACGCTCTCCTCGACCGGCGTGTGCGGGTCGGGCCGGTGGCAGTAGACGAGGTCGACGAAGTCGAGGCCGAGCCGCTGCAGCGAGCCGTCGATCGCCTGCATCAGGTACTTGCGGTTGAGCGTGTCCTTGCGGTTGGGCGCGGCGCCTTCGCGATCGAGCCCCCAGAAGAACTTGGTCGAGACGATGTAGTTGAGCCTCGGCCACTTCAGGGCCTTCAGCGCCTCGCCCATCACCGTCTCGCTGTGCCCCTTGGCGTAGACCTCGGCATTGTCGAAGAAGTTGATGCCGGCATCCATGGCTGCGGCGAGCATCTCCCTGGCGGCGCGCGCGTCGACCTGGTTGTGGTACGTGATCCAGGAGCCGAGCGACAGCTCGCTCACCTTGAGCCCGCTCGAGCCGAGACGGCGATAGTCCATGGGGAATCCGATGCGATGAGGGAAAGGAGGGAGGCGATTCTTCGCCGGGCGCGCGGCGGCGCCGCCCAGCGGGGTCATTCTGGGCGAACGCTCCGGGCCGCAGCGCCGCAGCGAAATCGCCCTCGGCCCGGCCATCCGGGCCGGGCCGAGGCCACGGCTACAGTGCGGCCATGGACAGGGACGCCAGCCTCGAACCGTTTCGCGCCCGCCGCGCCCGCCTCGCCGAGACCTTGCGCCGGCACGGCGGCGGCATCGCCCTCGTGCCGACCGCGCCGGAGCGGCAGCGCAACGGCGACAACGACCATCCGTACCGGCCCGGCAGCGACTTCCACTACCTGACCGGCTTCGCCGAGCCGGGCGCCTGGCTGCTGGTCGAGGCCGACGGGGCGACGACCCTGCTCTGCCGGCCGAAGAATCCCGAGCGCGAGCTCTGGGACGGCTTGCGGCTCGGCCCCGAGGCGGCGCCCGGCGTGCTCGGCATCGACGCCGCCTTCGCCCTCGACGATCTCGACAAGGTGCTGGTCGGCAAGCTCGCCAACCAGCCCGCGGTCTGGCTGCCGGTCGCGACGCCGGGCCTGCAGACGCAGCTCGAAGGCTGGCTCGAGCGGGTTCGCGCCCAGGAACGGCTGGGCTGCGAAGCGCCGCGCACCCAGCACGACCTGAGCGCCGTGCTCGCCGAGATGCGCATCGTCAAGGACGCCGGCGAGCTGGCGACGATGCGCCGCGCCGCCGCGATCAGCGCCGGCGCCCACCTGCGGGCGATGCGCTTTTGCGCCGCTGCGTTCCGGCGCGACCCGGGCGCCGGCATCGCCGAGTACGCGATCGAAGCCGAGCTGCTGCACGAGTTCCGCCGCCACGGCGCCGATGGTCCGGCCTACGGCTCGATCGTCGCCGCCGGCGCCAACGCCTGCGTCCTCCACTACGTGCCCGGCCGCGCCGAGCTGCGCGCCGGCCAGCTCTGCCTAATCGACGCCGGCTGCGAGCTCGACGGCTACGCCAGCGACGTGACGCGCACCTTTCCCGCCGACGGCCGTTTCACGCCGGCGCAACGCGAGCTGTACGAGATCGTCGAGGCGGCGCAGCGCGCCGCGGTTGCCGCGACCCACCCGGGTGCACGCCTGCGCGACGCCCATGCGGCGGCGGTGCGGGTGCTGTCGCAAGGCATGCTCGACACCGGCCTGCTCGACCGCGACAAGGTCGGCGACCTCGACGCCGTGATCGAGTCGGCCGCCTACCGCGCCTTCTACATGCACGGCACCGGCCATTGGCTGGGCCGCGACGTGCACGACGTCGGCGACTACGCGTCGACCGGCGAGGCGCCGGTCGAGCAGCCCGACTGGCTGGGCGGCACCGTCGTCAAGAAGCCGTCGCGCCGGCTCGAGCCGGGGATGGTCGTGACGATCGAGCCGGGCCTCTACGTGCGGCCCGGCGAAGGCGTGCCCGAGCGGTTCTGGAACATCGGCATCCGGATCGAGGACGACGTGGTGGTCACCGCCGACGGCTGCGAGCTGATCAGCCGCGACGTGCCGGCGACGGCCGGCGAGATCGAAGCGCTGATGCGCGGCTGACGCCGTCGGCCTCGAGCGGGACGGACACGGGCGCGATCAGGCCCCGGGGGCACGCAAGGTCGAGAATGGCGCCCGCATGCCCCTGTTCCTGACCTACGCCGCCTGCGCCTTCGCGAGCGGTTTCGCGCTCCGCCTCGTCGATCCGCTCGTCCTGCCGATCGCCGCCTATTTCGCGGTCAGCCCGGCCACCGCAACGATGCTCAACACTGCCTACGCGCTGCCCTACGCGCTGGCCCAGCCGTTTCTCGGCCCGCTCGGCGACCGCTTCGGCAAGCAGCGCTGCGTCCAGGTCTGCGTCGCCGGGCTCGCCCTGATGCTGCTGGCCGGCGCGTTCGCGACCAGCTTCGCCTTCCTGCTCGGCTCGCGCATCGCTGCCGGCATCTTCGCCGGCGGCCTGATCCCGCTCGTCCTCGCCGGGCTGGGCGACACCTATGCGATGCACGAGCGGCAGGTGATGCTCGGCCGCATGCTGCTGGCGATCATCTCCGGCCAGATGCTCGGCTCGGTGGTCTCGGGCATCGCCAACGTCGCCTTCGGCTGGCACAGCGCGCTGATCATCGCCTCGGCAGTCGGCCTGCTCGCCGCCACCGTCGCCTGGACGGCGATGCCGCGCGCGGCCGCCCGCGACGGCGCGCCGCAGGCCTCGTTCGCAGCCCTGTACGGGCGGATCTTCGCCAATCCGAAGGCGACCTGGCTGTACGGCGCGGTGATGCTCGAAGGCGCGCTCTTCTACGGCCTGTTCCCGTTCATGAGCGAACTGCTGCTCGCGACGACGGTGCGCGGCGCAAGCGCCGTCTCGGTCGAGGCCGGGCTGGTGCTCGGCGCGTTCGGCATCGGCGGCCTGCTCTACGCGGCCAGCGTACGGCGCCTGCTGCGCCTGTTCGGCGTGCGCCGGATGTGCCTGCTCGGCTCGCTGACGGGAGCCCTGTGCTACGCCGGGCTCGCCGTCGCACCGTTCTGGTGGCTCGACGCCGCGGCGATGTTCGGCGCCGGTGTCGCCTTCTTCATGGTGCACAACTCGCTGCAGACCGAGGCGACCGAGCTGGCGCCGACCGCGCGCGGCTCGGCCGTGGCCTTGTTCGCCTGCGGTTTCTTCGCCGGCCAGGGCCTCGGCCCGCTGGTCTTCGGCGGCCTGCTGCACGCCGCCGGCCCGCGGCTGGCGCTGCTCGTCGTGGCGGGCGCTATCGTCGTGCTCGGGCGGATCGTCGTCGGCCGCATCGTCGGCGGGCCGGGCGCCGCAGCGCTGTCCGGCTGAGCCGCTTCAGCCCGGCGCTTGCGGCACGCGCTGCAGGCGTGTCGTGTCGTAGCCCTGGCGGCCGACGAAATCGATCAGCCGCTGCAGTTCGGCCTCGGCCATGCGCGGCTGGCGCGCCATGATCCAGACGTAGTCGCGCTTCTCGCGGGTGATGACGGTCGCGCTGTAGTCGTCGGCGACATAGGACACGCGGTAGTCGGCCTTGATCGGCCAGACGTACTGCTGGCCCCAGATCGCGCCGTTGCCGCCCAGCACGAAGCCGCGCGAGCGGTATTGCCTGGCCGCGCCGGCGAACGAATCGGCGCGAAAGGCGAAGGTGGTGGCGATCGTGCCGTCGGCGTCGAGCCGGTAGCTCTCCTTGGCCGCATGTGCGCCCTTCTCGACGAAGGTCGGGATGCTGGCGATGACGTACCAGTCGCCCATGAAGCGCGCGATATCGACCTGCGGCGCCAGCGCCAGCGGCGGCAGCGGCCGCGCCGTCATGGCGCCCTGGCAGGCGGCGAGGAGGGCGGCGGCAACGCCGACGATGGCGACAAGGGCGAGGCGTCTGGCAAGGGTCATGGCGTTCAACTCATGCCGGGCGCTTCGGCGGCCCGGGAAAAAAGGCGTTGGTGCGCCGGACGTAGTCGCGGTAGGCGGGCCGGCGCTCGCCGATGTCTTTCTCGAGCAGGGCCACGCCGGAGACCTTGAGCAGCAGCCCGGTCATGATCAGCGGCGAGATCAGGCTCCAGGTGCCGAGCGGGAGGGCCATCACGAACAAGCCCCACCAGACGAGGAATTCGCCGAAGTAGTTGGGATGCCGCGTATAGCGCCAGACGCCGCGGTCCATCACCCGGCCGTTGTTCGCCGGGTCGCCCTTGAAGCGCGCCAGCTGCTGGTCTGCGACCGCCTCGAAGGCGACGCCGAACAGCACGACCCCCAGACCGGCCACGTCGAGTCCCGTCGTCGCTCGGTCGTAGGTGAAGACGGCCAGCAGCGGCGCCGAGATCAGCCAGGCCAGCACCGCCTGCAGCGCGAACACCAGATAGAGGCTCCTGATCGGAAAGTTCGGCTCGTTGCGGGCGCGGATCGCCTGGTAGCGGCGGTCTTCGCCGCAACCCCAGTTGCGCCACGACACGTAGGCGGCGAGGCGGATCGCCCAGAACAGGAGCAGCGCCGACATGCCGAGCGTGCGCAGGTTCCAGGGCGGGTCGAGCACCCAGGCGTAGGCGGTCGCCGGCGCCGCGATCATGAGCGACCACATCCGATCGACCAGGCTCACGTCGCGCTGCTTCAGGCTGGCCAGCCAGGTGGCGAAGGCCAGCGTGCCGGTCACGGCCAGACCAGCCAGCGCGGCGCGCTCGAACGGGCTCATAAGGCCTTCATGCTGTGCACTCCGGTCTGGCCCTTGGGCGGCCCGACGTTCTCATCGGCCACCCGCCCGGTGCGGCTCGAACAGATAGTGCGAGACCCGCCAGCATTCGCCGCCCTCGTAGCCGAACAGCTCGGCGCAGGACAGGAAGAATAGGCGCCAGCGCATCCACCAGGTCGCCGCGTGCTCGGCGCCATAGGTCGATTCGAACAGCGGCCAGAGCG
>JBDTUG010000074.1:0-13096 GCA_040007855.1 Caldimonas sp.
CCATCGCGACGACATGGTGCAGACGCTGTTCATGAACATGTTCTTCGGCGGCCGCCTGAAGGGCATGCCGGCCAAGCTGGTCAGCGACGATGGCAGGCACGTCGTGATCCGCCCGCTCGCCTACGTCGCCGAGGCCGACCTGGCGCGCTGGGCGACGCACCGCGCCTTCCCGATCATCCCGTGCAACCTGTGCGGCAGCCAGAGCCACCTGCAGCGGGTCAAGGTCGGGCAGATGCTGCGCGACTGGGAACGCGAGCACCCCGGCAGGATCGAATCGATCTTTCGCGCCATGGGAGACCTCGTGCCCTCGCACCTGCTCGACCGCAAGCTCTACCCGTTCGCCTCGCTGCGCGCGGGCGGCGCGGTCGAGGGCGGCGCGGTCGATGGCGACCGGGCATTCGACGACGACGATTTCGACGCCTGCGGCGACGGCCAGCCGCCGCCCTTGCAGCCGGTCGCCGCCCTGCCGCTGCGCCGTGCCACGCCGCGCCGGCCCGAAGAGGATCCGTCATGAACAAGCTGATCGCCCCGGTCCTGGCGCTGGCCGCGCTGAGCGTGCTGACCGGCTGCGCGTCGCTCGGCGTCGTCGACAGCGAGGTGTCGAGCTACAGCCGCTGGCCGGCCGGGCGGCTTGCGGCCAGCTACCTGTTCGAGCGTCTGCCTTCGCACCAGGCGCACCCGCAGGAAGCGCAGGCGCTGGAGGACGCGGCGCGCGGCGCCGTCGAGGCCGCCGGCTTCGTGCCGGCCGCCGAGGGCGTGCCGGCCGACGTCGCCATCCTCCTCGGCGCGCGCCTCAGCGAAACCGAGCGCTCGCCATTCGACGACCCGTTCTGGTACGGGCCGCCCGGCACCTTGCATCGCTCGATCGCCTACGGACGCCTCGGCCGGCCGTACGCGGGCTGGCGCTACGGCCTGCTCGGCCCGGTCCGGGACTATCCCGGCTACGCGCGCGAGGTCGCGGTCCTGATCCGCGACCGCAAGAGCGGCGAGGCGCTCTACGAGGCGCGCGCCCAGAGCGAGGGATCTTGGGCGGCGCTGGCGACCCTGCTGCCGGCGCTGTTCGGCGCCGCGCTCAAGGACTTTCCCGCCGGCGGCGCCCGCAACCCGCACCGGGTGCGGATCGCGACAACGAACTGAGACGATCCGGCCGGCCCGCCCCTCAGCTCGCGGCCTCGGCGGCGAGCCCGCGCAGATCGCCTTCGTACTCCTTCAGCCGGCGCACGGCGGCGCGCCGCTGCTGCGCGCTGGTGAGGTTGTGCAGCGAGGCGGCGAAACTGCAGTTGTGATCGGCCAGGCGCTCCGAGTAGCGCCGGTAGTCTTCGTGCGGCGAGCGCTCGAGTCGCTGCACGTAGGCGCGGATCTCGGCGTCGGCGTCGGCACGGCTGGCCCGCTTGGCGACCAGGCGGCGCAGCACCGCCAGCACGTCCTGCTGGCGGCGCAGCCGCTCCGCGTACGCGAGCTCGCCGTCCCAGGGCGACTGCGCCACCGAGTGGGCGACGAACTCGCGCTGCGCCTCGTCGATCCTCCCGTACAGCAGTTCGGCGCGCTCGACCTCGCGCTTGACCGCGGCCTTGCGCCGCCTGCCGGGCTCGCGCTGCAGGAAGTCGTCGCGGTACTCGGCGTTCTTCTCGCGGTAGCGCTTCTCGATGTTGGCAATCTGCTGTGCGCTCAGGATAGGCATCAGCTCGGCCAGGGCCGGCGCAGCCCGCTCCAGCCCGGTCTCGATGCGGGCGCGGATCTCACGCCCCCAGAAGCACATGCGCTCGGCGGTTGCCGGCCCGGGCAGCTCGGCCTGGGCGCGCGCCAGCAGGTCGGCGTAGTCAGGCAACTGGGTGCGCCGATGCCAGGCGAACCAGTCGTCGAGGGCGTCGTTGACGCGCAGCGACTGGGCGTCGTCGAAATCGACATAGGCGTCGAGCCAGCGAAAGGTCAGCGAGTCGGCCTGGCTGTAGCCGAGCTTGAGGGCCATCCCGCAGCCCGAAAGCACGGTCGCCAGGAGAAGCAGCACCGCGATAATCGGCCGCCGACGTGGGCGGTGCGAAGCGGGGCGAGGCATGGTGTTGAACGTCGTGATCATGGCTGCGGGCAAGGGAACGCGGATGCGCTCGGCGCGGCCGAAGGTACTGCAGACCCTGGCCGGGCGACCCTTATTGCAGCATGTTCTGGAGGCGGCCGCCGGCCTGGGGGCGACGCGGACGATCGTCGTCACCGGCTTCGGCGCGGCCGAGGTCGAGCGCGCCGCGGCGGCGCCGGGGCTGGCCTTCGTGCGCCAGGAGCCGCAGCTCGGCACCGGGCACGCGCTGCAGCAGGCGGCGCCCTTGCTGGACGACGCCGGCACGACCCTGGTCCTCAACGGCGACGTGCCGCTGATCGAGGCCGAGACGCTGCAGGCACTGGTGGCGGCGAGCGGCGGCGAGCGGCTCGCCCTGCTGACGATCTCGCTGGCAGATCCGGCCGGCTACGGCCGGGTCGTCCGCCGCGGCGGCAGCGCCGCCGGCGCGATCGAGGCGATCGTCGAGGACAAGGACGCGACGCCGGAGCAACGCGGCACCGCCGAGATCTACACCGGCGTGATGGCGGCGCCGACCGCGGCGCTCAAGCGCTGGCTGGCCGCCCTGCGCAACGACAACGCCGCCGGCGAGTACTACCTCACCGATGTCGTCGGGCTGGCGGTGGCGGCGGCCACGCCGGTGGTCGGCGTCGCCGCGACCAGCGAGACCGAGGTGCTGGGCGTCAACAGCGCGGCCCAGCTCGCCGACCTCGAGCGGCGCCTGCAGCTTCGCGCCGCGGCGCGCCTGATGGCCGAAGGCGTGCGCCTGGCCGACCCGGCGCGCTTCGACCTGCGCGGCGCTCTGCATTGCGGCAGCGATGTCGAGATCGACGTCGGCTGCATCTTCGAAGGCGAGGTCGAGCTCGGCGACGCAGTCCGGATCGGCGCCTATTGCCACCTTCGCAACGCGCGCATCGAGGCCGGAGCGACCCTCCGGCCCTACACCCACATCGACGGCGAAGCGCTCGGCGCGACGGTCGGCGCGGGCGCCACGGTCGGCCCGTTCGCCCGGCTGCGCGCCGGCGCCGAGCTCGGCGCCGACGTCCACATCGGCAACTTCGTCGAGGTCAAGAACTCGACGCTCGGGCGCGGCGCCAAGGCCAACCACCTCGCCTATCTCGGCGATGCCAGCGTCGGCGAGCGCGTCAACTTCGGCGCCGGCAGCATCACCGCCAACTACGACGGCGCCAACAAGCACCGCACGACGATCGGCGCCGACGCGCACATCGGCAGCAATGTCGTGCTGGTCGCGCCGGTGACGATCGGCGCCGGCGCGACGATCGGCGGCGGCTCGACGATCGCGGTCGACGCGCCAGCCGGCCAGCTCACGGTGGCGCGCTCGCGCCAGAGCAGCTACGCCGACTGGACCCGGCCGGCCAGGAAGCGCTGAACGCGCCGGCGGTTCAGTCGAACGTGCCGGCCGCCCGGCACAGGTCGGTCCAGGCCCTGGCCTTGTCGGCGGGATGGCGCAACAGGTACGGCAAGGCGAAGGTGACCACGACCGGAACGTCGCTGCGCCGGTGGCTGCGCTCGCGCAAGCGGCCGAGCGGTTCGTCGAGATCGAGCAGGATGTTGGCGGCGACGCGGCCGAGGGCGAGGATGCAACGCGGCCGTACCTCGGCGATGGCGGCGTCGAGGGCGGCACGCGAACCCTCGCCGACCGGCAGGTAGCAGGCGCGGCCGGCGCGGCCGGGCGCGGCCCGGGCGACGCCGATGGCGTGCAGCATGTTGTCGAGCAGGCGCTGCTGGTCGCCGTGGCCGGCCGGATCGACAGCTTCGCCGCCGGCCTCGAAGGGCTCGCCAACGATCAGCCACTCCGCGCTGGTCGGCGCCGGCCACGGGCCGGACCCCGAGGGCGGGTGCGCGGACGCCGCGGCCGGCGGCGCGGCGGTCGGCGTCGCGGCGGTCGGCGTCGCGGCGGTCGGCGTCGCCTGCGGCGGACCGTCCCGGGCCAGCAGCGGCGAGGCTGTCGCGGTCGGCACGCTCCGGGCGGCAGCGCGTGGCGGCGCTTCGGCGACGGCGAGGCCGCCCGGGCATTCCGCAGCGCTCGCGGGCACCGCCTGCGCATCGCCCGACCACAGGCGGATGCCCATCTCGCGCAGCATCGCCTGCTGGCGCTCAGTCCAGCGCATCGAAGCCTCGCGCCTCGTCGATCACCAGGCTCATGACGACGGCGTCCTCACGCGTTCCCGCCGGCGCCGGGTAGTAGCCCTTGCGCATGCCAACCTGGCTGAAGCCGAGCCGCAGGTAGGTCGCCTGGGCGTCCAGGTTGGCTTCGCGAACCTCGAGCCAGAGCCGCTCGGCGCCTTCTTCCCGGCACCGTGCGACCAGCGCGCCGAGCATGCGCCGGGCGTGGCCGAGCCGGCGCGCGAGCGGCGCGACGGTGATGTTGAGCAGGTGCATCTCTGCGACGCCGCGCATCGCGACGCAATAGGCGATCAGCTCGCCGCCGCTGCCGTTCAGCGTCCAGGCGGTGTAGCCCGCGGCCAGCGAATCGACGAAGTTGCCGCGCGTCCAGGGGAAGGGATAGACCTCGTCCTCGAGCACGACCACGCCCTCGAGCGCCGCCAGCGTCATCGGCCGCAGCATGCCGCCGGCCAGCCCGCTGGTCGCTGCGGTCGGGTTCGCGCTCATCGCCGACCCGCCGCCGATCCGGCCGGCACGCCCTGCGCGCCCCGCGTCGCCCGCGCCGCGTCGCGCTCGCGCGTCGTCTCGGCGACCTTGTCGCGCACGTAGAGGGGCAGGGCCTGCGCCGGGTCGACCGCGGTGCCGTCGCGCCAGGCGTGTTCGGCGAGGGTGAGCAGGGCGTCGGCGCTGGTGCGCGCGTCGGCGAAGCACAGCGCGGCGCCGGTCTCGAGGCGCGCGCCGAACGCGACCAGCGCATCGCCGGCGACGACCTGCGGTGGCGCCGCCTGCCAGCGGGCGCGCAGCTGCTCGCAGTCGGTCAGCATCGGCGCCGCGAGCGTACGCCAGCGGCCGTCGGAGAAGCCGTACTCGGCGGCGTAGATCTGGTCCATGCGCGCGTCCACCACGACCCAGACGCGCAGCTGATCGACGCTCTCGCGCGCTGCCTCGGCGACCGCCAGCAGGCTGTCGATCGGCAGCACCGGCTTGCCGGCGCCGAAAGCCAGGCCCTGCGCCACCGAGCAGGCGGTGCGCAGGCCGGTGAAGGCGCCCGGGCCGCGCCCGAATGCGATCGCATCGAGGTCGGTCAGGGCCAGGCCGGCTTCGTCGAGCAAGGCGAGGATCTGCGGGATCAGCGCGGCCGAGGCCCGGGCGCCGCCGGCTTCGCTGCGCGACCAGCGGCGCGCTCCCTGCGCCAGGCCGATCGCCATGCGTTCGCCGGCGGTGTCGAATGCGAGCAGGGCCGTCATGCCACGTCGTCGGGCCCGGTCCGGGTCGGTCGCAGTGTCATCGCCCGAGTTTAGCGGCGGCTCCGTGCCTGCAAGGTCGCGCGAAGGCCGTGCAATGATGGGCGCCATGAAGCAGGGCCGGCTCGAATGCCTGGGCAGCATCGCGCTGGCGCTGGCCTGGGCGATGGCGTCCGGCGCGGCGGCGGCGCGCGGCGCCGTGCCCGCGGTCGCGGCGCCGCGCGCCTTGCCGGCCGAGGTCGAAGCCTCGCTCCTGCACGTCGGCGTGCCGCGCGAGGCGATGGTCGTCTGGGTCGAGGAGGTCGGCGCGGCGCGGCCGCGCCTGGTCTGGCAGCCTGATCGGGCGGCGAATCCGGCCTCGCTGATGAAGCTGGTTACGACCTACGCCGGGCTCGAGCTGCTCGGCCCGGCCTACACCTGGGCGACGCCGGTCTGGTTGCAAGGGACGATCGGCAGCGACGGCGTGCTCACCGGCAACCTGGTGATCAAGGGCACCGGCGACCCGAAGCTCGTGCTCGAACGCCTCTGGCTGTTGATGCGGCGGGTCCAGCAGGCGGGCGTGCGCGAGATCCGCGGCGACATCGTCGTCGACCGCAGCACCTTCAGCGCTGCCGAGGCCAGCCCCGCCGACTTCGACGGCGAGCCGCTGCGCCCCTACAACGCCGGTGCCGACGCGCTGCTCCTCAACTACCGCTCGGTCCTGCTGACGATCACGCCCGACCCGGCGCGCGGCATCGCCACGGTGAGCGTCGATCCGCCGCTCGCCGGCGTGCGCGCCGACAGCACCGTGCCGCTGGTCGGCGGGCCGTGCGACGACTGGCGCGGCGTCCTCAAGGGCGAGTTCACCGACCCGGCCCGGCTGTCCTTGCGCGGCGCTTTCCAGGCGGCGTGCGGCGAAAAGGTCTGGCCGGTCGCGTATGCCGACCCGAAAAGCTACAGCGAGCGCGCCCTGATCGGCATGTGGCAGGAGCTCGGCGGCCGGATCAGCGGTGGCTACCGCGAAGGCAGCGCGCCGACCACGCCAGCGAGCTTCGAGCTGCGCTCGCCGGCGCTCGCCGAAGTCGTGCGCGACATCAACAAGCTCAGCAACAACGTGATGGCGCAACAGCTGTTCCTCACCCTCGGCGCGACCCAGCGCGGCGCCGGCACGCCCGAGGCATCGCGCGAAGTGGTGCGGCAGTGGCTGCGCGGGCGCACCGGCAGTGGCTCGGCGGGCAGCGTCATCGCCAACGGCTCGGGCCTGTCGCGCGACTCGCGGCTCAGCGCGCGCACCTTCGGCCGGCTGCTCCAGGCCGCCTGGGCCAGCCCGGTGATGCCCGAGCTGATGAGTTCGCTGCCGGTGGCCGGCGTCGACGGCACCCTGCGCCGCTACAAGGGCGGCCCGGGCCGCGCCCATCTGAAGACCGGCTCGCTGCGCGACGTCGTCGGCATCGCCGGCTACGTGCTGGGCGATTCCGGGCGGCGCTATGTCGTGGTGGCCATCGTCAACCATCCGAAAGCCGATGCGACCCGGCCGGCGCTCGAAGCGCTGGTCGAGTGGACCGCCGACGACACATCGCTGCCGACCGGGCCGCGCCGGCCCTGAGCGGGCGACCGGCGGCGGGCAGCGCGGGGGCCGGGTCAGAACGGGTTGTTCTTCGCCCGCTGCGCGGCGAGGTTGCCGAGCGTCAGCTGGCCGCCGGCGGACAGATGCCGGTCGTCGGCCCACAGGTAGTTGATCGAGCTGCCGCCCAGGACCAGCGTCAGGGGGGTGCAGTCGAGGACCGACGGAGGCACCAGCGCCGACTTGGTCAGGTCGCAGGCGCCCGTGGTCGCATTGGTGAAGCCGTTCAGGCCGACCAGCCGGGCGGCCGCCCGGACCAGCTCGTCCATCAGCACCAGGCCGACTCGCCGCCCGTCGTTGGCCATGGTCGCGCGCAGCGAGTCGTTGAAGCTGCCGGTGAGCCGGCCGATCAGCGCCTGCCGGTCGGTATCGACGTGGGCCGCCTTCTCGGCGATCGCGAAGGGCGAGACGCCGACATCGGGAATCGTCGAGATGATCACCTTCGCGCCGATGTCGGCGAGCCGGTTGACCTGGCGGCCGACTTCGGCACCGGCGGCTTCGACGTTGGCGGTCAGCTGCGCTTCACTGATGGTCGGGTACTGGGCGTACTGCTCGAGGACGTCGTTGACGCCGACCAGGACGGTCACCAGATCGCCGTCCCCGAACGGACTTTCGGCGACCTGGGCGTCGATCTGCGCAGCCAGGTCGACGGCCTTCGCGCCGAAGGCGGCGCGGATCCGGCTGGTCGGGTCGGTGACCGGATTCGGGCCGGGATTGCAGGGCGGGAAGACGAGGCCGTTGAAGTTGTCGCCGATGACCTGGATCCAGAGCGGATTGGAGCGGCAGGCGAAGGTGACGCCGGGGACGGTCGCCACCTCGTTGACGGTGTACTTGCGGCCGTTGCCGTTGCCCTGGAAGTCGTCGATGACGCTGGTCTCGTCGCCGAACGCGACGATGCGCTTCGGAACGAAATTCGTCGAGGCGGTCCCACCGCCGCAGGACGCGGTCAGCAGGGCCGCCAGCAGCACGCCGCAGCCGATCGCCGCTCGGCGCACTTGCATCGCATTCAGTCTCATCGTCGCTCCAGGGAAACAGGGGGGTCAGGCCGCCGCAGCGCGGCTCAGCCGGTCGCGAACGCCGTCCCATTCAGGGCCCGGCGGCGGTTCCTCGACCCAGATCAAATGCACGCCGTCGTCGTCGAGTTCGCGCAGGACGGCAAACAATTCGTGCGCTGCCTGCTCGGGCCGGGCCGGCATGCGCCGATGCCGCACGCCGGTCGCCACGCCCGAAGGCACCGACCGGGAATATACCGCCAGCTTCAGCGGGTCCGAGCCAAGCACCTCGAGGGCAGTCTTCAGCATCCGCGTCGACATCAGGCGCAGCCGTGCGCGCGGTGCGTAGTGAGCGAGCAGCGTGCCCGGGGCGCGCGGCGAGGCGGCGTCGGCGTCGGCCAGCGGCACACCGAGCGCCGCCTCGAGGCTCTGCCGGGTCAACACGCCGGGGCGCAGCAGCGCCGGCTGCGCGCCCGAGCAATCGACGATCGCCGACTCGATGCCGAGCCGGGCGGCGCCGCCGTCGAGGACGAACAGGTCGTCGCCGAACTCGGCGACGACGTGCGCGGCGGTCGTCGGGCTGATCCGGCCGAACCGGTTGGCGCTCGGCCCGGCCACGCCCGGCACGCCAGCGTCGCGGGCGGCGACGAGCAGGGCATGGGCGACCGGGTGGGCCGGGCAGCGCAGGCCGATCGTGTCCTGGCCGGCCGCGGCGGCACCGGCGACGCCGGCCGTGCGGCGGACGATGACGGTGACCGGCCCGGGCCAGAACGCGTCGACCAGCCGCTCGGCGAGCGGCGGCAAGCTGGCGAAGTGAGCCGCTTCGGCGCGCCCGGCGACGTGGACGATGAGCGGATGGCCGACCGGCCGGCCTTTCAGGGCGAAGACGCGGCCGACCGCCGCGTCGTCGTCGGCGCGGGCGCCCAGGCCGTAGACCGTCTCGGTCGGAAAGGCCACCGGTTCGCCCGCCGCGAGCCGGCTGGCCGCCTCCTTCACCGCCGCGTCGTCACGGCCGTCGACGAGCACGCCTCACCACCCTTCGAGGCCGAGGATCGCCGCGGCCGCGCGGGCGGTGCCTTCGGCGGTCTCGGGATCGGCAGCGGTCAGGGTCAGGTGGCCCATCTTGCGCCCGGCCCGGGCCTCGCTCTTGCCGTACAGGTGCAGGTGCGCGCCCGGCAAGGCGAGCACCTGCGCCCATGCCGGCTCGACCGGCGTCGCGGCGCCGCCGACGAACCACAGGTCGCCGAGCAGATTGAGCATCACCGCCGGCGAATGCAGGCGCGGCGCGCGCAGCGGCGCCCCGGCCAACGCCCGCACCTGCAGGTCGAACTGCGAGAGGTCGCAGGCGTCGATGCCGTAGTGTCCCGAGTTGTGCGGGCGCGGCGCCATCTCGCTGGCGACCAGCGCGCCGCCGGCCAGGACGAAGAACTCGACGCAGAGCACGCCGACGTAGCCGATCGCCGCGGCGATCCGGCACGCCAGCGTCACCGCCTCGGCGCTGGCCGCGGCGTCGACCGCCTGCGCCGGAACCCGGGTCAGGAACAGGATGCCTTCGCGATGGATGTTTTCCTGGACCGGCAGGGCGACGATCTCGCCGCCGGCGCCGCGCGCGACGATCACGCTGATCTCGGCGGCCAGCGGCAGGCGTTTCTCGAGCACGCACATCACCCCGCCGAGCGCCGCGAAGGCGCTGGCCAGGCCGGCCCGGTCGGCCACCCGGCGCTGGCCCTTGCCGTCGTAGCCGAGCCGCGCGGTCTTCAGGATGCCGGGCAGGAGGTCGTCGGTGACGCTGTCCAGATCGGCCGGCCCGGTCAGCACGGCATGCGGTGCGCAGGCCACGCCGGCACGACCGAAGGCGACCTTTTCAGCGGCCCGGTCCTGGCAGACCGCGACCGCGTCGGCGCCGGGCGCGACACGCGTCTGCGCCGCCAGCGTGCGCAGCGCTTCGGCCGGAACGTTCTCGAACTCGGTGGTGACCGCGTCGCACAGCGTGGCGAGCCGGGCCAGGCCGTCGCGATCGAGGTAGCCGGCGCGCAGATGCTCGTGAGCGATCTGGCCGGCCGGGCTGGACGGGTCGGGATCGAGGACCGCGACGCGATAGCCGCCACGCTGTGCCGCCTGCGCGAACATGCGGCCGAGCTGGCCGCCGCCGACGACGCCGAGCGTCGCGCCGGGCGCGATGAACGGCGGCTCTCGTGGCCCTTCGCCGAGCGTCGCGCCGGGCGCCAGGAACGGCGTCGCGCCCGGCGCGGTGAACGCCGCGTCCGCGCCGGAGCTGCTCACTTCAGCTCGGCCGTCATCGCCCGGGCCGCGTCGGTCTGCCGGGCCCGGAACGCCTCGAGCTTCGCGCGCAACCCGGCATCGGCACCGGCCAGCATCGCCACCGCGAACAGCGCGGCGTTGCTCGCGCCGGCGCTGCCGATGGCGAAGGTGGCGACCGGGATGCCGCGCGGCATCTGGACGATCGAGTAGAGCGAATCGAGGCCCTGCAGGTGCCGGCTCGGCACCGGCACGCCGAGCACCGGCACGGTCGTCTTGGCGGCAAGCATGCCGGGCAGGTGAGCGGCGCCGCCGGCCCCGGCGATGATCGCCTTCAGGCCGCGCCCGGCCGCTGCTTCGGCGTAAGCGAACATCTCGTCGGGCATGCGATGCGCGGAGACGACGCGGACCTCATGGGCAATGCCGAACTCGGCGAGAATCTCGGTGGCGGCGCGCAGGATTTCCCAGTCGCTGCTGGAGCCCATGACCACGCCGACGACCGCGGGGGCGCTGCTCACAGGCGTTGCTTCCGGGGGCTGGGGGATGCCTTGAATTGTAGGCGGCACGCCGTCACCTGAAGGGCCCCACCCTTCGCCACCGATCCCTCTGCCAAGCCATCCCCATGCTGGACATCACCCACCAAAACTTCGAAGCCGAGCTCGTCACCGCCTCCCTCGCGCAGCCGGTACTGCTCGACATCTGGGCCGAATGGTGCGGCCCGTGCAAGGCGCTCGGCCCGCTCCTCGAAAAGCTCGAGACGGCCTACGCCGGCCGCTTCAAGCTCGTCAAGCTGAATGCCGACGACGAATCCGAGATCGCGCAGCAGCTGTCGCAGATGTTCGGCGTGCGCAGCATCCCGTTCTGCGTGCTCTTCAAGGGCGGGCAGCCGGTCGACGGCTTCGTCGGCGCGCTCCCCGAAGCCGAGGTCCGCAAGTTCCTCGACAAGCACGTCCCCAGCGCCGACGAGCAGGCGGCCGAAGACGACCTGCTCGAGGCCGAGGAACTGCTCGCCGAGGGCGACAGCGAGACCGCGATCGACAAGCTGCAGGCCGCCGTGGCCACCAACCCGGGCAACGACGCGGCCCGCTACGACTACCTGCGCGCCCTGCTCTCGGCCGGCCGGGTCGCCGACGCGCGCAAGGCCTTCGATCCGGTGGCCGCCAGCCCCGTGCTCGACGCGCGGGTCGCCGCCGCCGGGCACTGGCTCGCGGCGCTGGAAGCGGCGCCCGCAGCGCGCCCCGTCGAGGCCCTGAACGCGGCACTCGCCGCCGACAAGCGCGACTTCGACGCGCGCTTCGAGCTGGCGCAAGCGCTCTTCGCGCACGGCGAGTTCACCGAAGCAATGGACCAGCTGCTCGAGATCGTGATGCGCGACAAGGCCTGGAAGGACGGCCTGGCGCGCAAGAACTACGTCGCCATCCTCGAGATCATGGCCAAGCCTGCAAGCGCCCGCACCGCCGCCGCGGTGCCCAAGCAGGGCACCCTCGAGGTGGCCGGCAAGATGGCGACGGCGCCCGGCGACCCGGTGATCGACGCCTACCGGCGCAAGCTGAGCATGGCGCTGTTCTGAGCCGCAGGCGCTGTCGTCCTGAACGAAGTGAAGGATCTCGGCGTTCGAGATCCTTGGTCGCCGCTCAGGATGACATGAGCAGCTCGGCAACGGCGCGGTAGGTCGTCGCCGTCCGGGCGATCACCTCGGCCGGCAGCGCCGGCGCCGGTGCCTTCTTGTTCCACGGCGCCCCGTCGATCCGCACGCTCTCCAGCCAGTCGCGCACGAACTGCTTGTCGTAGCTCGGCGGGTTGGCGCCCTCGGCGTAGCGGTCGGCCGGCCAGAAGCGCGACGAGTCGGGCGTCAGCAGTTCGTCCATCAGGGTCAGCGTGCCGGCGTCGTCGAGGCCGAACTCGAACTTGGTGTCGGCGATGATGATGCCCTTGGCCAGGGCGATCGCCGCCGCCTCGCTGTAGAGGCGGATCGCGACATCGCGCAGCCGCGCCGCGAGCTCGGGACCGATCAGCTCGCCGGCCCGCTCGAAGTCGATGTTCTCGTCGTGCTCGCCCATCGCCGCCTTGGTCGCCGGCGTGAAGATCGGCGCCGGCAGCTTCGAGGCGTTGCGCAGGCCCGGCGGCAGCGGCACGCCGCAGATGCTGCCGCCCTCCTTGTATTCCTTCCAGCCGCTGCCGGCCAGGTAACCGCGCACGACCGCCTCGATCGGCAAGGGCGTGAGGCGCTTCACCAGCATCGAGCGGCCGCGCACCTGCGTGCGCTCGTCGGCGGCGACCACGCCTTCCGGGTCGTCGCCGGTCAGGTGGTTCGGCACGACGTGGGCGAGCCGGTCGAACCAGAACAGGGCCATCTGCGTCAGCACCCGGCCCTTGCCGGGGATCGGCTCGCCCATGACGACGTCGAAGGCGCTCAGCCGGTCGCTCGCCACCATCAGCATGCGGCCGGCGCCGACCGCGTAGTTCTCGCGCACCTTGCCGCGCGCCAGCAGGGGCAGCGAGCCGATCCGGCTTTCGAAGAGCGCCTCTTCCTCGCCGGCGGCGCCGTCGCCGGCCATCAGACGACTGTCTGCGCCAGCTCGCCCTGCGCGTAGCGCTTCGCGACGTGCGCGAGCGACTGCGCCGCGATCCGGCCCGCCTGGCCCTCGCAGCCGAACTGCAGGTAGCGTTCGCGGCAGATCTTCTTCGCTGCCTCGCGCGCCGGCTTGAGGTAGTCGCGCGGATCGAACTTCTCCGGGTTCTCGGCCAGGTACCTGCGGATCGCCGCGGTCATCGCCAGGCGGATGTCGGTGTCGATGTTGATCTTGCGCACGCCGTGCTT
>JBDTUG010000075.1:0-13053 GCA_040007855.1 Caldimonas sp.
CTGCAGCGGTCGCGGCCGGCGCCTGGGCGAGCGCGGCGGCGCGCTCGGCGCGAGCCGCCGCCGGCGCCGCTGCCGTCCGGCCGGGCGCGGCCCGGCCGAGGTTGGCGGCGATGATCCGCTGCACGTCGGCGTCGGCGGCGCCCCGGCTTTCGTCGAACACCGCGGTGGCGGCATGTGCCGGACGCTGCGCGGCGTCGGCGAGCATCCGCCCGTCGGTCTTGCTGATGTCGACCCTGACGTCCATCGACAGGCCGATGCGCAGCGGATGGGCCGCGACTTCCCGGGCGTCGAGGACGATCCGCACCGGCACGCGCTGCACCACCTTGATCCAGTTGCCGGTCGCGTTCTGCGCCGGCAGCAGGGCGAAGGCGGCACCGGTGCCGGCGCCCAGGCCTTCGACCCGGCCGTGGTACGCGACCTTCTTGCCGTACACGTCGGCGATCAGCTCGACCGGCTGGCCGATGCGGAGGTTGCGCAACTGGCCTTCCTTGAAGTTGGCGTCGACCCAGACGTCCTTGAGGGCAATCACCGACAGCAGCGGCGTGCCGGCCTGGACCCGCTGGCCGAGCTGGACGCTGCGCCGCGCGACGTAGCCGTCGACCGGCGCCAGCAGCTCGGCGCGCGAGACCGCGAGCCAGGCTTCGCGCACCCGCGCCGCGGCACGCAGCACGCTGGGGTGCTGGTCGACCGACAGGCCTTCGGTCAGCGACTGGTTCGAGGCGAGCTGCTCGCGCGCCGCGAGCGCGCCGGACTCGGCCGCCGAGAGCGCGGTCTTCGCCACCGCGACCTGCGCCGTGACGTGGTTGAACTCTTCCTGGCCGACCGCGCCGGTGGCAACCAGCGGGGCGCGCCGAGACACATCGTCCTGGGCCCGCGCGAGATCGCTGCGGGCGCGCGCGAGATCGGCCTCGCGCGCCGCGATCTGCGCCTTCAGCGTGCCGTTGTTGACGAACAGGATGCGCGTCTCGCGCACCGCCTGCGCCAGCTGCGCCTCGGCCTGCTCGAGGGCCACCCGGGCATCGGCCGGGTCGAGCTTGACCAGCGGCTGGCCGGCCTTGACGAAGTCGGTGTCGTCGGCGGCGATCGCGATCACCGTGCCGGCCACCTGCGGGGTGAGCTGGACGACGTTGCCCTGCACATAGGCGTTGTCGGTGCTCTCGAAATGGTTGAGCACGAGCGCCCAGTAGGCGCCGTAGGCGACGACAGCGACCAGCACGGCGGCACTGACGCCGAGCAAGGCCTTGCGCCGACGCGGGTTGCCGGCGGCCGGCAGGTCGGCAGCGGCCGGAGCGGCGCCGGAAGCGGACGGGGCCGACTCGGCAGCCACGGCCGGCGCACCGCCGGGTGCGTCGTCCGACGGCTTGGAGAGACGCTGGGCGTCGTCGGGTTTCATCGAAGGGGTCTCCGGGAAGAGTGCGTCGCGGCGGGCGCTCAGGAGGCCGGGCCAACGACGTAGCCGCCGCCGAGCGCGCGCACCAGCAGCAGCTGGGTGTCGAGCGTGCGGGCGCGCAGGTCGACCCCGAGGCGGCGCTGCGCCAGCACGTTGATCTCGGCGTTCAGCACCGTCAGGTAGGTGGCGAGGCCGGCGCGGTAGCGCTGCGTGACGACGTCGTAGGCGGCTTCGGCGGCGGCGATCGCAGCCGTCTGCTCGGCCTGCTGGCGCGCGAGCGAGCGGCTCGAGCCGATCTGGTCGGCGACATCGTGCACGGCGTCGATGACGCTGCCGTTGTAGGTCTCGACGGCGGCGTCGAGGTCGGCGGTGCGGCCGCCCAGGTTGGCGCGCAGGCGGCCGGAGTCGAAGATCGGCAGGCGGATCGCCGGGCCGGCGCCGTATTGCCGGCTGCCCACCTGCACCAGCCGGTCGAGGCCGATGCTCGACAGGCCGACAAAGGCGACCAGGTTGATGTTCGGATAGAACTGGGCGCGCGCCGCGGCGACCTCGCCGGCCGCCGCCTCGACCCGCCAGCGCGCCGCGACGATGTCGGCCCGCCGGCCGAGCAGGTCGGCCGGCACCAGCTCGGGCAGGGGCACCAGGCGGACCGCCGACAGGCGCGGCGCCAGCGCATCGGCGGCCTCGGGCGGCAGGGCGGCGAGCGCGGCCAGGGCGTGGCGGGCGAGCGCGATCTGCTCGTCGACCGCCTCGATCTGCTGGCGCGTCTCGGGCAGCGCGCCTTCGCCGATGAGCAGCTCGGCAGTGGTGTCGAGGCCGGCCGAGACGCGCTGCTGGATCAGGCCCAGCACCTGGTCGCGCTGCGCCAGCGAGCGCTGCAGGACCTGGCGCTGCTCGAGCAGGCGGGCCAGCTGCACGTAGCTGCGGCCGACGTTGACGGCCAGCACCACCCGCGCGGCAGCAGCGTCGGCCTCGGCGGCGCGCTGGGCGCCGACCGCCGCGTCGAGGGCGGCGCGGTTGCGGCCGAACAGGTCGAGCTCCCAGGCGCCGTTGAGCTGCAGGGTGGCGGTGTCGCGGAGCGATCCGGCAAGCGGCGGCGGGTAGATGCCGGTCTCGGTGAAGCGCTGCCGGGTCAGGTCGAACGCGCCGTTGAGCTGCGGCCCTTCGGCAGCGCGCACCGCGCCGGCATTTGCCACGGCGCGGGCGAGCCGCGCCTGGGCGACGCGCAGGCTGGGCGAGCCGGCAACCGCCTGCTCGATCAGGCCGCTGAGCGAGCTGTCGCCGAAGCCCTGCCACCAGTCGGGCGCCAGCGCGCTGCCGGCGCCAGACGGAGAGACGCCGGCCCGGGCCGGATCGATGGTCACCGCACGGGCGACGATGCCGGACGGATCGGCGCAGCCGGCCAGGGCAATCACGATCGTCGAGGTGAGGGCAATGACGATCGTCGTCAGCGTGCGCGCCGCGGCCTTTGCGCGCGCCACCGCGTTGTCGTTGCAGCGGCTCATTTCGCCAACCTTCCGGCAGACGCTTCGCCGTTCGCGAGCATGCGCTGGAGAAAGCCCTTCAGCTGCGTCCATTCGGCTTTCGAGAAGCCGGAGAGGTGCTCGTTCAGGATCTGCGCCAGCTCGGCCGGCACCTGGTCGGCGGCCACCTCGCCCTCGGGCGTCAGCTCGATGTTGACGACCCGCCGGTCGTCGGTGGAACGGATGCGCCGGCACAGGCCCTTGCACTCGAGCCGGTCGAGCAGGCGCGTCATCGCTCCCGGATCGGTCTGCAGCTCGCGCGCCAGCTCGGCGACGGTCGAGGCGCGGCAGCGGCGCAGCATGAAGAGCGGACCCCACTGGGCGTGAGTGATGCCCTGCGGCTCGAGCCGCCTGTCGGCGGCCTGGGCGATGCCCATCAGCACCCGCTTCATGAGGTAGCCGACGCTTTCGTCGGCGCAGTACCCGGCGGCACGGTAGAAGGTGGCGGGAGCCGGAGCGCGGGACATGCGGTGAATATACGTGCTTAGGCAATGAATGTCAAGGCTTTGATTGCCCTATGCTTTGTTTGCATGGGCTTGTTTCTGGCCTGGCCCTTGCCCAGTCCCGCTCGCCTAAACTTTGGCGATGCCCGGCGCCCGCACTTCCGAACCGGCCGCCGCGCGAGACGTCCGCTCGCTGGCCGGCCTGCTGCCCTTCCTGCGCCCCTATCGCGGCCGGATCGCGCTGGCGGTCGTCTTCCTGGTGCTGGCAGCGGCGAGTACGCTGGTCTTTCCGCTGGCGCTGCGCTCGCTGATCGACCAGGGTCTGGTGGCCACCGACCCGGGCCAGCGAGTGCTGGCGCTGCGCGGCCACTTCTTCGCCCTGTTCGGCGTCGGCGTCGCGCTCGGCTTGTTCTCGGCGGCGCGCTTCTACATGGTGAGCTGGCTGGGCGAGCGGGTCACCGCCGACCTGCGCAACGCGGTCTACGCCCATGTAGTCCGGCAGAGCCCCGAGTTCTTCGAGACCACCCAGACCGGCGAGGTGCTGTCGCGCCTGACCACCGACACCACGCTGGTCCAGACGGTGGTCGGCTCGAGCCTGTCGATGGGCCTGCGCAACACCGTGATGGGGATCGGCGCGATGGCGATGCTGATCGTCACCAACCCCGTCGTGATGACGCAGGTACTGGCGATCCTGATCCTGGTCGTCCTGCCCTCGCTCTACTTCGGGCGCCGGGTGCAGCGCCTCTCGCGCGCCAGCCAGGACCGGGTCGCCGATTCGAGCGCGATCGCCGCCGAGGTATTGAACGCGGTGCCGGTGGTGCAGAGCTACCTGCAGGAGGAACGCGAGGCCGAGCGCTTCGGCGCCTCCACCGAGCGTGCCTTCAGCACCGCGGTGCGGCGCACGACGCTGCGCTCGCTGCTGGTCGCCTTCATCATCAGCGCGACCTTCGGCGCCCTGCTCTGGGGCCTGTACCAGGGCACCCAGGCGGTGCTGCACGGCGACGTCAGCGCCGGCCACCTCGGCCAGACGGTCGTCTACGTGATCATCCTGGTGAGCAGCGTGGCGGTGCTGTCCGAGGTGTACGGCGACCTGCTGCGCGCGGCCGGCGCGACCGAGCGGCTGATGGAACTGCTGCGGCTGCGCTCGCCGGTCGTCTCGCCGCCGGCGCCCGAGCCGATGCCGGCCTCGTCCGGGGGCGCCTCGGTCGCGCTCGAGCACGTGACCTTCCGCTACCCGTCGCGGCCGCAGCATCCGACCCTGGTCGACTTCGGCTTCGCGGTCGCGCCGGGCGAGACGGTGGCCCTGGTCGGGCCGAGCGGCGCCGGCAAGAGCACGGTGTTCCAGCTCATCCAGCGCTTCTACGACGTCGAGTCGGGCACGGTGCGGGTCGACGGCGCCCGGGTCGAGCGGGTCGCCCTCGACGACCTGCGCCGGCGCATCGGCATCGTCCCGCAGGACAGCGTGATCTTCTCGACCAACGCGCTCGAGAACATCCGCTACGGCCGGCCGGCCGCCAGCGACGCGGAGGTCTTCGCCGCCGCGACAGCCGCCTACGCGCACGACTTCATCAGCGCCCTCCCGGAAGGCTACAAGACCTTCCTCGGCGAGCGCGGCGTGCGGCTCTCCGGCGGGCAGCGGCAGCGCATCTCGATCGCCCGGGCGATCCTCAAGAATCCGCCGCTGCTCCTGCTCGACGAGGCGACCAGCGCGCTCGACGCCGAAGGGGAACGGATGGTCCAGGCCGCGCTCGAATCGGCGATGCGCCATCGCACCACGATCGTCATCGCCCACCGCCTGTCGACCGTGCAGAAGGCCGACCGGATCGTCGTCATGGAGGCCGGCGAGATCGTCGAGACCGGCAGCCATGCCGAGCTGGTCGCCAGGGGCGGGCTGTACGCGCGGCTGGCGGCCCTGCAGTTCGACCGCTAGTAGTGGTCTGCGCCGCCCAGCCCTGTTCCGGAATTGCCCCGATGAACCAATCGCCGCTTCGACTTCCCCTCGCCTGGATGCTTGCCGCCGTCTGCCTGGTCGCCGGCTGCGCCACTCCCGGCGACCGGGGCGGCCCGCGCGCGACCGTCGGCACAGTGGTCGCTGGCAACCTCTGGTCGAAGCGAATGGAGGAGCGGCGCGGATTGCTCGAGCGGACGACCCGCGGCAGCAATGTCGAGATCAGCCAGACCGCCGACAACCAGCTCAGGCTCGCCGTGCCCAGCGACATCTCGTTCGAGACCGGCGGCTACGCGGTCAAGGCGCAGCTGCGCGGCGTGCTCGACGCGCTCGCCGCGACCCTTGCCGGCGAGCGCGACGCGCGCCTGCGGATCGTCGGCCACACCGACCGCACCGGCTCGGCGGCGGTCAACAACCCGCTCTCGCTCGACCGCGCACAAAGCGTGCGCGACTACCTGGCGGCGCGCAGCGTCGCACCGACCCGGGTCGAAACCGTGGGCCGCGGCGACCGCGAGCCGATCGCCGACAACGCCAGCGAGGCCGGGCGGGCCCGCAACCGCCGGGTGGAGATCTTTGTGCGCGAGCCGGGCTGAGGTTTCGGTGCCAGGATCGGGCGGCGGAACGCGCTGCTGCGCTCGGCCGCCCCGTGCCCGTGCCGGTGCCCGTGTCGGTGTCCATGTCCGCCCCACCCGATTGGCGATCTAGGACCAGGTGGGATCCAATCGGCCAGCCGATAATTCGACCGATGCAGATTGCGCCGTCCACCCCGCCCCTTGCCACCGACCGCCCGATGCACTCGCAGTACGAGGATTTCATGCGCCACGTGCGCGACCACGGCGTTGCCAAGGCCGACCGCACCGGCACCGGCACGAAGAGCGTGTTCGGCCACCAGATGCGCTTCGACCTGGGCGAAGGCTTCCCGCTCGTCACGACCAAGAAGGTGCACCTGCGCGCCATCATCCTCGAGCTGCTCTGGTTCCTGCGCGGCGACGGCAATGCCCGCTGGCTACAGGAGCGCGACGTGACGATCTGGGACGAATGGGCCGGCCCCGACGGCGACCTCGGCCCGGTGTACGGCGTGCAGTGGCGCTCCTGGCCGACCCCCGACGGCGGCCATGTCGACCAGATCGCGCGCGTCGTCGAGCAGCTGAAGACCGATCCGGACTCGCGCCGGATCGTCGTCAGCGCCTGGAACGTCGCCGCGCTGCCGCAGATGGCGCTGCTGCCCTGCCATGCCTTCTTCCAGTTCTACGTCGCGCCGGCGACCGGCGCCGGCGGACGGGCCAGGCTGAGCTGCCAGCTCTACCAGCGCAGCGCCGACATCTTTCTCGGTGTTCCCTTCAACATCGCCAGCTACGCGCTGCTTACCCACATGCTGGCTCAGCAGTGCGACCTCGATCTCGGCGACCTGGTCTGGACCGGAGGCGACTGCCACATCTACAGCAACCACGCCGAGCAGGTCGAAACGCAGCTGGCGCGGCAGCCCTTTCCTTATCCGGAGCTGGCGATCGCCCGGCGCCCGGCGTCGGTCTTCGACTACGCGCTCGAGGACTTCTCGGTGGTCAACTACCGGCATCACCCGGCCCTCAAGGCGCCGGTCGCGGTCTAGCTAGGAGCCTGGGCGGCAACGCCGGCAGGCGCCGCGAATCGCCCCGGCCCTTCGGGTTGGGCCTGCGTCTCTCTGCCGCCCAGGCTCCTGGGAGCGGCCCCGGCCCGGACGATCGCCGCTGCCGGGCACGGCCAGCGTGGCGAAGTTCACTGCGCGCGGCCCGCAAGCGCCCCCACGCGGCGCCGAGCGGCGCTAAAGTTCGGGGATGTCGACCAACTACCTGGCCCCCACGCCTGCCGAACTCGAACGCGAGTGGGGGCTGACGCTGGCCGAAGACTGGCACACCGACGTCGTCGCGGGCGAACTCGCGCCGATCATTCGGCGTTACGGCGTCGGCGAGGCGGCGCAGCGGGAGGTCGTGCTGGCCCGGTTCGGCCTGGTCCCGGCCTCGGCCAAGGCAGCCCGGACGTCCCCCGCCACCGTCAACGCACGCACCGAAACGGCCGCCACGCGCACCGTCTCGAAAGGTGCATGGGCGGGCCGACAGTGGTGCATCGTGCCGGCCCAGTGCTTCTACGTCCCCTTCTACGGCGAGGACTCCAAGCGCTCGGAGCGCTGGCGCATCCGCCGCACCGATCGCTCGCCGCTCAGCATCGCGGGGCTCTGGGACCGCTGGGTGGGCGAGAACGACGAGGAAGTCCTCAGTTTCTCGATCCTCACCCTCAACTGCGACCTGCATCCGCTGCTCTCGCGCTTCCACCGTCCGGTCAACGACAAGGGCGAAGCGCAGGAGAAGCGCACCCCGGTGCTGCTCGCCGAGGAAGACTTCGACGCCTGGCTCGACACCACTCCGGGCCGCGCGCCGATCTACTTCGGCACCTTCGGCAAGGACGACCTCGAGGCCGAGCCGGCACCGGCCGCGGCGCGCCGTACGACCACGGTGATGCCGCTCGACACCGCCGTCTCCGAGCTGTAGAGCCGGCTGGCGCCGCACCGGGGTTTCCCCCGGCGGGCATTGCCGACGACCTCCGCCATATTGAGCGGCTCGTGCGCTTGGCATGACCGGCCCCGCGCTTCGCGCTGCCGGCCCCGGGCGCCCATCCGAAGGAGCGCACGGCAGGGCAAGCAACCCGGCGGCCCGCTTTCCGACGCTCGCCCACGGCATCAAGGGCGTCGCCTTCATCGACGCCGCGGTGCGGTCCTCGGCCGACATCGGCCGCTGGGTCGCCTTGTAGCGTCGCTGGCTCGCCTGGTCGCGGGGCCGCCGGCAGCAGGCCGCGGGGTCGCGCCGTGAACCGCGGGCCGAAGATCAGTCGGCCGAGACGGTCCAGGCGCCGGGCGGCGCCGCGTCGAGGGCCCGGTCGGCGCCGCGCAGGGCGGGCGCATCGGCAGTCTCGATCACCCACGTCGGGATCGCCGCCAGATAGGGCCGGTAGCGGCCCTTGCTCTCGAAGCGCTCGCGAAAGCGCGAGGCGTCGATGGCCCGGCCGAGCCGGCCGACGATGCCACCGCCGATGTAGACACCGCCGCGCGCGCCGAGGGTCAGCGCCAGGTTGCCGGCGACGCTGCCGAGGAAGGCGAAAAAGTGCTCCAGCGCGGCCTGGCACGCGGCGTCGCCGCCGGCCGCGGCGTGCGCGGCAACGTCGGCCGGGGCCAGCGCCTCGGCGCTCCGGCCGGCGATGTCGCACAGCGCCTGGTAGAGGTGGACCAGCCCGGCGCCGGAGAGGACGCGCTCCGCCGAGACGTGGCCGAAGCGCTCGCGCAGGCGAGCCAGGAGCCGGTCTTCGCCGGCGTCGACCGCGGCGAGCGTGACGTGGCCGCCCTCGCCGGCCAGCGGGACCGGCTCGCCCTGGCGGAACAGCAACCCCGAGACACCGAGCCCGGTGCCCGGCCCGAGCACCGCGACCGGCGCCCCGGCGATCGCGCTGCCGCCGCCGACCGGGCGACGCTCGTGGACCTGCAGGCCCGGGACGGCCAGCGCCAGCGCCGTGAAGTCGTTGAGCACGACCAGCCGCCCGACGCCGAGCGCGCGGCGCAGTTCGGCGGCTGAAAAGCTCCAGTCGCGGTTGGTCATCGTCAGCCGGTCGCCGCTGACCGGGACCGCGATCGCCAGGGCGCAGGACGCAGGCGCCGGCCGGGCGTGCTCGGCGAGGTAGCGGCCGATCGCCGCCTCGACGCCCGCCAGCTCTTCGCACGCGTAGCTCGCCGGATCGACGATGGACCCGCCGGGGCCGGCCACCCAGCCGAAGCGCGCCTGCGTGCCGCCGACGTCGCCGACCAGGCGGGGATGGGGCGCGCTGCCGTCGCTGCGCATGGGCGTCGCAAAGTCCCGGTGCCGAGCGGTTCGCTCGGGGCCGATTGTGTGACCGCCGGTCGCCTCGCGCCGTAGGCGATCGGCCCGCGACGCGGCCGCGGCGGCCCTCCCGCCTTCGCTAAGGGAAATCCCCTTTCTGGCGCGCGGCTCGCGTGTCCAACATGCAAGCAGTTCAATCGGTTTGTCAGGTGGTGTCGGATGCTGAGCGCGCGCGCATTCACGGCGGCCCGGGACTTCCTCCTGAAGCACCGCGCCGACTACGAGACGGCCTACAACGGCTTCGCCTGGCCCGTGCTCGACGAGTTCAACTGGGCCATCGATCATTTCGACGCAATGGCACGAGGCAACGACGACGAGGCGCTGCGCGTCGTCGCCGAAGACGGCAGCCTGGAGAGCCGCAGCTTCGCGCAGATGGCGGAGCGCTCCTCGCAGGTGGCCAACCACCTGCGCCGCCTCGGCGTGGCGCGCGGCGACCGCATCCTGCTGATGCTCGGCAACGAGCTGGCGCTCTGGGAGCTGATGCTGGCGTCGATCAAGCTCGGCGCGGTGATGATCCCGGCCAGCACCCTGCTGACGACCGACGACCTGCGCGACCGGCTCGAGCGCGGCGAAGTCCGCCACGTCGCCGCCGGCAGCGTGCACGCCGCCAGGTTCGCCTCGCTGCCGGGCGGCTACACGCGGATCGCGGTCGGCGCGGCGGTGCCCGGCTGGCACGACTTCGCCGCTGCCGCGGCCGAGCCCGTGACCTTCGCGCCGGCCGGGTCGACCCGCGCCGACGATCCGATGCTGCTCTACTTCACCTCGGGAACGACAGCCCGGCCCAAGCTCGTGCTGCACACCCAGCAGAGCTATCCGGTCGGCCACCTGTCGACGATGTACTGGATCGGCCTGCGCCCGGGCGACCGGCACCTGAACATCTCCTCGCCGGGCTGGGCCAAGCATGCCTGGAGCTGCTTTTTCGCGCCCTGGAACGCCGGCGCCTGCGTCTTCATCTACAACTCGGCGCGCTTCAACGCCCCGGCCCTGCTCGGCGCCCTCGCCGAGCACCGCGTCACCAGCCTGTGCGCGCCGCCGACCGTCTGGCGCATGCTGATCCAGGAAGACCTGGCGGCGCACCGTGACAAGCTCAGCCTGCGCGAGCTGATCGGCGCCGGCGAGCCGCTCAACCCGGAGATCATCGAGCAGGTCCGCGCCGCCTGGGGGATCACGCTGCGCGACGGCTACGGCCAGACCGAGACCACCGCGCAGGTCGGCAATACCGTCGGCCAGCCGCTCAAGCCGGGCTCGATGGGACGGCCGCTGCCGGGCTACAGGATCGCCCTGCTCGACACCGAGGACCAGCCGGCCGACGAAGGCGAGCTCTGCCTCGACCTCGCGGCGCGACCGCTCGGCCTGATGGCCGGCTACCTGGACAGCGAGTCGAAGACCGCCGACGCCAGCCGCGGCGGGTACTACCGCACCGGCGACGTCGCCCGCCGCGACGCCGACGGCTACATCACCTTCGTCGGCCGCGCCGACGACGTGTTCAAGGCCTCCGACTACCGGATCAGCCCGTTCGAGCTGGAAAGCGCGCTGATCGAGCACGAGGCGGTCGCCGAGGTGGCGATCGTGCCGACGCCCGACGCGCTCCGCCTGGCGGTGCCCAAGGCATACCTGATCCTGACCGCCGGCGCCGTGCCCGCGCCCGCCCGGGCCCGGGAGATCTTCGCCTTCGCGCGGCGCCAGCTCGCGCCGTACAAGCGGGTGCGCCGGCTCGAGTTCGTCGCCGAGTTGCCGAAGACGATCTCCGGGAAGATCCGGCGCGTCCAGTTGCGCGCGCAGGAGGTGGATCGCCACGCGCGCCAGGAGCGCGGACCGCAGGAGTACTTCGAAGAGGACTTCCCGGCCGAGGCCGGGCCCGGCTGAGTCCGACCGGGCTCAGGCCGGCGCGGAGGGGGCCGGGTCGATGCAGACCTGGCCGTCCACGACCCGGGTCGGGTAGACCTTGATCGGCTCGATCGCCGGGAAGGCGGTCGCCTTGCCGTCCTTGATGCAGAACTTGCCGGAGTGCCACGGGCACTCGATCTCGTCGCCCTCGACGAAGCCGTTGCACAGCGACGCCTGGCCGTGGGTACAGGTGTCGTCGGTGACGAAGAAGCCGTCGGCGAGCTGGAATACGGCGAGCGGCGGCAGGCCCTCTGCTTCGACGCGCAAGGGCATGCCGATCTCGACGTCGGCTGCGGCGCAGAGCGGCCGCCAGGCGGAAGGGTCGGTGTCGCTCATCGGGTACCTTCGTGCTGCGCACTTCGGTGTTCGCCCTCGGGGCGGTTCGGCGGGCTCATGGGGCAAGCTTCGCGCTTCGCGCTGCGGTATTCGCCTTGGGAACGGCCCGGCGGCTCATGGGCGCAGAGGAAGCGGTCGAAGTGGAGTTGCAACTGCGACACCTTGTTGTGGGCGATCAGCAGGCGGATTGTCGCCTCGACCATCGGCGGCGGCCCGGCGAGGTAGTACTCGTACTCGGGCAGCGGCCGCGCTCGAGGTGATGCTCGCGGCGGGTCCAGGGGCTTGACGGCGCCCCGTTTCGACGCGATGGTCGCAGCAGTGCCGCCATGCCGACTGGGAGACCCATGAAGACCCGCATCACCGAGCTGCTCGGCATCCGCCATCCGATCATCCAGGGCGGCATGCATTTCGTCGGCTTCGCCGAGCTCGCCGCGGCGGTCTCGCAGGCCGGCGGCCTGGGCATCATCACCGGCCTGACCCAGCGCACCCCGGCGCTGCTGGCCGAGGAGATCCGGCGCTGCCGGGCGCTGACCGACCAGCCGTTCGGCGTCAACCTGACCTTCCTGCCGGTGCTGACGGCACCCGACTACCCGGGCTACATCCGCGCCATCCTCGACGGCGGCGTGCGGATCGTCGAGACCGCCGGGAACAATCCGCAGAAGTGGCTGCCCCAGCTGCACGAGGCCGGCGTCAAGGTGATCCACAAGTGCACCTCGGTGCGCCATTCCCTCAAGGCGCAGGCGATCGGCTGCGACGCGGTCAGCGTCGACGGCTTCGAGTGCGGCGGCCACCCCGGCGAAGACGACGTGCCGAACTTCATCCTGCTGCCGCGCGCGGCCGACGAGCTGACGATCCCGTTCGTCTCGTCCGGGGGCATGGCCGACGGGCGCTCGCTGGTGGCCGCGCTCGCCCTCGGCGCCGACGGCATCAACATGGGCACGCGCTTCATCGCCACCCGCGAGGCGCCGGTGCACGACAACGTGAAGCAGGCGATCGTCGCCGCCAGCGAGCTCGACACCCGGCTGGTGATGCGCTCGCTGCGCAACACCGAGCGCGTCCTCACCAATGCCGCCGTCGAGCTGCTGCTGCAGAAGGAGCGCACGCTCGGCGCCGGGCTGAAGTTCGAGGACATCATCGACCAGGTGGCCGGCGTCTACCCGCGGATCATGCTCGAGGGCGAGATGGACGCCGGCGCGTGGTCGTGCGGCATGGTCGCCGGGCTGATCCACGACATCCCGACGGTCAAGGAGCTGATCGATCGGATCATGGCCGAGGCCGACGCGATCATCCGGCAGCGGCTCGCGGACATCGCGCGATAGCTGTTGCCGGCCTCAACCCATTGCCAACCTTCGACGCTCGACTGCGCATCACCGCCATGCAAACGGGATCGATCGATTGAGCATCCGATGCTCAGGCCGGTGAACTGGGGCTCCCGACCCATCGGCGACATCCGCTGCCGTGAACTCGACGCCCCGAAGCGGCCGGTCGGATAGGCACCAAGGCCTCCGAAGGAGGCCCCACAGCGGAGGGCACACATCGGCGGGCAGCAGTCAAGGCGATTGAGGCACGCAGCACGGACTGAGACCGTGCGGGCTCACCCCTCGGGAGCCCAGCGTGCAAGCCA
>JBDTUG010000076.1:0-12886 GCA_040007855.1 Caldimonas sp.
CGTACTACGGCAACACGGTGCAGATCTGGTCGGCGCTGGTGATGTCGGCGCTGCTCGGCCTGGCGCTCACCGGCGGCGTGGCGCTGGCCGAGCGGCTCCTTACGCCGGGAGGCAAGCGATGAGCACCGCCGGGCCGCCCCCAGCTGCGAATCCCCCCTCGGCGGGCAGCGCCGCGGCGCGAGCCGCAAGCGTGGATGCACGATGAGCGACGCCGTGCTTTTCGTCGGCCTGGCCCTGCTGCTAGTCGTCGCGGTCTTCAGCGTGCGCTGGCTCGCCTCGCTCGACGAGCAAAACCCGGTCGGCCGGTTCGGCACGCCGCTCCTGTTCGGCGTCTGGGTGCTGGTGTTCTGGCAAGTGCTGACCCAGGCCTTCGAGGTGCCGCAGGTGCTCCTGCCGGCGCCCAGCCTGGTCGGCCATGCCCTGGTCGCCAGCTTCGGCGTGCTCGCCTCCGACTTCGCGCAGACCGTCCTGCACTCGGTGCTGATCGGCCTGGTGATCGGCTGCGCGCTCGGCTTCGCGACCGGCGTGCTGATCGACCGCAGCCCGTTCCTGCAGCGCGGCCTGCTGCCGGTGGCGGCGCTGGCGAGCGCCGTGCCGCTGGTCGGCATCGCGCCGATCATGGTGATGTGGTTCGGCTTCGACTGGCACTCGAAGGCCGCCGTCGTGGTCGTCATGACCTTCTTCCCGATGCTCGTCAACACGCTCGCCGGGCTGGCCGAGTCGGGCCACATGGAGCGCGACCTGATGCGCTCGTACGGGGCAGGCTACTGGCGCACCCTGCTCTCGCTGCGCATCCCGGTCGCCCTGCCGTTCGTCTTCAACGCCCTGAAGATCAACTCGACACTGGCGATGATCGGCGCGATCGTCGCCGAGTTCTTCGGCTCGCCGACCGCGGGTCTCGGGTTTCGCATCTCGACCGAGGCGGCGCGCCTCAACATGGGCCTGGTCTGGGCGGCGATCGCGGTCGCCGCGCTGGCGGGATCCCTGCTGTACGGACTGCTCGGCTGGGTCGAGCGGCGCGCCACCTTCTGGCACCCCTCGTTCCGCCGCACCGGATGAGGTCAAATCCCCTCCTGGCTTCCTGCTTTCCCCCGCCGCAAGGCACAACCTCCCGGAGTTTCCCGATGCGCAAATCCGCTTTCCTGCTTTCGCTGCTGCTGGCCGGTGCCGCCGGCGCCGCCGCGGCCGCCGACAAGGTCACCGTGCAGCTCAAGTGGCTGCCGCAGGCGCAGTTCGCCGGCTACTACGTGGCGCAGGCGAAGGGCTTCTACAAGGACGAAGGGCTCGACGTCACCATCAAGCCGGGCGGTCCCGACATCGCCCCGGCCCAGGTGCTGGCCGCCAAGGGCGCCGACCTGACCGTCGACTGGATGCCGAGCGCGCTGGCGGCACGCGAAGCCGGCGTGCCGATGGTCAACGTGGCGCAGATCTTCAACCGCTCGGGAATGATGCTGACCTGCAAGAAGGCGAGCGGTGTCACCACCTCGAAGGACTTCAGGGGCAAGACGCTGGGCGTCTGGTTCGGCGGCAACGAGTACCCCTTCCTCAGCTGGATGGGCACGCTCGGCCTGAAGACCAGCGGCGCCAGCCCCGACGTCAAGGTGCTCAAGCAGGGCTTCAACGTCGATCCGCTGCTGCAGAACCAGGCGGCCTGCATCTCGACCATGATCTACAACGAGTACTGGCAGGTGATCGATGCCGGCGTCAAGGCGAGCGACCTCGTCACCTTCCCCTACGAGGACCAGGGCGTCGCCACGCTCGAGGACGGTCTGTACGCGCGCGAGCCCGACCTGAAGGACGCGGCCTACGTCGCCAAGCTCGGCAAGTTCGTCAAGGCGTCGCTCAAGGGTTGGGAGTACGCACTGAAGAACCAGGACGAGGCGGTCAAGATCGTCCTCGCCGCCGACACCTCGGGCGGCTCGACCGCGGCCGTGCAGAAGCGCCAGCTGGAAAACGTCGCCAAGCTGATCACCACCGCCGGCACGCCCAGGATGGGCCAGCTCGACCCGGCTGCCTACCAGCGCACGGTCAAGGTGCTGCTCGCCGGCGGCAGCGACCCGGTGATCAAGAAGGACCCTGGCGCCGCCGCCTGGACCCACGCGGTCTGGAACAAGGCGATGGCGAAGTAGGCGTATTCCGGGGGCGCACGACCCGCCTCCGACGCCCTTCCTGCGCAGGCAGTGCCGATGCCCCATCGTGCCGTGATCGTGCTCGGAGGCCTGAGCCTCGTGGTCGGCGCGCTGGCGTCCGTCGCCGTCTTCGGCTACCTGGCGGCCCGCTTCGACGACCCCGGCATCCTCGACGGTTCGGCCGCCGAGGTCCTGCCGCGCCTGCGGGCGGGCGGCTCGTTCGTGCGCGCCACCTGGGCCCTTTGTGCCGGCTTGCCTCTGCTGCTCGTTTCGGGCGCGGTCGGGGCGTATTTCGCCTGCCCGGCGAGCCGCGGCCGGATGACGCTCGCCCTGGTCTTCGCGTCGATCGGCGAGCCGTGCCTCGCCGTCTTCTCTTTCTCGCCGGCATCTCGCTGGTCGGCAAGCCCCGCTTTCCGAAGTGGCTGGACGCGGTCGGCGCCGCGTTCGCATGCCTGTTCGCGGTCGGCGCGTTCCGCAATGTCGGCCCGGCGGTGCAGCCGCTCGCCGAGCTCAACAACGCGCTGCTGGCGTTGTGGATGATCGTCCAGGGCGCGGCGCTCGTCTGGTACACGCGAAGCGTTCGCTCCGTTGCCCATGAGTGAGAGCTGGGCGAAGCGGCTGCTGCTGGTCGCGGCGGCGTGGAACGTCCTCGGCGGTGCCAGCGCGCTGATCGATCCGGCGCAGCACTTCGCGCAGCTGTACACGGCATCGTTGTCGCTCACCGACCCGCTGCAGCTGTTCTTCTACCGCTGCACCTGGATCAACGTCGTCGCGTGGGGCGTGGCCTACGGCCTGGCCGCGTTCCTGCCGGCGTCGCGCCAGGCCGTGCTGGCGGCCGGCGCCGCGGGCAAGTTCGTCTACTTCCTGGCCTGCGCGGCGCTGTTCGCGAGCGGCACCGGCACGGCCGTGCTGCTCGCCGCCGGCGTCTTCGACCTGCTGCTGGCCGCCCTGTTCGTGCTTGCCCTGGCGACCGGTCGTCCGGCGGGCGCGGCTGCGCGGCACGCCGACCGCGGATGATCGTTCCGCGCCACTGGGCCGAGGGTCGGGTCCGCCATCGCAGCGCGGAGCGACAGGTCACGGTGCGCCGCTTCGGCTGGTCGGACTCGAGCCTGGCAGAAGCGCAGGCGATGGCCGACGCGCGCGCCGCAGAAGCCCTGCAGCGCCTCCTCTCCGGCGAGAAGCTGCCGCGCCGCGAGCCGAAGGTTCCCTACAACGGCGCCCAGGGCGTGCCGATCCGCGAGGAGATCGTCAGCCGGCACGGCGCGATCATCGTCACGCGCAACTCGTACGGGGCGCGTTGCCTGAACACGCCGGACGTGCTGTTCGCGGACATCGACTTCGAGAACGAGCCGTCGCTGCGTTTCTCGTTCGCGGTGTTCGGCGTTCTGCTCCTGCTCGCGATCGGCGCCGGCTGGGCCTCGCACTCTCGGGGGCTGGGCATCGGCCTCGCGATCCTGTCGATGTTCGTCGCCCGGGGGGTGTCAGGCCTGCTGTTCCAGGCCGCCAGCAAGTCGAGCGGTGGCGCCGAGCGCGTCGCGCGCGGCCGGATCGACGCCTTCCTCCAGCATCATCCCGAGTGGAACCTGCGCCTGTACCGGACCCCGGCCGGGATCCGCGTGCTGGCGACGCACCGCACCTTCGACGCGAACGAACCGGCGGTCGCCGAGTGCTTTCGCGCCCTGCACACCGATCCGGTCTACATCGCCATGTGCCTGAACCAGCAGTGCTTCCGGGCGCGGGTCAGCGCCAAGCCGTGGCGGATCGGCATCGGCGCGCACATGCGGCCGCGGCCCGGCGTCTGGCCGGTCGCCCCGGAGCGGCTGGCGGTGCGCGATGCGTGGATCGCCGCCTACGAAGCTGCGGCCGCGTCGTTTGCCGCCTGCAGCCTGCTGGAGAGCGTGGGCAGCGGCGCCGTGCACCCCGACGTCCTCCCGGTTCAGGAACTGCACGACCGGCTCGCCGCGGCGACCACCGGGCTGCCGATCGCCTGACGCGGACCCCGGGCGCAGAATCGGCCCACGCCACTCGCACCGGGAACCGCCATGAAGTTCGTCGCCATCGCCCTCATCGTCGCCGGCCTGCTCGGCCTGGTCTACGGCAGCTTCAGCTACACGAAGGAAAAGACGGCGGTCAAGCTCGGTCCGCTCGAGCTCTCCGTGAAGGAGAAGGAAACAGTCAACGTGCCGGTCTGGGCGGGCGTCGGCGCGATCGTCGTCGGCGGCCTCCTGCTCGCGTTCGGCGGCAAATCGAAGTAGCCCGGCCCGGCCTGCCTGGGCTATGCTTCGTGCACACGTCCTGTTACACCTTCAGGACGATGCCTGCCGGCACGTTGCCCGGCGCACAGCAGGGGATCGCCATGGACCACGGAGCGCCGGTGCGGGAGTACCAGGAATCCAGGATCGAAGACGAGCCAATCCTCGGCCCGGTGCTTGCCATGCCGGACGGGCGGGTCCAGCGGCTGACCCTGCTCGAGCGGATTCTGCTCAGCCTGCGCCTGACCAACGCCAAGTTGCTCGAAGCGCGCTACTTCAAGCCCGCCCGGTCCTGAGCGGCGCGTTCCGGGCGAGGCGCCGGGTCGCGTCGAGGGCACCCGTCGCGGCGCTCCTGAAGCCGTTGCACGGCAACCGCGCCGGGCCGCTCAGGCCGCAAGCCACGCCGCCAGGTCGGCCTTGAGCTTCACCAGGTCGGCCTCGCGGGTGTACATCATGTGCCCCGCGTCGTAGTAGCGGTGCTCGACGCGGGCCAGCACCTCGGCCGGCGCGTCGAGCTGAGCCAGCGACCAGTTCGACGCCGAGTACGGCGTGCCGAGGTCGTAGTGGCCGCTCGCCACCAGCACGCGCAGGTGAGGATTGCGGCGCAGCGCCCGGGCCAGGTCGCCGCTGGTGCTGGCGTAGCTGTTGCCCTTGTCCTCGCCGCGGTTCCAGTTCCACTGCTTGTGCACTTCCATCGACAGGATCTCGTAGCGCTGGGTCGTCACCATGCCCAGCACCGATCCCATGTAGCCGAGCGCGGCCATCGTGTAGGGCGCCTCGATCGCCTCGATGCCGGGGTCGAACTCCCAGTCGCGGGTGCGGCTCGCCGCCATCGGCCCGGTCACCCGCGCGTCGAGCCGGCCGACGATCCGGCCACGGTCGCGCAGCAACTCGAAGAAGAAGTCCTGGTCGCCGATGCGCAGGTTCTTTTCGAGCACGAAGGCCACGCTCAGCCCGGTCAGCGCGGCGATGCGACGGGCGATCCGCTCGCGCGCCTTGCCCGTCAGCCCGGCGCCCTGGTGCAGGGCGCGCAGATAGTCCTCTTCGACGAAGGCTTCGGCAGCAGCGCGCGCCGCCTGCGGCGACGCGGCCTGCGGCCCCTGGAGCTTGCCGTGGAACTGCGCGACGCCGGCGAAGGCGGGCAGGAACAGGGCGAACGGCAGGTCGTTGTGCGGGGCGAAGACGATGCTCTGCAGGTCCATCGCGCACGACACCAGGATCAGACCCGACAAGGCCACGCCCAGGCTCTGCAGGCGGTCGGCGAGCGCCGCGCCGCGCGTCGTGCCGTAACTCTCGCCGGCCATGTAGACCGGCGAGCCCCAGCGCTTGTTGCGGCCGAGCCAGGCGCGCACCACCTCGGCCAGGGCCTCGACGTCGCCATCGACGCCCAGCATCTTCGTGCGCGCCTCTTCGCTGGCCGCGAGCGAGTAGCCGGTGTGCGGCGGATCGATGAAGACGAGGTCGAAGTGCTCGAACCAGGAATGCGGGTTGTCGCTCACCGCATAGGGCGGCGCCGGCATGGAGCCGTCGTTGTTGACCGCCACCCGTTTCGGGCCGAGCGCGCCGAGGTGCAGCCAGACCGACGCCGAGCCGGGGCCGCCGTTGAAGGCGAAGCAGACCGGCCGCTCGCGCGCGTCGGCGCCCTTGAGCGCATAGGCGCTCGTGAACACCGCGGCCTCGGGCTCGCCGCCGGTGTCGGCGAACGCCGCGCCGATCACCGGCATGAACTCCAGCGTGACCGAGTACGGCATCGCCTTGCCGCCGAGCCGGACCTCGCCCTCGCTGGTGACGGCGGCGCGCGCCAGCAGCTTCTCGACCAGCTCCCGGCGGCGTTTCCTGGCCTCGTCGGCGGGAGCGGGGGAGGGCGAGGCGGAGGAGGGCGAGGCAGTGTCGGTCATCGGCCTATTCTTGCAAAGCCTCCCGACCTGCCCGACCCATGTTCAGCTTCGACCCGCTGACCGGCAACGACCTGCCGCTCCTGCACGAATGGCTGCAGCGGCCGCACGTCGCCGCCTGGTGGGCCGAGCCGGCGACGCTGGCCGCGCTCGAGCGCGACCACGCGCCCGGCATCCGCGGCGACGTGTCGACCCGCGCCTGGATCGCCCGCGTCGGCACTGAGCGGGTCGGCTTCGTCCAGTCGTACGTCGTCCTCGGCTCGGGCGACGGCTGGTGGGAAGACGAGACCGATCCCGGCGCGCGCGGCATCGACCAGTTCCTCGCCCACGCGCATCAGCTCGGCCGCGGCCTGGGTAGCACGATGGTCCGCGCCTTCGTCGAACGACTCTTCCTCGACCCGGCGGTGACGCTCGTCCAGACCGATCCTGCGCCGGGCAACGAGCGGGCGATCCGCAGCTTTCGCCGGGCCGGGTTCGTGTCGGTCGGCGAGGTCGAGACGCCCGACGGCCCGGCCCACCTGATGCGGGTGACGCGGGCGGGCCTGCGACTTGCTCGCTGACTGCCATCGCCTCAGCGAGACTTCGCATGAAGCTTCACGTCGGCAGCGACATCACCGTTCGCGCCGCCCTCGACGCGCCTGCGCGTCGAGGCCACGGTCGAGACCGAGGGCGAGCTCGCGTTCGCCCCCGACGCGCCTTACACGCTGATGCTCGACCTCCCGACAGTGCCCTGCAGCCCACGGCGCCGCCGCCGCTGCCGCTCGCGTCCTGACCGCGGCCGCGCCCTGCGCTCGCTGCTCCCTGTAGGCGTGCGCTTTCAACCCGCACCGGGACATTGGCCCCGGCCAGGGGGGCAGAATCCGCCCACACTGCTGAAGCTTCGCCCGCCCAATCTTTTTCACCCCAGGAGTCCCCATGACACTGCGCAGCCGCTACCTGTTCTCGTTGATCGGCCTCGTTTCGACGCTGGCGTCGGCGCAGGAGATTTCGGTGCTCCGCGACCTCGACGCCCAGGGCCGGGTCACGCTCACCAAGGACGAACTGAGCCCGCTGTTGACGAATGCGAAGATGAGCCGCACCAACGCGAAAGGCAACACGCACTTCTGGAAGAACGATGCGGGTGGGGACTTCGTCATCAATTCGGACAACCGGGACAAGGGCGGGCGCAACACCACGGCCCAAGGCAAGTGGCACATCTCGGAAGACGGTCGCTACTGCGTGTTGATCGAGTGGAGGGTCAACCCGACCGAGGAGTGGTGTCGCTATCTCGTTAAGTCGGGCGCCGACTACTACGCCACCAAGTCCGACAAGACCGGAACCGAGAAGGTCTACAAGCTGTCGATCTCGAAGTAGGCGAGACCCGGGGCTTGCGGCCAGGTGGTCTGCCCGGCCGCGACTCCCGCAGCGCGAATCAGGTGGCGCGCCGCGGAGATTTCGTCGATCGCGTTGACGCCGAGCAGGGCCATGTCACGTCCGACCTCGCTGCGCAGCAGGTCGATCGCGTGCGCCAGCATCGGCACGCCGCCGATCGCTGCCGCGTAGATGAACGGCCGGCCGACGAAGGCGAGCCGGGCGCCGAGGGCGAGCGCCTTCAGGACGTCGGTGCCGCGGCGAAAGCCGCCATCGACCATCACCGGTATCTCCGGGCAGGCGGCGACGATGCGCGCCAGCATGTGCAGGGCCGGCACGGCGCCGTCGAGCTGGCGGCCGCCGTGGTTCGAGACGATAAGGGCGTCGGCGCCGGTGTCGCGGGCGCGCACCGCATCGTCAGGATGGAGCAGGCCCTTGAGCACCAGCGAGCCGCGCCAGGTGCGGCGGATGTGCGCGAAGTGCGACCAGTCGAGGTGGCCGCGGTCGGCGAAGTCGCGCTGCACGGTGCGCGAGACGATCGGTTGGCCGCGCGTCGCATAGTTGTTCTCGAAGTGCGGCATGCCGTGCCCGAGGAGGGTGCGCAGGAAGGTGCCGAGCAGCCACGACGGATGGGTCAGCCCCTGCCAGGCCAGGCCTAGGCTCGGCTTGAGCGGCGCCGAGAAACCGGCGCGCAGGTTGTTCTCGCGGTTCGGCGTGGTCGGCGTGTCGGCGGTGATGACCAGGGTTGCGAAGCCGGCCGCCGCGACGCGTGCGATCAGGGCATCGATCTGCGCCAGGTCGCCGGGCAGGTAGGCCTGGAACCAGGCGGCCGGGTTGGCCTCGGCGATCGTCTCGAGCCGGATCAGCGACGAGCCGCTGATGACCATCGGCACGCCGGCCGCCGCGGCGGCGCGGGCCAGCACGACATCGCCTCGATAGGCCGACAAGGCCGCCATGCCGAGCGGCGCGATGCCGAACGGCGAGGCCCAGCGGGTGCCGAGCACGGTCGTCGCCTGCGACCCGTGCGAGATGTCGATCAGCACCCGCGGCACCAGCCGGTAGTCGTCGAACGCTTCGCGGTTGGCGCGCAGCGAGCGCTCGTCCTCGGCGCCGTTGACGACATAGCCGAAGATCGGCCGCGGAAGGTGGCGGCGTGCCGCGCCTTCCAGGTCGTTCAGGCTCAGGATGGCGCTCGGCCGGGTCATCGCGCGTCGTGGGGTCCGGCCCGATGGTAGCGAGCCGACGGGCCGCCCGTCGGCGGGACGGGGCCGGTCAAAAAGGCCCTGAACGGTCGGGCCCCCGCGGTGTACTTCTCGAGGCGACCCAGGCGTCGCCGTGGCGCGCCGCGCAGGGTAGGCCGGGGCCGGTAGTCGGCGGGGGTGGCGCGCTCGGCGCCGTACTGCGGAATGTGGACGACCCTGCCCTTGCGGTCACAGGTCCAGCCGTGGCAGCCGCACTGCAGCGTGCGCGCAGCTCGCCTTCCTTCGCGCCCCAGCCTTTCGAGAGCCGGGGGGTCGGTGTCAGCAGCGGTCCTTTCCGGAGGGCGGCGGATCGGCGCAAGGCCCATGCCACGAATGCGCATCGGCGCGGCGACTCCCCCCGGCCGCTCGCTCCGGCGCGAGCGCCGGCCGCCGCTCGGCGTGCGCGCCTCCTGCGCCGGCTAACGGGAGCGCCAGTAGCGCCGGTGCAGCGCCGTGATCGGCTCGACCAGCGCGGCCACCGGGCCGATCACGCGGATGTCCTTCTGGCCGCGCGCGAACACCTGGCGGCAGGGCAGGTCGAGGGTCGGGTTCTCGGCATGGTTGCCGGTTTCCGCGAGCAGGGCGCGCTCCTCGATGCCGAACACGGTGCGGCCGATGTTGGCCCAGTACTGGGTGCCCGCGCACATCGCGCATGGTTCGACGGTCGTCACCAGCGTGCACGGCCAGAGCTCGGCGGGCGAATGGCGGCGCGCCGCCTCGCGCGCCAGCACCGCTTCGGCGTGGTTGACGCTGTCGACGTTGCCCTGCTCCAGGAGCACCGTTTCGTGGTCGGCGCCGATCAGCAAGGCGGCGAACGGGTGGTGACCGGCGTCCATGGTGCGCCTGGCGAGCGCATGGGCGCGCTCGAGCATCGCCGCCACCTGGACCGGCGTCGGCTCGATGCGCGGCAGGGGCGTGGCGACGGTCGTCATCGGGCGGGCGCGCGGACGATCGCGTCGAGAGGGCTGGATCCGATAGGCTTCATCATCCTCCTGGCTGCGCTAGTGTTTTAAAGGCTTTAAGTTGACGATAGTGTTGCGAAGCTGTGCTCCCCTGACTTCGCGCTTGCGCCACACGAACGGCGCGGCGTCTTGTTGCAGGCAGCGGTGAAGGCATGGATGGCCTGGATGAGTTGCTCGATGCTTCTGAAGCTTGCATTGTCGAGCGTCTTTCGCTGGAAGATGCCGAACCAGATCTCGACCTGATTGAGCCACGTCGGCCCGCTTGGCGTTCGATTCGAGCACGGTGCGTGGCCCGGCGCCGTAGATCGCCGCCGCGATGCCGGCCTCGGTGATGGAATCGGCGATACGCTTGGTCATGTCGCCCGCGTCGGCGCCGGCTGCCCGCTCGCCGGCGGCGCGCCTCGCCCGGGCGGGCGGGCGCGGGCACCCTGAAGGCGTGCAAAGGAGCGGCGGGGCGGGTCATGGAAGCTTGCGTCGCCCGAAAAAGTGTATACACCTTTGCAGGCGCCGCAACCGTGGCATGCGCCTTGCGCGCGGGGAAGGCCGATGGGAAAACTCACCACGCACGTGCTCGATACCGCCCATGGCTGCCCGGCCGCCGGGATGCGGGTCACGCTGTCCCGGATCGAGGGCGGCGTCGCGCGCGAGCTGAAGTCGTTCCAGCTCGACGACGACGGCCGCGCCGGCGCCCCGCTGCTGGAAGGAGGCACGCTGGAAGTCGGCCGGTATCGGTTGGTGTTCGGCGTGGCTGCCTATTTCCGGGCCCGCGGCGCGCCGCTTGCCGATCCGCCCTTCCTCGACGAGGTGCCGCTCGAGTTCGGCATCGCCTCGCCCGGCCAGCACTATCACGTGCCGCTGCTGGTCAGCCCGTGGTCGTATTCGACCTACCGTGGCAGCTGAGCCGCGGCCGGATTGCATACACTTCGCGCGGCCCTTGGCACTGGTCGATGTGGGAGAGCTACTCGGGTGGTGCTCGCCGACTAGGTCGATTGCCGTCGGGCCTCACGCCCGCGAGGCCGAGGCCGACGTGGCGGCGGCTCAGTTAGCCCTTGCCGCGCTCCCGGCGCGGCAGCCCGGGCCGGGCGAGGCTCGGCCGCGGCCCGTCCCGCGCGGCCATCTCGCTGGCCGGGCCGATCCGCCCGAGCGCGGTCGCGACGGCGACCTCGAGCTGCCGGTCGCGCCCGGCGACATGGTCCTGCGGGGCGTTGTCGACGGCGATGTCCGGGTCGGTGCCGTAGTTCTCGATCCCCCAGCCGACGTCGCTGAACCAGAACGCGAACTCCGGCTGCGTGGTCTGCGTGCCGTCGACCAGGCTGTGCCGGGGCGAGATGCCGACCACGCCGCCCCAGGTGCGGGTGCCGACCAGCGGGCCGATCTTCATCAGCTTGAAGTTGTGCGAGAAGATGTCGCCGTCGGAGCCGGCATGCTCGTTGGTCAGCGCGACCACCGGGCCGGCGACCGCTTCCTCGGGCCAGGTGCCTGGCCGGGCCCAGCGCGAGTGGGCGTAACCGAGGCGGCGCCGCGCGACTTTCTCGAGCAGCAGCTGGGAGACGTGGCCGCCGCGGTTGTAGCGCACGTCGACGACCAGCGCCTCGCGCTCGCACTCGGCGCCGAAGTAGCGATGAAACTCGGCGAAGCCGGCGGCCATCATGTCGGGCAGGTGGAAGTAGCCGACCCGGCCCTGCGAGTGCGCGTGCACCCAGGCCCGGTTCTGCTCGACCCATTCGCGGTAACGCGCCGGAATCTCGTCGGCGAGCGCCGTCACCGTGACCTCGCGCAAGGTCGCCGCGCTGCCGGCGCCGCTCTTGAGCGTGAGCTGCACCTTGGCGCCGGCCTGGTGGACCAGCAGCGCCATCGGCGGCAGCGTCGCCGAGACGTGCTGCCCGCCGACCGCGACGATCCGCTCGCCCGGCTTCGCCTCGACGCCGACGGCGTTGAGTGGCGAATCGGCGCCGGCGTCCCAGGGATCGCCGCAGACGATGCGGGTGATCTCCCAGCTGTCGTCGCCAGGGTCGTGGCGCAGCTCGCAGCCGAGGTAGCCGAGCGCCACCGCCGGGGGCTTGCGGTGGTCGCCGCCCATCTCGTAGGCGTGCGAGGTGCCGAGCTCGCCCTGCAGCTCCCAGATCAGGTCGGACAGGTCGCCGCGCGTCGCCACCGCCTCGACCAGCGGCGCGTACGTCCGGTAGGCCGCCTCCCAGTCGACGCCCGACATGTCGGCCGACCAGAACTGGTCGCGCTGCAGGCGCCAGACCTCGCGCAGCATCTGCCGCCACTCGCGCCGCGGCTCGACCGAGATGCGCAGCCGCTCCAGGTCGAGCCAGCCGTTCTTGCGCGACGGCGCGCCCTCGCTCTCGGCCGGCTCGGGCTTGCCCGGCTTGCGGTCGGCGGCAATCGCGCGCAGGCGTTTGCCGTCGCGGTAGACCAGGGTCGTGCCGTCTTGCGCCAGCTCGAAGGCGTCGACCTTGTCGGCGAGCGTCTCGGTGCGACCGGTCGAGAAGTCGAAGCGCTCGAGCTTGCCCGCCGCGTCCTTGTGGCCGCCGCGGCCGTGCGCGCCGACGATGTTCTGCACGCTCCACACGACCTTGCGGCCGGCCGCGCCGGCGAGCCGGTCGAAGCGGTTCTCGCTGACCGGAAACGCGGCCACCCGCGCGGTGATGCCTTCGAGGTCGATCCGCAGCGGCGCCGGTGTCGGCGTCGCCGCGGCCGCCGCCCGCTCGGCGCCGAGGTCCGCGTCGCCGCGCAGGCCTTTCGGATCCGGCTCGAATGGCGGCCGCCCACCTGCCTGCAGGGCGATCAGATAAGGACGGGCGGCGCGCGGGAAGCTCATCTCGAACTGGACGCTGTCGTAGACCGGGTCGTAGGTGCGCAGCGACAGGAAATAGAGGTACCTGCCGTCGGGATCGAACGAGGGCGAGTAGTCGCGGAACTCCGGCTCGGTGACCAGCGTGCTGGTGCGTGCCGCCACCTCGTGCAGCTTGATCGCGACGTGGCGCGTGCTGGTCGCGAAGGTGTAGGCGAGCCAGGCGCCGTCGGGCGACCAGGCGAGGTCGTCGCTGC
>JBDTUG010000077.1:0-12769 GCA_040007855.1 Caldimonas sp.
CCGACCCTGGGGCTGGAGCAGGTGGCCATGAAGGAAGGCCGCTACGCCATGCTCGCCCAATCCGACCCGGCACGCTCTAAACAGCTGATGAAAGGCGCGCAGCGTGACGCCGACGCACGCTGGCAGCTGTACGAGCAGATGGCCGGTGTGCACCGGGTGGTGTCAGAAGAAGGCGATCCGGCCACGGCCGGCGCCGAAGCCACCGCCGCGCCGCCGGCTGCGCCAGCCGACGCTCTGCCCATCGCGCCGAGTTCGCAGGAGTCCACATCATGAGCGTCGACCTTCGCACCCGCTACCTCGGGCTGGAACTGGAACACCCCATCGTGGCTTCGGCTTCGCCCATGACGGGCTCCATCGACAGCCTGAAGCGACTGCAGGCCGCCGGCGTTGCCGCGGTGGTACTGCCTTCGTTGTTCGAGGAGCAGATCGAGCACGAAGAGATGGCCACCCACAACCTGATGATGTTCGGCGCCGAGCTGTCGCCCGAGGCGCGCGGGTTCTTCCCCGAAATGCAGAACTACCGCACCGGGCCCGACCAGTACCTGAAGCTGATCGCGGATGCCAAGAAGGCGCTCACGGTGCCGGTGATCGCCAGCCTGAACGGCTACACGTCCGGCGGCTGGACCGGCATCGCACGCCAGCTTCAGGATGCCGGCGCCGACGCGATCGAGCTCAACGTGTACTTCCTGGCCACCAGCGTGGAGGACACCAGTACGGCCGTCGAGCAACGCTATGTGGAACTGGTGGAGTCGGTCACGCACCAGGTCAAGATCCCGGTGGCGGCGAAGGTTGCGCCGTATTTCAGTGCCATGGCCAACATGGCCGCCCGGCTCACCAAGGCCGGGGCATCGGGGCTGGTGCTGTTCAACCGGTTCCTGCAGCCCGACATTGCGCTGGAAGAGCTCGAGGTGTCGCCGCACCTGGTGCTGTCGACCTCTGACGAGTTGCGCCTGGCGCTGCGCTGGATTGCCATTCTGCGCGGCCGCGTCGACACCAGCCTGGCCGCCACGGGTGGCGTGCACACGCCCGAAGACGTGCTCAAGCTGCTGCTGGCGGGTGCCGATTGTGTGATGCTGGCCAGCAGCCTGCTCACCAAAGGTCCCCAACACGTGGGCACCCTGGTGCGTGGCGTGCAAGACTGGATGGCCGAGCGTGACTACACCTCGGTGACGCAGATGAAGGGCTCGCTCTCGCAACAGTCCTGCCCCGACCCGGGAGCCTTTGAGCGCGCCAACTACATGAAGGCGCTCTTGTCCTACACCAGCGAGTTTGCCTAGGCGCCTGCCGGACTTGGATCGCAACACATCAAGATCACGCAAAGGAAAACACGATGGCACTGATGATCAATGGCGACTGCACGGCCTGCGACGCTTGCGTCGAGCCCTGCCCGAACAAGGCGATCAGCGTGGGCTCGCCGATCTACATCATCGACCCGAGCAAGTGCACCGAGTGCGTGGGCGCGCACGACGAACCGCAGTGCATGGCTGTGTGCCCTGCCGACTGCATCATTCCCGATCCGAATCACGCAGAGACGCGCGAGCAGTTGCAAGCAAAGTACGAGAGCCTGCACGTCTGAATTGACCGGGCGGATAGCCTAGGCGGCCCGCGCCGTGGTCGCGTCGAAGGACACGGGCTCGACCGGTGCGTTGGCCGCGGCGGCGTCGCTGCCAAGCCACATTGCGACCAGAATGCCGAGCTGGCGCAGCTCGATCGGCTTGCTGAGATAGTCGTCCATGCCGTGCTTCAGACAATGCTCTCGGTCACCGGTGAGGGCATTGGCGGTCAGGGCGATGATGGGGGTGCGCGGCCGACCGGAGCCGGCCTCGATCTCCCGAATCATGCGGGTCGCGGCGAACCCGTCCATGACAGGCATTTCACAGTCCATCAGAACGGCATCGAACTTGCGTTCGCGATAGAGGTTCACGGCCTCGTAGCCGTTCACGGCATGAACCGAGGCGACGCCCATGCTTTCAAGCGACGCGGCCGAGATAAAGGCATTGACCGCGTTGTCCTCTACAAGAAGGACGGTCTTCCCGTTCGCCGAGGCCAACCCTGCCGGTGGCAGCGTCAACATGGGTCGCTGCGCCTCAATTCGTTCGGCGCAATCCGTCAGATGGAGGTCCACCGTGAAAACACTTCCTCGTCCTAGCTTGCTCTTGACCCGCAAGGTCCCGCTCATCGTCTGTGCAAGTTGACGTGAAATGGCCAAGCCGAGACCGGTGCCTCCATAGCTGCGGGACATTCCCGACTCGACTTGGAAGAACGGATCGAACAGAAGTGGTATCTTGTCTTTCGGAATGCCAATGCCTGTGTCGGCAATGCGAAGCTTGACTCCGATTCCGCCAGCGTTCCGGACCCCGCGCAGACGCAACGTTACGCCGCCCGTGGCCGTGAACTTGATTGCGTTGCTTACCAGGTTCATGACAATCCGGCGCAACTTTTCCTCATCGCCTTGAACCAGTGCGAGGTCGGCTGGATAGCCGGACGCATCGAATCGAAGAGAGATGCCTTTGGCGGTTGCGTTGGCCTGAAATGTCTGCACAGCAAGTTGGCAGACCCGGCGTAGGTCGATGGGGGCAAGGTGAAGTGTCCCGCCTTTGGCATCGAGCTTCGCGTAGTCCAGAATTTCGTTGAGCGTCTGCAGCAATCCGTCCGCAGCTTGCCGCGCCACATCAATCAGCGTGCGTCTCCGCTCCTCGGAATCGGTTCTGTCGAGCAGCGCAAGCGAGCCGATGATGCCGTTCATCGGCGTACGAATCTCATGACTCATGTTTGCGAGGAAGGCCGACTTGGCGCGGCTTGCTTCCTCCGCCTTGTCGCGCGCTCGTTTCAGTTCGATGATGCTGCGTTGACGCTTTCCACGCAGAAAGAGTTTCCTCTCTCTAAGACTGATTAGGCGATACAACGCAAAGCACATGAAGTTGATGCAAGCTAGGTGAACAATAAGGCGTTGCATCACCTGTGCGTCTCCTCCATGCTGGCGGGCAAACCAGATCGCGACAACTGCGTTGAACGTTGCCAGAGAGACGGTTACCGGAGCAGATAGTCGTGTGAATCCATAGATGATGCAAGTGACGAACACGGCTGCAGAAAAGATGCCCCAGTAGCGCGAGTAGGGCGACTCGTTTGGTTGGTTGAGGCTGGCAATGATCGAGGTGCATACGATCCCAACGATGATCACTGACGCGCAAATTGCTTCGTAGTGCCGTGCCACGAATTGCTTGGCATAGCGGGACAGGACTGACGCCAAGAAGAAACTGGCCACCATCACCAGACGCAACGGCTGCGGCTGCGAAAGCGGTCCCACCTGAGCCGATAACGCGTAGATGACGAAAAATCCGAGATACGCCAACCCGCTCACGCCGGTACCGATCTCAAAGAAGCGGACCCCCGCCGAGCGGAAGACGTGCCGGAATTCGTGCTCTAGTTCACGGTCGCGAAAAGCACGAACGCCGAACCGGCGCCAGGTCAACAGTAATCGAGTGAGCCGCATGCATCCTCATGCTGGGGACCAACCCCGGCGCATCGGCGTTGTATCGACTCATTCAGGCAAAAGTGAAGTACAGCAACACATTGATCATCCCAGAACGGCCGTATTCGGTGGCGTCCGTCCGACGCGAAACCCTTCCATTTCGGGTTCACCTGGTCGATGACGCTCAAGATATTCAGAAGGCGGTCGAAATACGTTCGTCCGCCTACATGAGGCATCTCCCTACTCTGGGTGAAACCTTGCGTACGGCCGAGTCCGAGGACTTTCGTTCGGACGTCTTGTTATTGATCGCCGAACGCAAGATCGATCGGCGAGCGATCGGCTCGATGCGCCTGCAGCCCAACTTCAATCGGCCGCTTCGCGTCGAGGGGGAGATGGCGCTTCCAGCTGTCTATCGGGGGAGGCGGCTGGTCGAAACAACGCGGTTGGGTGTCGAAAATGGTATGTCGGGAACGCTCGTCATGGTGGCTATGGTCAAAGCAGCCTACGAGATCTGTCATGCGTGCGGTGTCGACTACGCGCTTGCTGCCGGGCGCCGCTCCATGGCTGAACTCTTTCGGTCGCTTTGCTATGACGAACTGGGCGGCCCGATCCCGGTGTCATACGCGAACGACGTTCCTCACTGGATATTCGCAATCCCCATCCGGGAAGTCGATGAGCGCCTACGCGCGAAGAGGCATGCCTACTATGAGTTCATGGCACGCACAGATCACCCGGACATCGAGATCGACTACGAGCGAGTGTTTGATACGTTCGGGAGCGTTTGACTGCGCTGATCGCCTCGTGGGGGGATTGTCCAGGCTCATGGGTCAACCCTCATGAGCGCCTCGCCCTCACTCCGGCGCTGGTCCTCGCTTGGTGAGCGGTCCTTGCGGGCCGCTGAACTCTTCTCCGAATCAGTCACCTCAGAGAGCTTGGCACAGGACTTGGACGCTGCCAGCCGATGCGACCTGGATGGCGCTGTATTCCTTCTTGTTCGCCTGGGCAGTACTGACGGACAGGTTCTGCAACATGCGATGAACGCGGCCAACACATGTCGGATTCAGACTCGACTGTGTCTCGCAGTCAACAGCCTGACCCTTGAAAGCATGGTCGGCAAAACCTTCGACAGCGGCCAAGTCGGTCTCATCCTTGACGATGTCCGCGCTGATACACCACTTTCGTCACTTGCTTGCGAGTCGATCGAGGCAATCCGCTTTTCTCCTGAGTTTGTTCTCGCGGCGGGTAGAAGCATTCGGCTCGGCTGCGTACTCGGCGCAATGCTGGGACTTGCCCGTGACCTTGGGTTGTGCACGCTCGGTCCCGCCCAAAAAGCTAACGAGGGTTCACCCCTACCGGATCCGGTATTCGATTTCGTGCCTTCTAGTGCCTTCTACTAGAGCGGAATGTCAGCATCGGTGCAGGACTCTCCTGAAATTGATGACAACGCTGCCCGGGCGGTGTGAGTCGGCCGATGACTCGTAGCGCATTTTTTATCGGAGACGGCAGAATCCGCCGGAGATATGAATCGCGTCGAACTGTCAAGCCCGCGGCGGCGGTCCAGCTACTAGTCGGCAGGCAGCCAGCCTTCGACTCCGAATGTCTTGAGGGTTGTCGATGACCCGATCAGACCCAGCCTCGCTCCGCACTTCCGACGTAGCGCTGCTACAGGAATTCAAAGAGCTGTACCGCAAACCTGGGGCCCGATATCTCGGTGTGATCGGCATCTTCGGGGCGGCCGGTGCGCTGGCCTTCTTTCTCATCGATGGGCTCGGGGGTCATCTGCCCTGGATTGGAGGCGCGCAAGGCTGGCGACTCTTCCTTGCAGCCGCCTCACTTTCGGTGGCGATCACGTGCTGGAAATGGCCGGAGTTCGCGACACGAAACTACCCTTTGATGCTGATTTCCACGTGCGTCCTGTACCTCTCTTTCGCTGGCTACGGGTCATACCTTCGTCATCAACTCGGGACAATTGCCGAGCTGACTCGAGGTCTCGGCATAACGATGATCATGTGTGTCGTAGTGATGTTCAGTTTCAGCCGACTGACCGCGCTCGCCACCGCTACCGTTGTCGGCTCAGAGGTGGTCGCGGCAATGGCTTGGCTATGGCTCCTGCCCGAGTCTGACGTGGGGCAACTCGCGCGCATCACCCTTAACCTGCTCATCATCGGCACTTGCTGCTTCCTCCTGCGCCTCGGCATCCAGCGTCGCGAATGGAGCCTTTTCCTCCTCGCCAAGGAGAATCTGCGCCGCAACGTCTACGCCGCCGAGCTCGAGCGGGCGAAGGCGGTGGCCGAGGAGGCGGACGCCGCCAAGTCGCGGTTCCTCGCCAACATGAGCCACGAGATCAGGACGCCGATGAACGGCGTGCTGCAGATCCTCGAGATGGTCGGCGAACATGCCGGTCCCGATGACCGCCTGCTGATCGACAAAGGGCGCAAGGCCGGGCAGGCGCTGCTGCGCATCCTGAACGGCATCCTCGACTACGCCCAGCTCTCGCACGGCGCCGCCACGGTCAATCCGACGGCGATCGACATCTCGGAGGTGTGCCGCATCGCCATCGACCTTCACACTGCCGCGGCGGCGGCCAAGGGCATCGAGCTCCGGTCGCGCCTCGATCTCCCGGACAGCGGGGAGTCGCGGGTGCTGGTCGACGAGGTGAAGCTGTTCGAGATCGTCAACAACCTGGTTTCGAACGCATTGAAATTCACGCGCGCAGGCTTCGTCGAACTGGGCGTCCACCTGACGCCGGCAACGCCCTCGCAGCTTCCCCGGGCCGTGCTCCACATCCAGGTCAGCGACTCGGGGCCGGGCATCTCGCAGGCCGACCGCGACAAGGTCTTCGTCGCCTTCTTCCAGGTCGACAGCGGCCCGAATCGGCGCTCCGGCGGCATCGGCCTCGGTCTGTCCATCGTCAAGGACCTGGTCGACGCGCTGTCGGGCGAGATCGGCGTCGAGAGCACGCCCGGCCTCGGCAGCGTCTTCCGTGTCACGCTTCCGGTGGAGCTCGTCGTCCCGGCCTCGCCCGCCGAGCGCGCCCCGCTTCCCGCCCCTCCGGGCACGCCCGACGCACGCCCGTCAGAGGCCGGTCCGGTCGGGGCCGAGTTCGCCGGGCGGCGCCTGCTGCTCGTCGACGACAACGAGCTCAACGCGATGCTCGCTTCGCGGGTGCTGACGACGCTGGGGTTCGAGGTGAGCACCGCCGAGAACGGCGCCGTCGCCCTCGACGCCTTCGCGCGCGGCCGATTCGACGTCGTCCTGATGGACTGCCAGATGCCGGTGCTCGACGGCTACGAGGCAACGCGCCACCTGCGCGCGCTGGAGACGCGCATGTCGGCCCATCGCACGCCGGTGATCGCCATCACCGCAAACACCCTGGCCGGGGACCGCGAGAAGTGCCTGGCCGCCGGCATGGACGACTACCTCGGCAAGCCCTGGTCCGTTCACGAGCTGCAGCCGAAGCTGGCCCGCTGGATCGCTCGGCCGGCGCAGCTCGCCGCGCGGGCCTAGTGGACCCTCACTCGAGCAAGGCCCGGATCGCGTCGGGCAAGGGCACGGATCGCTCCTGACGGTAGTTGATCCACACCGTCTTCGCCCCGCCGGTGGCGTAAAGCACGCCCGGCTGGTCGGTGCGCTCGAGGGTGACGTAGGCATCGAAGCTGGTCCGCCCGGGGTTCGCAACATAGTGCCTGGCCAGCACGTCGCCGGGGTACTTCAGCTGGCGCAGGAAATTGCAGAAGGTGTTGACGATCACCGCTCCTTCGCCCGAGAGATCGGGCGGCCCCGCGACCGCGTGCAGCCACTCGATCCGGATGATCTCGAGGTAGCGGAAGTAGAGCGTGTTGTTGACATGGCCCATCGCGTCCATGTCGCCCCAGCGGATCGGGATCACCATTTCCAGCGTGAGCTTCCTGGCCGCCGGAATCTCGAAGCGCATAGGCCTGCCTCTTGTCAGCTTCGTGGAATGTCGAGCTCGACGCAGACGCGCTCGACGATCGCTCGCAGCGCCGCGATTTCCGCTTCGGCCGCGCCCAGGCGCGCCTTCAGCGCCGCCAGCTCGCTGACGGCGACGAAGCTCTCCGCGTCGGCCGAACCGGCGAGGGCCGCCGCCTCGACCGGCCCGGTGAGCAGTTGCGCCCAGCGCGACTCGCGCGAGCCAGGCGCCCGCGCCAGCCTGGCCGCCAGCGGCCCGCCCTTCTCGTCGGGCCGCGCCGCCAGCTCCTCGAGAAACCCTTCGACGGCCGAGAGATCGACGAAACGGTGCAGCCGCTCGCTGTTGGCGCGCAGCTCCGAGGTCGTCTGCGGCCCGCGCAGCATCAGCACGGCGAGCAAGGCCACCGATTGCGACGGCAACGCGAGCGCCCTGCCGACGTTGTGCTCGTAGCGGCTGACCCGCGAGCCGCTCGACTCGAAGGCGAGCGACAGCAGCTTGAGCGCGTCGACCGCGGCCTGGACCTCGCCTTCGCTCGCGGCCAGCACCGGGTCGCGTGCGGTCTTCTGGTTGCAGCCGAGCGTCAGCGCGTTGAGCGAGAGCGGGTAGCTGTCGGGCACCGTGTGCGCCTTCTCGACCATCACGCCGAGCACGCGCGCCTCGAGCAGCGAGAGCGTTCTCATCGCCAGCGGTCCCTCGCTAGGCCCTCACAAGCCGAAGCCGTCATCGGCCTGGATCACCGCGCCGTTGACGAAGTGGCTCTCGTTGGCGCACAGCATCATGAGCACCGCGTCGAGGTAGTCCGGGCTGCCGAGGCGCTTGCGCGGCATCGAGTCGATGAACTTCTTTCCCGACTCGGTCTGCCACTGGTGGTGATTGATCTCGGTATCGATGTAGCCCGGGCAGATGGCGTTGACGTTGATCCCGTAACGGCCCCACTCGAGCGCCATCGCCTTGGTCATGTGCACCACCGCCGCCTTGCTCATCGCATAGACGCCGATCCGTCCGAGCACGCGCAGCCCGGCCACTGACGCGATGTTGACGATGCGACCGCCGATGAAGGTGCCCGGGGCGGCGCCCTGGGCGCGGGCGATCATCCGCTTTGCGACCTCCTGGGCGACGAAGAACGAGCCGCGCACGTTGACGTCGAAGACGTAGTCGAAGTCCTCCGGCGTCGCGTCGACCAGCTTCTGGGTCGTCGCCACCCCCGAGTTGTTGACCAGGATGTCGATCGTTCCCATCTCGGTCTCGGTGTGCGCCACCGCCGACTTGATGCTGTCGTGATCCGTCACGTCGAGCGAAACGACGTGCGCGTCGCCGCCGTCGGCCTCGATTTCGGCGCGCAGCGTCTTCAGCCGCTCGACGCGCCGGCCGGCCAGGGCAACACCGGCGCCGGCACGGGCCAGGACCCGCGCGAACTGCTCGCCCAGCCCACTCGAGGCTCCGGTGACGAGCGCGACGCGGCCCGAGAGATCGATGCTGTAGCTCATGAGGCAAAGGCGCTCCGTAGAATCGAGGCCGAGTGTAGCCAAGAGAACAACGATGACAGCCGAAGCAATCCTGGCGAAGTACGGCCCGCGCGAAGCGATGGATTACGACGTGGTCGTGGTCGGCGCGGGCCCGGCCGGCCTGGCCACCGCGATCCGCCTGAAGCAGCTCGCCGCCGAGCGCTCGCACGAGCTGTCGGTGCTGGTGCTGGAGAAAGGCTCCGAGCCGGGCGCGCACATCCTCTCGGGCGCGATCATGGATCCGCGCGCCGTGACCGAGCTGCTGCCGAACTGGAAGGCAGACGGCGCGCCGTTGAACCAGCCGGTCACCGTCGACCGGTTCCTGTTCCTTACCGAAACCGGCGCCAAGGCAACCCCCGATTTCCTGCTGCCCGACTGTTTCAAGAACCACGGCAACTTCGTCATCAGCCTGGGCGACGTCGTCAAGTGGCTGGCCAGCCAGGCCGAAGCGCTCGGCGTCGAGATTTTCCCCGGCTTCGCCGCGGCCGAGGTGCTCTACACGGAACAAGGCGCGGTCAGGGGCGTAGCAACCGGCAACCTCGGCGTCGGCAAGGACGGCGAGCCGACCGAGAGCTTCCAGCTCGGCATGGAGCTGCACGCCAAGTACACGGTGTTCGCCGAAGGCTCGCGCGGCAGCCTGGGCCGCCAGCTGATCGCCCGCTTCGCCCTCGACGCCGGCAGGGATCCGCAAAGCTATGCGATCGGCATCAAGGAGCTGTGGGAAGTGGCGCCCGAAAAGGCCACGCCCGGGCTGGTCACCCACACCGCCGGCTGGCCGCTCGACTCCGCCACCTACGGCGGCTCGTTCCTCTATCACCTCGACCGCAACCAGGTCGAGCTCGGCTTCGTGATCGGCCTCGACTACGCCAACCCGTACCTGAGCCCGTTCGAGGAGATGCAGCGCTGGAAGCTGCATCCGGAGATCAGGAAAACGCTCGAAGGCGGCAAGCGGCTCGGCTACGGGGCGCGCGCCCTCACGGCGGGCGGCATCCTCAGTCTGCCGAAGACGGTATTTCCGGGCGGCGTGTTCGTCGGCTGCGAGGCCGGCTACCTGAATGCCAGCCGGATCAAGGGCAGCCACGCGGCGATCAAGTCCGGCATGCTCGCCGCCGAGGCCGCCTTCGAGGCGCTGGTCGCCGGGCGTGCCCTCGACGAGCTGTCGGCGTATCCGGCGGCCTTCGAGAAGAGCTGGCTGCACGACGAGCTCGACCGGTCGCGCAACTTCAAGCAGTGGTTCAAGAAGGGCCGGACGGTGGCGACGCTGATGACCGGCATCGAGCAGTGGCTGCTGCCCAGGCTCGGCTTCAAGGCACCGCCCTGGACGATGCACAGCGTCAAGGCCGACCACCTCTACCTCGAACCGGCGGCCGAGTGCGAAAAGATCGCCTATCCGAGGCCCGACGGCAAGCTCACCTTCGACCGGCTGTCGAGCGTCTTCATCAGCAACACCAACCACGCCGAGAACCAGCCCGTGCACCTGACGCTGAAGGACAACAGCGTTCCGGTACAGGTCAACCTTGCCCGCTACGCCGGCCCGGAGAGCCGCTACTGTCCGGCCGCGGTGTACGAGTTCGTCGCCGACGGCGGCACCGAGCGGCTGCAGATCAACGCCCAGAACTGCGTCCACTGCAAGACCTGCGACATCAAGGATCCGACCCAGAACATCGTCTGGGTCACGCCCGAAGGCGGTGGCGGCCCGAACTACGTGGGCATGTGATGACGGCGGCGGTGCGGGTGCCCGGCGCGGTCGCCGGCGCGACCGTGCAGGCCTGGCTCGCCGCGATCGACGCCCATCCGGCCTGGCGGCGCGACGGCGCACCCGGCCGCGACTTCGACCCGTTCAGCTCCTCGCTGCGCCTGGCGGCGCTCGCGTCGCTCGACATCGGCGCGATCGCCGCGGCGCTCCTCGACACCGATGTCGGCGCCTTCTGCCGGGCCCGGCTCGGCGACGCGCTGGCCTGCGACCTCGACCGCTGCTGGGTGCGGCGCCAGTACGCTCCGGCGCGCTATCCGCCCGGCCACGCGCCTCACCGCTGGCACCAGGACGGCGCGCTCGGCTTCGACTTCCTCGCCGCACCGCCCGAGCAGCGCGCCACGGCGCTGCTGCCGATGGTCACCTGCTGGGTCGCCCTCACGCCCTGCGGCGCCGACGCGCCCGGCCTCGAATGGGTCGACCGCGAGCTGCCGGCGTTACTGCCGCTGGCTGCGCTGGCCGACGGCGCGATCCGCGCCCGGCATGGCGAGCGCGAGTTCCGGCGCCCGACGCTCGGCCCGGGCGACGCGCTCGTCTTCGGCGGCGGCGTGTTGCACCATACGCACGTGCGACCTGACATGACGCTCGACCGCACCAGCGTCGAGTTGCGCCTGTTCGCCGCCGGCCCCGTTCCGCACCGCCTGCGCGGCGACCGCTTCCTGCCCCTGCACTGAACCCCGGAGACAAACCCGATGCCCCCGCCCTCCCCACCCGCCAGCGACGAACAGCCGGAAGTCCTCGTCGTCGCCAAGCTCTGGCCGCCAATGATGGAGTCGCTGCGCGGCGCGTTTCGCGTTCACGACCGGATCCACCAGAGCGACCCGACTGCGTTCGCCGCGGTCGCGCCGCGCATCCGGGCGATCTCGGCCAGCGGCGAATCGAAGGTGCCGCGCGAGCTGATCGCGCAATTGCCGGCGCTCGAGATCGTCTCGGTGTTCGGCGTCGGCTACGACGGCGTCGACGTCGCCGCGGCGCGCGAGCGCGGCGTCGCCGTCACCAACACGCCCGACGTGCTGAACGACGAGGTCGCCGATCTCGCGATGGGGCTGGTGCTCGCCGTCGCCCGGCGCATTCCCCAGGCCGACCGGTACGTTCGCGAAGGCATGTGGGCGAGCGGGCCGATGCCGCTGGCGCGCAAGATGAGCGGCGCCCGGCTCGGCATCGTCGGGCTCGGCCGGATCGGCCAGGCGATCGCCAGGCGGGCCGAGGCCTTCGGCATGACGATCGCCTACACGGCGCGCAGCGAGAAGCCCGGCTCGGGCTATCGCTACCTGGCGAGCGCCGAGGCGCTGGCGGCCGAGGTCGACTTCCTGGTCGTCATCACGCCCGGCGGGGCCGGCACGCGCAAGCTGATCGACGCGAAGGTGCTGAAGGCGCTCGGCAAGGACGGCTACCTGATCAACGTGGCGCGCGGCTCGGTGGTCGACGAAGCGGCGCTGATCGAGGCGCTGCAAGCCGGCACGATCGCCGGCGCCGGCCTGGACGTCTTCGAGAACGAGCCGAACGTCCCGACCGAATTGCTGGCGCTCGACAATGTCGTCGTCACGCCGCACGTCGGCAGCGCGACCTGGCAGACGCGCCGGGCGATGGCCGACCGGGCCTTCGCCAACCTGCAAGCGCATTTCGCCGGCCGGCCCCTGCTCTCGCCCGTGCCCTAAGCGCGCGGGCGTCTTCGTAGGTCCTCAGGCGCGCATCGCCGCGCCGCCGACCGGATCGAACACGTGGACGCTGCCGAGATCGACTGCCAGGGTGATCGCCTGGCCGGGCTGGACATCGGTCCGGCCGTGCATGATGACAACGATCTGTTCCGCGCCCACCTGCACCAGCAACTCGGTCTCGGCGCCGGTCGGCTCGACGACGATCACCTCGGCCAGAACGCCGCGCGCACCGCCGCCGACCGAGAGATCACCCGGCCGGATGCCGTAGGCGACGGCCTGGCCGTCCCGGCCGGCGCCACCCGCCGGCAAGGGCCAGCGGATGCCGCCTTCGGCTTGCACCCAGGCTTCGTCGCCGTTGCGCCTCAGCGTGCCATGGACCACGTTCATCGCCGGCGAGCCGATGAACTGGGCGACGAACAGGTTGGCCGGCCGGTCGTAGAGCTCGAGCGG
>JBDTUG010000078.1:0-12538 GCA_040007855.1 Caldimonas sp.
GGCTTGCGCTCGACGACCCGGTTCAGCCAGGCCGCCGAGACGTCGAAGGTCTTGGTCAGGCCGTCGACCTCGACCAGCGTCGCCCCGCCCTGCCCCGCCGCGACGACGGCGCTCACGCGGCCGCCCGCAGCGGCGCCGCATGCAGCCAGCAGGCGGCCCGGGTCGCGCCGGCGGGCAGGAGGTCGGGCCGCTCGCTCAGGCAGCGGCCGAACACCTGCGGGCAGCGCGGGTTGAAGGCGCAGCCGGCGGGGATCGCGGTCAGGCGCGGCATGGCGCCGTCGATCTGCAGCAGCCGCTCGCGGTCGTCGTCCATCGCCGGGATCGAGCCCATCAGGCCGGCGGTGTACGGGTGGGCCGGCGAGTGGATGACCGCACCGACCGGCCCGATCTCGACGAACCGGCCGGCGTACATGACGGCGACGCGGTCGCAGGTCTCGGCGATCACGCCCATGTCGTGGGTGACCAGCATGACCGCCGCGCCGTGCTGCTTGCAGAGGCGCTTCAGCAGCGAAATGATCTGCGCCTGAATCGAGACGTCGAGCGCCGTGGTCGGCTCGTCGGCGACGATCAGCCTGGGCTCGCCGGCCAGGGCCAGCGCGATGACGACGCGCTGCCGCATGCCGCCGGAGAATTGATGCGGATACTGGTCGAGGCGCTCTTCGGCCGCCGGGATTCCGGTCTCCTGGAGCAGACGCACCGCCCGGCGCCGCGCCTCGGCGGCGTCGACCGGCAAATGGGTCCGGATCGTCTCGATCAGCTGCTGGCCGATCGTGTAGAGCGGGTCGAGCGAGGTCAGCGGGTCCTGGAAGATCGCGCCGATCGAGCGGCCGCGCACCTTGCGCATCTCTTCGTACGGCAGGTCGTCGATGCGCCGCCCGTCGAAGCGGATCTCGCCCGCCGCGATCCGGCCGGGCGGGTCGAGCAGGCCGATGATCGCCGCGCCGGTGAGCGACTTGCCCGCCCCTGATTCGCCGACGACGCCGAGGATCTCGCCCGGGGCGATGGCGAACGAGATGTCGTCGAGGGCGACCAGCGTGCCCCGCCGCGTGGGGAACTCGACCCGGAGGTGGCGGACGTCGAGCAGCGGGTCGGGCATGGGCTCAGGAAGAACGGGGAAGCGTGCAGCCGCTGACCGGCTCCTGGTGTTCGACGCGGACGCTGAAGTCCGAGGCAAGCGGATTGCTCTTCACCGCCACCAGGTAGTAGCGAGTGCACGGCGCGATCTCGAGGGCGATGGTGCGCGTCTCGCCGAAACTGCTGGCGGCGCCGGGAGGCCCTTGCACGGTGACCTGGTGAAGGCCGGGATCGGCCAGCGCGTACGACGGCTTGTAGCCCTCCTTGCCCGTCTCCCGGACGAGGCCGAGGCGGCCGCGCAAGGTGTCCTGTCCGTCGATGCGAAGAATCGACACCGGATAGGTATCGATCGGCACCCGGTGATAGCGCGTACCGGTAAGCTGCGAATAGTGGTAGTCAGTGCTCGCACATGCAGTGAGGGCGCCAGCGCAGGCGAGCACCGCGGCACCACGCAGAAGATGGACGGAAATCACCATGATCGACTCCTTTTGGATCGGCGAGAGCGACTCGACCGTCAGCGCAGGCGCGGGTTCAACGCGTCGCGCAACCAGTCACCGAACAGGTTGATGCTCAGTGCAATCAGAACGAGCATGGTGCCTGGAAAGATGACAAGCCACCAGGCGCCGCTGAACAGCTGCTTGTTGCCTTCGTTGATGAAGGTGCCGAGCGAAGGCGAGGTCGGCGAGACGCCGACGCCCAGGAAAGACAAGGTCGCTTCGGCCAGGATCGCGGTCGCGACCTGGATCGTCGACAGCACCAGCACCGGCCCCATCACGTTCGGCAGCACGTGCTTCATCATGATCCGCAGCGGCGCGACGCCGATCACGCGGGCCGCCTGCACGTACTCCTTGTGCCGCTCGACCATGGTCGAGCCGCGCACCGCGCGCGCGTACTGCACCCAGCCTGGCAGGGCGATGGCGAGGATCAGCACACCGAAGGCGAGGGTGTCGTGGGCATCGGGGAACATCGCATGGCCGACCCCGGCAATCAGCAAGGCGATCAGGATCGACGGAAAGGACAGCATCACGTCGCAGACGCGCATGATCAGCGCGTCGAGGCGCCCGCCGACGTAGCCCGAGATCAGGCCGAGGCTGACGCCGATCAGGAGCGACAGCACGACCGACGCGCCGCCGACGAAAAGCGAGATGCGCGCCCCGTACATCAGGGCCGACAACACGTCGCGCCCCTGCTCGTCGCTGCCGAGCAGGTACTTGACGCTGCCGCCCGCCATCCAGGCCGGCGGCAGCATCGAATCGCCGAGTTCGAGTGTCGCCAGATCGAACGGGTTGTGCGGCGCGATCCAGCCGGCGAACACCGCGCAGACGATGAGGACGAGGGCCACCGCCGCCGAGCCGATCGCCATCGGCGAGTTGCGGAACGAGTGCCAGAAGTCGCCATCGACGAAGCGCGCCCAGCGACCGGCCGCGCGCGCCGGCGTCGCGTCAGGCAAGCGCAGATCGCGCGGCGCCGGTGCGAGCGCCGCGCCTGCGGCGAGGGCCGCGGCCGCCGCGGCTACTTCGACTTGAGCGTGATCCACTTGAAGTACATGTAGTTGTTCGGCAACTGCACCAGGCTGACCTTGTTGCTGTAGGCCCAGGCCAGCGCCTGCTGGTGCAGCGGAATGTGGCCGACGTCGTCCTGGTGGATCTTGAACGCCTCGTGGATCAGGTCGTTGCGCTTCTTCTGGTCGGTCTCGGACTGGATCTTCAGGGTCAGATCGTCGAGCTTGGGGTTGCTGTAGGCGCCTAGGTTGAACTGGCCCTGGCCCTTGTCGTTGGGCGTGGCCATGATCGCCGAGAGCACGTCATGGGAGTCGACCGTGCTCGGCGTCCAGCCGAGCAGGTAGAAGCTGGTGTCGCGGCGCAGGATCTTCGGAAAATAGCTGACCTTGGTCTCGGCTTGGAGGTTGATCTTGACACCGATCCGCGCCAGATTCGCGGCCACCGCCTGGCAGATCGCCGAGTCGTTGACGTAGCGGTCGTTCGGGCAGTTCATCGTCACCTCGAAGCCGTTCGGGTAGCCGGCATCGGCGAGCAGCTTCTTCGCCGCTTCGGGGTCGTAGGCGAGGCGCTTGTTCATGTCGGCCTGGAAGCCGCGCACCGCCGCGCCGACCATCAGGGCGGTCGGCAAGGCAGCGCCGCGCATGACCCGGCTCTTGATCGTCTCTGTGTCGATCGCCTGGTAGAAGGCGCGCCGCACCCGCACGTCCTTGAACGGGTTCTTGCCCTTGACGCTGCTGAACAGCAGCTCGTCGCGCTTCTGGTCCATGCCGAGAAAGATCGTCCGCAGCTCCGGGCCTTGCAGCACGGTGAAGTTGCCGGCCGACTTGATCCGCTCGACATCCTGCAGGGGCACCGGCTCCATCACGTCGGTTTCGCCGGAGAGCAGCGCAGCGACGCGCGTCGCGTCGTTGCCGATCGGGGTGAAGACGATCTCGTCGACATTGCTCTCGACCTTGCCCCACCAGTTGAAGTTCTTGACCAGCACCGTCCGGACCGAGGGCTGGCGCTCCTTCAGGCGAAACGGACCGGTGCCGTTGGCCTTGAAGCTGGCGGTGTTCTCGATCCCCTTGCGGCGGTCGACCGGTCGCTCGGCCTTGTTGTCCTCGCACCATTTCCTGCTCATCATGGCCAGGGTCGTCATGGTGTCGGGAAGGATCGGGTACGGTGCCGTGGTCTCGAGCTCGACCGCGTATTCGCCGACCTTGCGCACTTCCTTGATCGGGTTGGTATAGCCCTTCATGTCCGAGCCTTCGCCCGCCGCACGCTTGAACGTGAAGACCACGTCGTCGGCGGTGAAGGGGGTGCCGTCGTGGAATTTCACGCCCTGGCGCAACTCGAAGCGCCAGACCGTCGGGCTGGTCTGGGTCCACTTCGTCGCCAGCGCCGGGGCCAGGCCCATCGTCTTGTCGCGCTCGATCAGCGACTCGTAGACGTTGCCGGTGAAGCTGAGTTGCAGGCTCTCGTTGAGCGAGTGCGGATCCATCGATTGCACGTCGCCCTGGTTGGAGACGCGAAGGGTCACCGCGCCGGCGCCGAACGCGGCGAGGGCGAGCGAGGCGGCGAAGAACAGGGGGGCAAGTTTTTTCATGGGACGGTTTCCGGGTGACAGGAACGGTTTTAGTGGCCGCCGGCGGCCCTCTCCACGCGAAGGCGCGGGTCGACGGCGAAGTAGAGCAGATCGACGACCAGGTTGATGACGACGAAGATCAGGGCGATCAGGCAGAGGTAGGCGGCCATCACCGGAATGTCGGCGAAGGTGACCGCCTGGATGAACAGCAGGCCCATTCCGGGCCACTGGAAAACGGTCTCGGTGATGATCGCGAAGGCGATCAGCGAGCCGAGCTGCAGGCCGGTGATGGTGATCACGGGAACGAGCGTGTTTTTCAGCGCGTGGCCGAAATAGACCGACCGGTCCGGCAGGCCGCGCGCCCGCGCGAACTTGATGTAGTCGGCGCGCAGCACCTCGAGCATCTCGGCGCGCACGAGCCGCATGATCAGGGTGAGCTGGAACACGGCGAGCGTGATCGCCGGCAGGATCAGGTGCCGCCAGCCGTCGACGCTGGCCATCCCGGTGGTCCAGGGCCCGAGTGCGAGCACCTCGCCGCGACCGAAGCTCGGCAGCCACTTCAGCGTCACCGCGAAAATCAGGATCAGCAGGATGCCGATCAGGAAAGTCGGCAGCGACACGCCGATCAGCGAGATCGTCATCAGGGTCTGCGAGAAAAAGGTGCCGCGCTTGAGCGCCGCGTACACGCCCATCGGGATGCCGAACACGAGCGCCATCAGCGCCGCGACCATCGACAGCTCCAGGGTGGCGGGCAGCCGTTCGGCGATCAGCGAGGAGACCTTGCGCCCCTGGCGCAGGCTGAGGCCGAACTCGCCACGGACCGCATTGCCGACGAAGCGTGCGAACTGGACCGCAAACGGCTGGTCGAGCCCGAGGTCGGCGCGTAGTTGCAGGCGCTGCTGCGGCGTCGCGTCTTGGCCGAGGATGTTGGTGACCGGATCGCCGACGTACTGGAACAGCATGAACGCGATGAACGCCACCGTCAGCATCACGAGGACGGCCTGCATGAGGCGGCGGAGGACGAAGGCGAGCATGAAAGAGGGCCGATCAAAGCAAAACGCGCGTCACGCGTCAAAGGGGAATGCCCGGAGGCGCCCGGTGCAAAGGCCATGAAAAAGGCCGCCCGGAGGCGGCCTTTTTGCACTGAGCGACAGACTCGCGCGAGGCGAGCGCCGGATCAGAAGAAGTGACGCAGGCCGACTTCGAAGCCCTTCGAGTCGCCACCGGCGGTCGGTGCAGCGCGCAGCGCAGTCCCGGAGGACACCGAGAACGCCGAGTGATCGCCGTTGGTCAATTGCGAGATGGTGCCGTACATCGCCGTCCGCTTGGACAGGTTGTACTGGTACGTCGCGGCAGCTTGCCAGACGGTGTTCGAGAAGCCGGCGACGCCGTCGACGGTCAGCTTGCTGCGCGAGTAGCCGAGGTGGATTTCGCTCTGGCCGAACGGAATCACCGTGCTGATCGAGCCGCGGGTTTCCTTGGCAAAGTCGACCTTGTCGCGATCGATGTAGCCGAGGATCTTCAGGAAGCCGAAGTCGTACGAACCGCCGATGTTGTACGTCTTCTGCGACGCGCCCGCGGCATTCCGGCCGGTCGTGTAGATGTACCTCTGGGTGGCGTAGGCACCGGCGATGTCGAACGGGCCGGCAGCGAAGCCGATCCGGCCGCCGATGTAGCGGCCGGGGTTGGCCGAGCCGCTGTACGGCGAGCCGACCGGCGAGCCGTTGGCGGGCGCCGTGGCCGAGGCAAGCAGGCCAGGAACCGGCGTGGCGCCTTCGCCGGCCGCGAGCATCAGCTGGCCGTAGAAGCCGCCGATGTTCGACGGCAGGAAGTAGCCGATCGAGTTGTCGGCGCGGACGAGCGTGCCGGTCGGGAGCTGCACGGCATTGATGGAACTGCCGAGGCCGTTGGTGCCGAACGCGTCATAGATCGTGTTGTTCCAGAAGGACGGCGTGTAGTCGCGGCCGAGACGGAGCTCACCGGCGTTGTTCAACAGGCTGACGGTCGCCTTGCGGTTGAAGAACTTCGAGTTCGACGTGCCGGTATCGGCATTGACGCCGGCCAGCAGGACGAACGTGGCCTTCAGGCCACCGCCGAGATCCTCGACGCCGCGAAAGCCCAGCTGGCTGCTGTTGATGCCGTCCTGGCTCAACGACAGACGCTTGGTGGTGCCGTCGTTCTTGACGTATTTGCCACTCAGGTCGATGGTGCCGTACAGAGTGACCGACGACTGCGCCGACGCGACGCCGGCAAAAGCGCCCAGTACCGCGAGAGCGAGTAGAGATTTTTTCATTGCAACTATCTCCTAGGTTGAACAAGAGGTCCCGATCACCGATTACCCGCGCTGGAGCAGATCAGGCACAACCCCCTTTGCGGAAGTTGTACGTATTGCACCAGAGGGGCCCGGCCCTGCAAAGCCTTGCCGAGCAAAAAAAGGCCTTATGTTGTCTTGGCACAACGAGGATTTCGCCGGATGTATCCGGCGTCCGGCGCTATCCTTTCCGCCCCATGGATCCCCTGTCTCTGAGCCCTGTCGACCGGGCGTTGTCCGGCCTCGATCACGCCTTGCGATCGCTCACCGCGCCAGCGCGAGCGGTCCGGCCGCGGCCGCTGCCGGCCGAGCCGGACGCTCCGCTCGACGACGCCGCGCGACGCAGCGCCGGCGCGCTGATGCGCGTCAATCACGTCGGCGAGGTCTGTGCCCAGGCGCTCTACAGCGGGCAGGCGCTGGCCACGGCGAATCCGGTCCTGCGGCGTCAGTTCGCGCATGCGGCCGCCGAGGAGACCGACCACCTCGCCTGGACGGCGGAGCGGCTGCGCGAGCTCGGCGCCCGGCCGAGCCTGCTCAATCCGCTCTGGTATCTTGGCGCGTTCGGCATCGGCCTGGTGGCCGGAAGGATGGGCGATGCCGCGAGCCTGGGCTTCGTTGTCGAGACCGAGCGCCAGGTCGAGCGCCACCTGGACGGCCACCTCGATCGCCTGCCCGCGGGCGATCTCGCGTCGCGCGCCATCGTCGGCCAGATGAAGGAGGACGAGGCCGGCCACGCCCTCGCCGCCGAGGTCGCAGGCGCTGCCCGACTGCCCTGGCCGGTCCGGCTGGCGATGCGCGCAGCAGGCCGCCTGATGACGACGACGGCGCACTACGTCTGAGCACTCCCCGCGGCCGGTACGGCGTCGGCCGGCCGGATCTCGAAGCTGGTCGTGATCGCGGCCATCTGCCCGAGCATGATCGTCGCCGAGCAGTACTTCTCGTGCGAGAGCGCGATCGCCCGTTCCACCGCGGCGCCGGCGAGCCCGACGCCGGTCACCAGGAAATGGAGGTGGATCCGGGTGAACACCTTCGGGTCGCGCTCGGCGCGCTCCGCCTTCACCTCGACGCGACAGCCGCGCACGTCGTGGCGGCCGCGAAGCAGGATCAGGACCACGTCGTAGGCGCTGCAGGCTCCGGTGCCGGCCAGCACCGTCTCCATCGGCCGTGGCGCGAGGTTGCGCCCGCCCCCGTCGGCTGCACCGTCCATCGTCAGCAGATGACCGCTTCCGGTCTCTGCCGAGAACGCCATGCCGCTCGCCGGCAGCCAGTCGATCGTGCACTCCATGTCGTCGGTCTCCCGGGCGATATTGCACTGCAACAAAAAAGGCCCTACACTCGTTTTCAGGCGGTCGAAGACTCGCGTCGCAAGGTCGGTCTCGCTCCGCAACGATTGTCTCCTCCACCTCCTCAATTGGTGGATTCAGCCCAGGGCAGCAATGCCTTGGGCTTTTTTCTGGCTCGCGCCCGGCCGCCTTCGGAAGCAGCCCAGGACGGCCCGTATGATGCGGCGCCGCAATCGTCAGCCGCTGGAGAGCCTAGAAAAGCATGGCGACCTCAGCCCGCAAGTCCGCGCCGCGCAAGCCCGCCCTCGGCCTCCGACCGCCGCTGGCCGGCTACCTGCAGAAGATCCTGACGGCGCGCGTCTACGACGTCGCCATCGAGTCGGCGCTCGACGCCGCGCCGCGTCTCTCGCAGCGGCTCGGCAACCGCGTTCTGTTCAAGCGCGAAGACACCCAGCCGGTGTTCAGCTTCAAGCTGCGCGGCGCCTACAACAAGATGTCGCACCTGGCGGCGCCGGCGCTGGCGCGTGGCGTCATCTGCGCGTCGGCCGGCAACCATGCGCAAGGGGTCGCGCTGGCGGCGCACCGGCTCGGCTGCAAGGCGCTCGTGGTGATGCCGACGACCACCCCCTCGCTGAAGATCAGCGCGGTGCGCGCGCTTGGCGCCGAGGTGGTGCTGCACGGCGACAGCTATTCCGACGCCTACGCCCATGCGCTCGAACTCGAGGCCGAGCGCGGGCTCAGCTTCGTCCACCCCTTCGACGACCCCGACGTGATCGCCGGCCAGGGCACGATCGCCGTGGAGATCCTGCGCCAGCACCAGGGCCGGATCGACGCCATCTTCGTCGCGGTCGGCGGCGGCGGCCTGATCTCGGGCGTGGCCGCCTACGTCAAGGCGGTGCGGCCGGAGATCCGGATCGTCGGCGTGCAGATGAACGACTCGGACGCGATGCTGCGTTCGATCCGCGCCGGCCGGCGCATCGAGCTCGCGGACGTGGGCCTGTTCTCCGACGGCACCGCGGTCAAGAAGGTCGGCGCCGAAACCTTCCGCCTCGCCCGCCATCTGGTCGACGACTGGATCGTGGTCGACAGCGACGCTGCCTGCGCGGCGATCAAGGACGTGTTCGAGGACACGCGCAGCATCCTCGAGCCGGCAGGCGCGCTCGGCGTCGCCGCCATCAAGCAGCACGTGCAGAAGAGCGGGGCGAGCGGCGAGACCTACGTCGCGATCACCTGCGGCGCGAACATGAACTTCGACCGCCTTCGCTTCGTCGCCGAGCGGGCCGAGGTCGGCGAGGAGCGCGAGGCGCTGTTCGGCGTGACGATCCCGGAAGAGCGCGGCAGCTTCCGGCGCTTTTGCGCTTTGCTCGGCCCGCGCGCCGTGACCGAGTTCAACTACCGCATCTCGCAGGCCGACGTCGCCCATGTCTTCGTCGGCATCGCGACCGTCGACCGGGCCGAGTCGGCGCAGCTGGCGCGCCACTTCGCGAGCCATGGATTTCCGGCGCTCGACCTGACCGGCGACGAGCTGGCCAAGGAGCACGTGCGCCACATGGTCGGCGGGCGCAGCGCCCTGGCCCGCGACGAGCGGCTCTATCGCTTCGTCTTCCCGGAACGGCCGGGGGCCCTGATGCGCTTCCTCTCGTGCATGCCGGAAGGCTGGAACATCAGCCTGTTCCACTACCGCAACCAGGGCGCCGACTACGGGCGGATCCTGGTCGGCATCCAGGTGCCGCCGGCCGACGAGGCGGCGTTCGCCGAGTTTCTGAAGACGCTCGCCTATCCGTGCGCCGACGAAACCGCCAATCCGGGATACCGGCTGTTCCTGCAGTAGACCGGCGCTTCGCCGGAGCCGCTCCTACTGCGAGCGAAAGCTGTCCGGCTGGGGCAGGTTCGGGTTGGCCGGCAACTGGTTCGCCGAACCGGGGACCGGGGCTGGGGCCAGCTGCATCGCTGCCGGCGGCACGACCGGGGCCGGCACCGCTGCCGGGGCCATGGCCGGCGCCGGCGCGGCCGCCGGCACCGCTCCGACACTCGGCCGCATCGCCCCCGCGGCGGGGAGTGGCATGGCCGCGCCGGGCGCCCCCGGGGCCGGCAGGACGCCGGTCGCCGGCGGCGGCAGCGCGGGCAGCTCGAGCAGGACGCTGCGCGCGCCCTGCGCCGAGCCGATCGAGGCGGTGCGCAGCCCTACCGACTGCAGCACCAGCTGGTTGTCGAGGCGGGCGCCGACCGCGTAGGCCTTGGCCGGCTTGCCGTCGATGGCGATGAGCGCCAGGCCGTAGGCGCCGGTTCCCTGCAGCGTGCTCGATTTCGGCGCCATCACGCCGATCAGGCGAAACCGCGACGGCGCTTCGGGCGCCGCCTCCGGGGCTACGGCAAGCACCGGCGCGGCGCCGAACAGCCGGGCCAGGTCGCCACGCGGCGGCGCCGCCCGGTCGATCGGCACGGCATGCGCCGGCGCCAGCGGCGCCTGCACGCCGAAACGCAGCGCCCAGAACACCGCGCCGGCTGCGACGAGCGACCAGATCACGAATGCCGACAGGCGGGCGAACATGCGGCGATTATGATCGAGCGCCCTCGTGACCGAGGCGCCCGAACGGTAGAACTCCACGATGCGATTGCCTCTGAAAAGCCCGTGCCACGAGTACGGAAAACGCCTGCGCCGCAGCCGCGGCTTCACCCTGATCGAGCTGATGGTCGTGCTCGTCATCATCGGCGTGCTCGCCGCGCTGATCGTCCCCAACATGCTCGATCGCGCCGACGACGCCCGCGTGACCGCGGCGCGCACCGACGTCAACAACCTGATGCAGGCCCTCAAGCTCTACAAGCTCGACAACCTGCGCTATCCGAGCGGCGAGCAGGGCCTGCAGGCGCTGGTCGCCAAGCCGACGGTCGGCGTGATCCCGCCGAACTGGCGGCCCTACCTCGACAAGCTGCCGAGCGACCCGTGGGCGCACCCCTACCAGTACGCCAACCCGGGGCTGAAAGGCGAGATCGACGTCTACAGCTTCGGCGCCGACGGCGTGGTGGGCGGTGAGAACAGGAATGCGGACGTCGGCTCCTGGCAGTAAAAAGGCCCCCACGCTCCCTCCGGTCGCTGCCCCCCGAGGGGGCGCGGCCGGGCTTGGGGCGGCCCGGCGCCCGGCCGAGGCCCGATTGCGCCTCCCTCTCGTCGCTGCCCCACGAGGGGGCGCGGCCGGGCTCGGAGCGGCACGGTGCACGGCCCGGTTGCCCGGTCTTGCGAGGGTCGCTGCCACACGCTCGCGCGGCTTCACGCTGATCGAGCTGATCGTCGTCGTCGCGCTGATCGCGATCGTGACGGCCGTGGCCAGCCTGGCCTTGCGCGACCCGACCGCCGCCAAGCTCGAGCATGAGGCGGTGCGGCTGGCCGCCCTGCTCGAGTCGGCGCGCGCCGAGGCGCGCTCGTCTGGCGTGGCGGCGAGCTGGGAGCCGGTCGAGCAGCAGGCCGACGGCGCCGGCTTTCGCTTCGTCGGCCTGTCCGCCGCCGAGCCGCTGCCGACCCGCTGGCTCGAGGCGGGCACGGCGGCCCAGGTGATCGGCGCACGCGCCGTCATCCTCGGCCCGGAGCCGCTGATCGGCGAGCAGCGCATCGTCCTGCGCCTCGACGACCAGCGCCTGACGCTGGCCACCGACGGCATCGGCCCGTTCCTCGTCAGCGACGGCAGCGCCGCCCCGCCGTGAGCCCGCGGGCCGCGGGCGGCTTCACCCTGATCGAGGTGCTGGTCGCGCTGGCGATCGTCGCGGTCACGCTCGGCGCCGGCGTCAGGGCGGCCGGAACGCTGACCAACAACACCGCCCGGCTCGCCGAGGTGACCGCCGCCCAGTGGTGCGCCGACAACCAGCTGACCGGGCTCAAGCTGGCGCGCCGCTATCCCGACATCGGCGACAGCCTGTTCAGCTGCGAGCAGCTCGGCCGCACCTACGCCGGCAAGCTGATCGTCCGGCCGACCCCGAACCCCAACTTCCGGCGCGTCGACGCCCAGGTGCTCGACGACAACGGCGCGCCGATCCTGCTCCTGTCCACCATCATGGGACGCTCCTGATGGCGCGGCGGCGCATCCGCGGCTTCACGCTGGTCGAAGTGCTGGTGGCGATCGTCGTGATGGCGATCATGTCGCTGATGGCCTGGCAAGGCGTCGACGCCGTCGTGCGCTCGCGCGACGCGAACCAGATCCACCTCGAGCGGACCCTGCGCCTCGAGACGGTGATCTCGCAGTGGGAGCAGGACCTCGCCTCGCTGCAGGAAAGCACGGCGGTTCCGGCCCTGACCTGCGACGGCCAGAGCGTGCGCCTGACCCGCCGCGCCGAAGGCGGCCTGCAGGTCGTCGCCTGGTCGCTCCGGCCCGGTGCCCGCGATTCGGTATGGCAGCGCTGGGCCGGCCCCGCGGTGACGACGACCACCGCGCTGCAGGAGAGCTGGCTGCGCAGCCAGCAGTTCCATGGCAACGAGACCGGCCAGCTGCGCGCGCTCGAAGGCCTCGACCAGTGGCAGGTGTTCTTCTTCCAGGGCAACGCCTGGGCGAACTGCCAGTCGACCGGCAACGTCGCCGCGCCGGCCTCGGCCGCGGCGCCGGCCGGGGTGCAGCGCCTGGCCCTGCCCTCGGGCGTGCGCCTGGTGCTGGCGTTCGCGCCCGGCAGCGGCCTGACCGGCAGCCTGCTCCGCGACACCCTCATCGCCCCATGAGCAACGGCGAGCAGCGGTTCCGAAGGAACCGGCCCCTCCCTCTCGGAGGGAGGGGAGCGAAGCGGGGCGGGAGCAATCCTGTCAGGCGCTCGCGCCGTG
>JBDTUG010000079.1:0-12339 GCA_040007855.1 Caldimonas sp.
CGATCACCAAGAGCTAGTTCGCTCCGGTTCGTCGTGCCCTGTCCCCGGCCCGATGCCGGCGGAACGAAGGAAACCCCAAACTTCAACTCAGGGCACTGCGATGGAACTCACAGGATTGGTCGGATGGCGCGGCATGGTCGGCTCCGTGCTGCTGGATCGGATGGCGGCCGAAGGCGACTTCGATCTGATCGAGCCGCTCTTCTTCAGCACCAGCGACAAGGGCGGCGCCGCGCCGAAGCATGCGAAGAACGAGACCCGCCTGCGGGACGCCTACGACATCGAGGCGCTGAAGCGATGCGGCACGATCATCACCTGCCAGGGTGGCGAGTACACCAAGGACGTCTATCCGCGGCTGCGCGCTGCCGGCTGGAAAGGCTACTGGATCGACGCTGCCAAGACCCTGCGCATGCAGGACGACGCGGTCATCGTCCTCGACCCGGTCAACCTCCTCGTCATCCGCGATGCGATGCTGCGCGGCGTGCGCAACTACATCGGCGGCAACTGCACGGTGAGCTGCATGCTGATGGGCGTGGGGGCGCTGTTCAAGGCGGACCTGGTCGAGTGGATGGCCTGCACGACCTACCAGGCAGCCTCGGGCGGCGGCGCCCAGCACATGCGCGAGCTGCTGACCCAGTACGGCAGCCTCAACGCCGAGGTGCGGGCGCTGCTCGACGACCCGAAGGCGGCGATCCTCGAGATCGACCGCAAGGTGCTCGAGCGGCAGCGAGCGATGTCGGCCGACGAGACCGCGAACTTCGGCGTGCCGCTCGGCGGCAGCCTGATCCCGTGGATCGACGCCGACCGCGGCGACGGCACCAGCCTCGAGGAGTGGAAGGGCGGCGCCGAGACCAACAAGATCCTCGGCCGCGGTTTCGCGGGCGGTGCCGCGCCGGTGCCGATCGACTCGACCTGCGTGCGGATCGGCGCGATGCGCTGCCACAGCCAGGCGCTGACGATTCGCCTCAAGCGCGACCTGCCTTTGACCGACATCGAGGCCATGATCGCCGCCGACAACGAATGGATCCGGGTCGTGCCGAATACACGCGCCGACAGCATCCGCGAGCTCACGCCGGTGGCCGTCACCGGTACGATGAAGATTCCGGTCGGGCGCCTGCGCAAGCTGGCGATGGGCGAACGCTACCTCGGCGCTTTCACGGTCGGCGACCAGCTCCTGTGGGGCGCGGCCGAGCCGCTGCGGCGCATGCTGCGAATCCTGCTCGAGGCCTGAATGACCCCCTGCGATTCCCTGTGCTGCGTTGTCTGCCCGCAACATCGCCGTGCAGAAGACTCGGAACGTCGCTCTCCGCGAATGTCAGCCATTGCATGAGCTTGCTACCGTATCTCGCTGATGTTATGGTCTTTTCCGTCTTTGCGGCCGGCTGTTCCGAGGCCGCATGAAGGGCTGCATCGAGACCGGCAAGCTCGGGTGCGAGTCCGCCAAATCCATTCGGGAGACGCCTTGAAAAGAAAACTGAAAATCTCGGGGCGCTTCGCGCTGACGAGCGTCGCTGCCGCGATGCTCGCTCTCGCTTCACCCTGGGCGTCGGCCCTCGGCCTCGGCCGGCTCAGCGTGCAGTCCGCCCTCGGCGAGGCCATGCAGGCCGAGATCGAAGTCACCAGCATGACGCCCGAGGAGCAGGCCAACCTCAGGATCCGCGTCGCCGGGCCGGAGGCCTACCGCGCCGCCAACGTCGACTACAACCCGGTCCTGCCGACCACCCGAGCGACCCTGCAGCGGCGCCCCGACGGTCGGGTGTTCGTCCGCCTGGTCAGCGATCGCGGCGTCCAGGAGCCCTTCGTCGACGTCATCCTCGAGATCTCGTGGGCGACCGGTCGGTTGGTCCGCGAATACACCCTGCTGTTCGATCCGCCGGCGGCGATCCGCGCGGCCGCGCCGCCGGCGCCAACCGGCACGACCGCGTCGCCGGTGATCTCGGCGGCGCCGGCGGCCCAGGCGCCGCTGCCGCCTTCGCTGCCGTCGGCCGCCTCGACCCGTGAAGCGGCGCGGCAAGCGACGCGCGAGCGCCGCGAGGCCGCGCGCAGCGCTGCTGCGCAGGCGCGCAGCAGCGACGAGCCGGCTGCACAAAGCGCCCGCGCCGCCGGTGTCGGCGTCGACGAATACCGCGTCGCCGCCGGCGATACCCTCTCCAGGATCGCGGCGCGCGCCCAGCGCGGCGGCGTCTCGCTCGACCAGATGCTGGTGTCGCTGTTCCGGGCCAACCCGAACGCGTTCATCGGCGACAACATGAATCGCCTGAAGGCCGGCGTCGTGCTGTCGGTGCCTTCGGCGGACAAGGTGCAGGCGATCGGCGCGGCCGAGGCACGCAAGACCATCCAGGCGCAGAGCGCCGACTTCGGCGCCTACCGGCAAAAGCTCGCCGGCTCGACGCTCACGCCGCGGGCCGAGCCGAGCGCGCGCCAGTCGACCGGCAAGGTCCAGGCGTCGGTCGACGACAAGAAGGCCACGTCGGCCGCGACACCCGACAAGCTGACCCTCAGCAAGGGCAGCACGGCTGCCGCTCCGGGCAGTCCCGAAGACCGGCTCGCCAAGGACCGCGAGCGACAGGCCGCCGAGGCCCGTGTCGCCGAGCTCAACAAGAACCTGAACGACCTGAAGAAGGTCCAGGGCGCCACGCCGCCGCCCGCGGCCGCGCCGGCCCCGGCGCCCGCGATTGCAGCCGCACCGGCCCCTGCCGCCTCGGCGCGCCCGGTTGCGCCGGCTCCGGTCGTCGTGGCCGCGGCCCCGCCGCCGCCCGCGCCGGCCCCGGTGGCGATGCCGGCCTCGGTGCCGGTACCCGCGGCACCGGCTTCGGTGTCGGCGGCAATCGGCGCGACGCCGGTCGGGCCGGCCGCGTCCATGGCCGGCAGCGGCGTGGTCGTCGCCAGGCCGGCGGCCAGCGGGGTCGCCTCGCGGCCGGCGGTCAGGCCGCCGGTGAAGGTGGCGCCGGCCCCCGAGCCCAGCCTCATCGATTCGCTGCTCGCCAATCCGCTCTACGCCGGCCTCGGCCTACTCGCGGTCCTGCTCGCGGCGTTCGGCATCTACCGGTTCACGCAGCGCTCGAAGAAGGAAAGCGGCGAGACCTCGTTCCTCGAGAGTCGCCTGCAGCCCGATTCGTTCTTCGGCGCCAGCGGCGGCCAACGCATCGACACGCGCGACGCCGGTGGCAGCTCCTCGTCGATGACCTACTCGCTCTCGCAGCTCGACGCGATCGGCGACGTCGATCCGGTCGCCGAGGCGGACGTCTACCTGGCCTATGGCCGCGACCTCCAGGCCGAGGAGATCCTCAAGGAGGCGATGCGCAGCAATCCGGAGCGCCTGGCGATCCGAAGCAAGCTGCTCGAGGTCTATGCCAAGCGGCGCGACATCAAGGGCTTCGAGCTGCTCGCGACGCAGCTGTTCGCCCTGACCCGCGGCGAAGGCGAGGAGTGGACCAAGGCACAGGAGCTCGGCTCGCAGATCGATCCCGACAACGCGCTCTACCACGCCGGCGGCGCGCCCGAGCGCCACCCCGAGGGCGGCACGATCGTCGAGCCGCTCGGTGCCAGCACGCTGCCGCAGTCGATCCTCCCGGTGCCCTCGCAGTACGGGTCGTCGGTCGGCATGGATTCCGGCATGCACGATAGCCAGATCGGCGACCTCGACCTCGACCTCGACAATCCCGACGTCGGCATGCCCTCGCAGCCGATGCCGTTCGACGCGACCGCGTCGGTGCCGCCGCGGCCCGGCACCTCGGCCTCCTATGCGCAGACGACGCACAAGATGCCGTTGACGTCGAACGAGTCGATCCCGGCGTCCGAGCGACTCGACGAGCCGCTCGCCTTCGACCTCTCCGGCATCACCCTGGATCTCGACAAGCCCGCGTCGTCGGCGCCCGCGCCCGACGCGATCGGCCTGCCTTTCATCGAAGACGACAGCCAGCGTGACCCGCTCGCGCGCAAGCTCGAGCTGGCCGAGGAGTTCCAGCGGATCGGCGACAAGGACGGTGCGCGCGACCTGCTGCGCGAGGTCCTGGCGACGGCGAGCGGCGCCACCAAGACCAAGGCGCAGGGCATGCTCGACGACCTGAGCTGAGACTGAGCGGCGCGCCGATCGGCGCGCCGCTCGTCGCCATGCCCCCCCGGCGCGTTGCGCTCGGCATCGCCTACCGCGGCTCGGCGTACCAGGGCTGGCAGAGCCAGCCGGGCGGCCAGACCGTGCAGGACCGGGTCGAGGCGGCCCTGACGGCGTTCGCCGACCGGCCGCTGCGCTGCATCTCCGCCGGCCGCACCGATGCCGGCGTGCACGCAATCAACCAGGTCGTCCACTTCGACACGCCGGTCGAGCGCGCCGAGCAGGCCTGGATTCGCGGCAGCAACCGCTACCTGCCGGGCGACATCGCCGTCCAGTGGTGCCGTTTCACCGCTGCAGGCTTCCACTCGCGCGCCAGCGCGCTCGGCCGGCGTTACGTGTACGTGCTGCTCGAATCGCGGGTACGGCCGGCGCTCGAAGCCGGCCTGGTCGGCTGGACCTTTCGCCGTCTCGACGGCGCGGCGATGCAGGGTGCTGCCCGGGCCTTGCTCGGCACCCACGACTTCAGTGCCTTCCGCTCCGCCGAATGCCAGGCGCCGACACCGGTCAAGACGCTGCGCTCGCTTGCCATCGAGCGGCGCGGCGACTACTGGCGCTTCGAGTTCGACGCCGACGCCTATCTGCACCACATGATCCGCAACGTCATGGGCTGCCTGGTGGCGGTCGGCAGCGGCCTGCGCGACGCCGCCTGGCTGGCCGAGGTGCTGGCGCGCAGGGACCGCGCCCTCGCTGCAGCCACCTTCGCGCCCGACGGCCTGTACTTCCTCGGCCCGTACTACGATGCCGGGCATGGAATCCCCGAGCGAACGCCGGCGATGTCGTGGCTGCCCTGAGCGGGCGCCGCGCCGTGTGCATGCACGATGAGCGCGCGCACCCGGATCAAGATCTGCGGCGTCTCGCGGCCTGAGGACGTCGCGGCCGCGGTCGACGCCGGCGCCGACGCGGTCGGCTTCGTGTTCCACCCCGGCAGTCCGCGCTACCTGTCGATCGAGCGCGCCGCCGACCTGGCGCGCGGCCTGCCTCCCTACGTGACGCCGGTCGGCCTGTTCGTCAACGCCGGCGCGGCGACGATCGCCGAAGCGGTGGCGGCGATCGGCAACCTGGTGCTGCAGTTCCACGGCGACGAGAGCGTGACCGAATGCGCCGCTCCGGGCCGGCCTTTCCTCAAGGCGGCGCGGATGGCGCCTGGCTTCGGTTTGCTAGACTTCGCGCGCCGATTCAGCGAGGCCCAGGGCCTCCTCCTCGACGCTCACGTCGAGACCTGGGGCGGCAGCGGAAAGGTCTTCGATTGGTCGCTCGTTCCCCGCGCCGTGCCCCATCGGCTCGTTTTGTCTGGTGGCTTGCATGCCGGAAATGTCGGCAGCGGCATCCTGGAGGTCCGGCCCTGGGCCGTTGACGTTTCCTCCGGCGTGGAGTCGGCGCGCGGCGTGAAGGACGCCGCGGCGATCCGCGCCTTCTGCGACGCCGTGCGCGATGCCGACTCCCGGATCGACGCCTCGATCTCCTGACCATGAACATGCCTTCTCGCTCCCCTTCGTTCGCCCGGCCCGGCGATGCCGCCCCGCTGACCCCCTACCAGCAACCCGACGCGACCGGCCACTTCGGCCCGTACGGCGGCAGCTTCGTCGCCGAGACCCTGGTCCATGCCCTCGACGAACTGAAGGCCTGCTACGAAGAGGCCCGGCGCGATCCGGCCTTCGAGGCCGAGTTCCGTTCCGATCTGGCCCACTACGTCGGCCGGCCGAGCCCGATCTACCACGCGGCGCGGCTGTCGCGCGAGCTCGGCGGGGCGCAGATCCACCTCAAGCGTGAAGACCTCAACCACACCGGCGCGCACAAGATCAACAACACGATCGGCCAGGCCATGCTGGCCCGGCGGATGGGCAAGCCGCGGGTGATCGCCGAAACTGGAGCCGGCCAGCACGGCGTCGCGACCGCGACGATCTGCGCCCGCTACGGCCTAGAGTGCATCGTCTACATGGGCAGTGAGGACGTCAAGCGCCAGGCGCCCAACGTCTACCGCATGAACCTGCTCGGCGCCTCGGTGGTGCCGGTGGAGAGCGGCTCGAAGACGCTGAAGGACGCGCTCAACGAGGCGCTGCGCGACTGGGTCACCAACGTCGAGAACACCTTCTACATCATCGGCACGGTCGCCGGCCCGCACCCGTATCCGACGATGGTGCGCGACTTCCAGCGCGTCATCGGCGACGAGTGCCTGGTGCAGATGCCCGAGATGATCGGCCGCCAGCCTGACGCGGTAATCGCCTGCGTCGGCGGCGGCAGCAACGCGATGGGCATCTTCTATCCCTACATCGGCCATGCCGGGACGCGCCTGATCGGCGTCGAGGCGGCCGGCGAGGGCCTGCACACCGGTCGGCATGCGGCGTCGATCTGCGCCGGCAGCCCGGGCGTGCTGCACGGCAACCGGACCTACCTTCTGCAGAACGCCGATGGCCAGATCGCCGAGACCCATTCGATCTCGGCCGGCCTCGACTATCCCGGCGTCGGGCCGGAGCACGCCTGGCTGCACGACATCGGCCGAGCGGAGTACGTGGCCGTCGGCGACGACGAGGCGCTCGCCGCGTTCCATCGCCTGTGCCTTGCCGAGGGGATCATTGCCGCGCTCGAGTCGAGCCACGCGGTCGCCTACGCGATGCAGCTGGCGCCGACGATGCGGCCCGACCAGCACCTGCTCGTCAACCTCTCGGGCCGCGGCGACAAGGACATCGCCACCGTCGCCGAGCTCGACGCGAAGCGGGCGCTGCGATGAGCGCGGCGCCGGGCCGCCCCAGGCCGGGCTCCGCCCCCTCGCGGGGCAGCGCAGCGGCGCTAGCCGCAAGCGTGGGGGCGTCATGAGCCGCATAGACGCGACCTTTGCCGCCCTGCGCGAGCGCAAGGGCACGGCACTGATTCCCTACATCACCGTCGGCGATCCGCATCTCGACGGCACCGCCGCGATCATGCGGGCGATGGCGCAGGCCGGTGCCGACATCATCGAGCTCGGCATCCCGTTCAGCGACCCGATGGCCGACGGCCCGGTGATCCAGAAGGCGAGCGAGCGGGCCCTGGCGCGCGGCGTCGGGATGGCGCAGGTGCTGGCCGCGGTCGAGGCGTTCCGGCAGGGGGACGCGAAGACGCCGATCGTCCTCATGGGCTATGCAAATCCGATCGAGCGCTACGGCGTCGAGCGCTTCGCCGACGCGGCCCGGACCGTCGGCGTCGACGGCGTCCTAGTCGTCGACTACCCGCCCGAAGAGTGCGAGAGCTTCGCGGCATTGCTGAAGGCGCGCGGCATCGATCCGATCTTCCTGATCGCCCCGACCTCGACCGACGCGCGCATCGCCGGCGTGGCCCGGGTGGCAAGCGGCTACGTCTATCACGTGTCGCTGAAAGGCGTGACCGGCGCCGGCCACTTCGACATCGCCGCGGTTGCGGCGATGATTCCGCGCATCAAGGCGCGGGTGTCGCTGCCGGTCGGCGTCGGCTTCGGCATCCGCGACGCGGCCACCGCCCGGGCCGTTGCCGAGGTCGCCGACGCCGTCGTCATCGGCAGCGCGCTGGTGCAACGGCTGGAAGCGGCGGGGCCCGAGGAAGCGCCGACAATCGCCGGGCGCTTCATCGCCGAGATCCGCGCAGCCCTCGACGCCCCTCACCCCAGCCCTCTCCCGCCCGCGGGAGAGGGGGCAAGACAAGGAACGACTTCATGAGCTGGCTCGAAAAACTCCTCCCGCCGAAGATCCAGCCGACCGACCCGAGCGAGCGGCGCACCGTCCCCGAGGGACTGTGGATCAAGTGCCCGGCCTGCGAGACGGTGCTCTACAAGACCGATCTCGAGAAGAACATGTACGTCTGCCCGAAGTGCAGCCACCATCACCGGATCGGCGCGCGCGCGCGGCTCGACGCCTTTCTCGACGCCGAAGGCCGTTACGAGATCGGCCAGGAAGTGATCCCGGTCGACGCCCTCAAGTTCAGGGACAGCAAGAAGTACCCCGAGCGGCTGAAGGATGCGCTCGAGCACACCGGCGAGACCGACGCGTTGATCGTCATGGGCGGCGCCCTGATGACCCTGCCGGTGGTCGCGGTCTGCTTCGAGTTCGACTTCATGGGCGGCTCGATGGGCTCGGTGGTAGGCGAGCGCTTCGTGCGCGGCGTGCACACCGCGATCGAGCAGAAGACGGCCTTCATCAGCTTCACCGCGACCGGCGGGGCGCGCATGCAGGAGGGCCTGCTCAGCCTGATGCAGATGGCCAAGACCAACGCGTCGCTGACCCGCCTGGCCAAGGCCGGTCTGCCCTACATCAGCGTGCTGACCGATCCGACCATGGGTGGCGTCTCGGCCAGCTTCGCCTTCGTCGGCGACGTGGTCATCGCCGAGCCGAAGGCGCTGATCGGCTTCGCCGGCCCGCGGGTGATCGAGAACACGGTGCGCGAGAAACTGCCCGAGGGGTTCCAGCGCTCCGAGTTCCTGCTCCAGACCGGCGCCATCGACATGATCGTCGACCGCCGCGAGCTGCGTTCGGTGATCGCCCGGCAGATCGCCATGCTCGAACGGCTGCCCTCCGACGCGGTGGCCTAGCGGATGTCATCCTGAGCGAAGCGAAGGATCCCGGCAGACCAGGCGTCCGGATCCTTCGCTCGCGCTCAGGATGACATCGACCCTCGCCGAGTGGCTCGCCCACTGCGAGCGACTCCATCCGAAGACGATCGAGCTCACCCTCGAGCGGGTCGCGGCGGTCAAGGCGCGGCTCGATCTGCGCTTCGCTGCGACGACCCCGATCGTCATCGTCGGCGGCACCAACGGCAAGGGCTCGACCTGCGCCATGCTCGAGGCGATCGCCCTGGCCGCCGGCTACCGGGTCGGCCTGTTCTCGAAGCCGCATCTGGTTCACTTCGAGGAGCGCTGCCGGATCGATGGCCGGATGGCCACCGCGGCGGAGCTGCTGCCGCACTTCGAGGCGGTCGAGGCGGCGCGCGGCGACATCTCGCTGACCTATTTCGAATTCACTTTCCTGGCGATCGCGCGGCTGCTCGCGGCCTGCGCCCTCGATGTCGTGATCCTCGAGGTCGGCCTGGGCGGCCGCTTCGACGCGGTCAATGCGTTCGACGCCGACTGCGTCATCCTGACCAGCATCGACGTCGACCATGCCGAGTTCCTCGGCCGCGACCGCGAGGCGATCGGCCGCGAGAAGGCCGGCATCCTGCGCCGCGGCAAGCCGGCGGTCGTCAGCGACCCGCTGCCGCCGAAGAGCGTGATCGACCAAGCACGCGCGGTCGGCGCCGACCTGCGCCGCGCCGGGGTCGACTTCCGCGCCGGCGGCGACCGCCAGCAGTGGAACTGGGAGGGCCGGTCGACGCGCTTCAGCGGCCTGGCCTATCCGGCTTTGCGCGGCGCCAACCAGTTGCTCAACGCAGCCGGCGTGCTGGCCGCCTTCGAGGCCTTGCGCGATCGTCTTCCGGTCAGCGCCCAGGCGGTGCGCAGCGGCTTTGCGACGGTCGAGTTGCCCGGGCGCTTCCAGGTGATCGCCGGGCAGCCGGCGATCGTTCTCGATGTCGCGCACAACCCGCATTCGGTGGCGGCACTGGCGCAGAACCTTGACCAGATGGGCTTTTTCCCGCGCACCCATGCGGTGTTCGGGGCGATGCGCGACAAGGACGTCGCCGGCCTGCTGGCACGGATGGCGCCGCGGGTCGACGCCTGGCACTTCACCGACCTGCCGACGCAGCGCGCGGCGAGCGCTGCCGAGCTCGCGGCGACGCTCGCCAGCCTGCCGGCCCGGGCGAGCGGTGTCACCATCGCGCAGCACGCCGCACCGGCCGATGCACTGGCCGCGGCCCTCGCCGGCGCAGACCCGGTTGATAGAATCGTCGTCTTCGGCTCTTTCTACACCGTGGGCGGCGTGCTCGCCCACGGCCTGCCGCGTCAAGGCGGCCGTCACGCCGGGTAGAGCCCGGGTTCGGGCGCGAGTCCTCCTTCAGCGCCAACAGGCCCCACGTGTTCAAGCAGAAGAGCGACAGCGCCTCCCCCGCGGCTCCCGCCGATCCGGTGCAGCAGGCGCGAACCCGGGCGCGGCAGCGCCTGATCGGCGCGATCGTCCTGCTGGCGATCGGCATCATCGGCTTCCCGCTCGTCTTCGAGACGCAGCCGCGGCCGATCCCGGTCGACATCCCGATCGAGATCCCGAAGAAGGATGCACTACCGCCGCTCGTCGCGTCGCCGGCCATCCCGGCCAGCCCGACGGCTGGCACGGCGCTTCCGCCATCCGCAAGGACCCGGCCGGCCGCCTCGCCCGGTGCCGCTAGCGTCCGCCGGCTCGAGGAAGAGATCATCACCGAGTCGCGCGCCGAGGCCGGCCGCGAGGTCGATGCAGCACGCCCGGCGCCGTCGGCCACGGCGCGGGCGGGTTCGGCGCCGTCGGTCCGCGTCGTGGCGTCCGGCCCGGCGCGGCCGGCGGCCTCCGTCCCCGCGCGGTTTGCGGCCTCCGCCCCGCCGCGGGTCGCCGCGTCGGCGACGGCCCGGGCGGAGGCAAGCGCGGCTTCCGAACCGCGCCGGGTCGCGACCGCCTCGGCGCCACCGCTGCCCGCCGTGCCGGTGGCCGCGCCGAAAACCACCGCGAGCGTCGCTCGCGGCGACGCCGACGGCGATCGGGCCCGCGCCCTGCTCGAAGGCCGGCCGGTCGGAGCCGGCGCCGAGGCGTCGCGGTTCGTCGTCCAGGTCGGCGCCTTCGCCGACGCCGAGGCGGCCCGCGAGACCCGCCTCAAGGTCGAAAAGCTCGGCCTGAAGACCTACACCCAGGTCGCGCAGACGGCCTCCGGCAGCCGGATTCGCGTCCGCATCGGCCCGTTCGGATCGCGCGGCGACGCTGACGCGGCGCTCGCCAAGGCCCGGGCGGCGGGTCTCACCGCCGTCGTGCTGACGCTCTAGCGGGACCGTGGAATGGCTGCCCTTCGGCTGGGTCGATCTCGCGATGCTTGTCATCCTGGCGATCTCGGCGCTGGTCGGCCTGGTGCGCGGCCTCGTCTACGAACTGCTGTCGCTGGCCGGCTGGTTCGTCGCCTACTTCGCGGCCCGCTGGCTGGTGCCCTGGGTCGCGCCTCACCTGCCGATCGGGAGCCCCGGCTCGCTCTTGAATCACGGCGTGGCGTTCGCATCTGCCTTCCTGGTCGTGCTGATCGTCTGGGCCTTGCTGGCGCGTGCTGTCTCGGCCCTGATCGGGGCGACGCCGCTGCGCCCCCTCGATCGCCTGCTCGGCGGGGCGTTCGGCGTGCTGCGCGGCGCGATCATCCTGCTGGTGGTCGCCACCCTGGTCGTCTACACGCCGGTCGCGCGGGCGCCGTGGTGGCGAGAATCGGCGGGCGCGGCGATGCTGGAATCGGTGCTGCGGGGCTTGCTGCCCCTGGTCCCCGGAGCGACGGCGCGGCCGGCGCGTCAGGCCTGATGGCCAGGAAGTCGAGGATCTGAGCCATGTGTGGAATCGTCGGGGTGATCTCCAAGGCGCCGGTCAACCAGCTGATCTACGACGCCTTGCTGCTCCTGCAGCACCGGGGCCAGGACGCGGCGGGCATCGTCACCATGCAGGGCACCAAGTGCTTCATGCAGAAGGCGCGCGGCATGGTCCGCGATGTCTTTCGCACCCGCAACATGCGCGCCTTGCCCGGCACCGTCGGCCTCGGCCAGGTGCGCTACCCGACCGCGGGCAACGCCTGGAGCGAAGAGGAGGCGCAGCCCTTCTACGTCAACGCGCCGTACGGGATCGTGCTGGTCCACAACGGCAACCTGACCAACGCGCAGGCGCTCAAGCAGGAGCTGTTCGACGTGGACCGGCGCCACATCAACACCGGCAGCGACACCGAGGTGCTGATCAACGTGCTGGCGCACGAGCTCGAGGGCGCGGCACGCGAATGGCAACTCACGCCCGACGAGATCTTCGCCGCGGTGAGCGCGGTGCATACCCGCATCAAGGGCTCGTACGCCGTGGTGGCACTGATCGCCGGTCAGGGCCTGCTCGCCTTCCGCGACCCGTACGGCATCCGGCCGCTGTCGTTCGGCGAAGGCGAGGGGCCCGACGGACCCGAGGTCGTGGTGGCGAGCGAATCGGTGGCGATCGTCGGCACCGGCCACACGCTCACCCGCGACGTCGCGCCGGGCGAGGCGATCTTCATCGACCTCGAGGGCCGCATCCACACGAAGCAGTGCGCCGAGAACCCGAGCCTCAACCCCTGCATGTTCGAGTACGTCTACCTGGCGCGGCCCGACTCGATCATGGACGGCG
>JBDTUG010000080.1:0-12306 GCA_040007855.1 Caldimonas sp.
ACTTCCTCGTCAAGGACGTGCGCGACCTCGCCGTGACGATGAAGAAGGCGTTCCACATCGCCCGCACCGGCCGGCCCGGGCCGGTGGTCGTCGACGTGCCGAAGGACGTCTCGATGGCGACCGCGCCGTTCCACTATCCGGCGAGCGTCGAGATGCGCTCGTACAACCCGGTGAAGAAAGGCCACGGCGGGCAGATCAGGAAGGCCGCGCAGCTCCTGCTCGGGGCCAGGCGGCCCTACATCTACACCGGCGGCGGCGTGGTGGTGGGCAACGCCTCGGCCGAGCTGCGCGCACTGGCCGACCTGCTCGGCTTTCCATGCACCAACACCCTGATGGGCCTGGGCGCGATCGCGGCGAGCGACCCAAAGTTCCTCGGCATGCTCGGCATGCACGGCACCTACGAAGCGAACATGACGATGCAGAACTGCGACGTCCTGCTCGCGGTCGGCGCGCGCTTCGACGACCGGGTGATCGGCAACCCGAAGCACTTCGCCTCGGTCGAGCGCAAGATCATCCACATCGACATCGATCCCTCGTCGATTTCCAAGCGGGTCCGGGTCGACATCCCGATCGTCGGCGACGTGCGCGACGTGCTGCTGGAGCTGACGGCGCAGATCCGCGAGTCCAGCTCCAAGCCGGACGTCAAGACGCTTTCCCCTTGGTGGGCGCAGATCAACGAATGGCGCAAGCGCGATTGCCTGGCCTATGCGCGCAGCCCCGACGTCATCAAGCCGCAGCACGTGGTCGAGACGCTCTGGCAGCTGACCAAGGACCGCGACACGTACATCACCTCCGACGTCGGCCAGCACCAGATGTGGGCCGCCCAGTACTACCGCTTCGAGGAGCCGCGCCGCTGGATCAATTCGGGCGGGCTGGGCACGATGGGCGTCGGCCTGCCGTACGCGATGGGCATCAAGCTGGCCAGGCCCGAGGCCGACGTCTTCTGCATCACCGGCGAAGGCTCGATCCAGATGTGCATCCAGGAGCTGTCGACCTGCCTGCAGTACAAGACGCCGGTCAAGATCGTCTCGCTCAACAACCGCTACCTCGGCATGGTGCGGCAGTGGCAGCAGATCGACTACGGCGGCCGCTACTCGCACAGCTACATGGACGCGCTGCCCGACTTCGTGAAGCTCGCCGAGGCCTACGGCCACGTCGGCATCCGCATCGACAAGCCCGACGAGGTCGAGCCGGCGCTGCGCGAGGCGATCCGCCTCGAGGACCGGACGGTCTTCATCGACGTGCAGACCGACCAGACCGAAAACGTCTGGCCGATGGTCAAGGCTGGCAAGGGCATCACCGAGATGCTGCTCGGATCGGAAGACCTGTGAAACACATCATCGCCGTCCTTCTTGAAAACGAGCCCGGCGCCTTGTCGCGGGTGGTCGGCCTGTTCTCGGCGCGCGGCTACAACATCGAGACGCTGACGGTCGCGCCGACCGAGGACCCGTCGCTGTCGCGCATGACCATCGTCACCACCGGCTCCGACGAGGTGATCGAGCAGATCACCAAGCACCTGAACCGGCTGATCGAGGTGGTCAAGGTGGTCGACCTTACCGAGGGCGCCTACACCGAACGCGAGCTGATGCTGATCAAGGTGCGCGCGGTCGGCAAGGAGCGCGACGAGATGAAGCGGATGGCCGAGATCTTCCGCGGCCGCATCATCGACGTCACCGAGAAGAGCTACACGCTCGAGCTGACCGGCGCGGCCGACAAGCTCGACGCCTTTCTCGAGGCGATCGACAAGAGCGTGATCCTCGAGACCGTGCGCACCGGCTCGAGCGGCATCGGCCGCGGCGAGCGGATCCTTCGGGTCTAGCAATGACGGCCCGATGGCGCCTCGCGTTGTTCGCTGCCCCCAGGGACCGAAAGTGCCCCTTCGTGGCCCTTGGGGCGCGGCCGGCCCCGGGGCGGCCCGGTGGCCGTCCGGGCGTTTTCTACTCACTCATGAATTTCACGGAGAGAACATGAAGGTCTACTACGACAAAGACGCCGATCTGAGCCTCGTCAAGGGCAAGAACGTCACCATCGTCGGCTACGGCTCGCAGGGCCACGCCCACGCCCAGAACCTCACCGACAGCGGCGTGCGCGTCACTGTCGGCCTGAGGAAGGGCGGCGCCTCGTGGGCCAAGGTCGAGGCGGCCAAGATCAAGGTCGCCGAAGTCGCCGACGCCGTCAAGGCGGCCGACATCGTCATGATGCTGCTGCCCGACGAGCAGATCGCCACCGTCTACAAGAACGACGTCGAGCCGAACATGAAGCAGGGCGCCTCGCTCGCCTTCGCGCACGGCTTCAATGTCCACTACGGCCAGGTCGTGCCGCGCGCCGATCTCGACGTCTGGATGGTCGCGCCCAAGGCCCCCGGCCACACCGTGCGCTCCACCTACACCCAGGGCGGCGGCGTGCCGCACCTGATCGCGGTGCATGCCGACAAGTCCGGGAAGGCGCGCGACCTGGCGCTCAGCTACGCGGCGGCGAACGGCGGCGGCAAGGCCGGCGTGATCGAGACCAACTTCCGCGAAGAGACCGAGACCGACCTGTTCGGCGAGCAGGCCGTCCTCTGCGGCGGCACGGTCGAACTGATCAAGGCGGGCTTCGAGACCCTGGTCGAAGCCGGCTACGCCCCCGAGATGGCCTACTTCGAGTGCCTGCACGAGCTCAAGCTGATCGTCGACCTCATCTACGAGGGCGGCATCGCCAACATGAACTACTCGATCTCGAACAACGCCGAGTACGGTGAGTACGTGTCGGGCCCGAAGATCATCACCGACGAGACGCGCGTGGCGATGAAGAAGATGCTGAAGGACATCCAGACCGGCGAATACGCCAAGAGCTTCATCATCGAGAACCGCGCCGGCGCGCCGACCCTGATGAGCAAGCGCCGCCTGATGGCCGAGTCGCAGATCGAGGTCGTGGGCGAGAAACTGCGGGCGATGATGCCGTGGATCAAGAAGAACCGGCTGGTCGACCAGTCGCGCAACTGAGGCCCGGCTCGACTTCCGCGCGCCGCCGGTGAGCACCGACCCCGCCGTTGTGGACGATCCGCACGAGCCGCCGCTGCGGCCGCGCAGGAAGGGCGTCTACATCCTGCCCAACCTGTTCACGCTCGGTGCGCTGTTCGGCGGCTTCTACGCGGTCGTGATGGCGATGAACGGGCGCTTCGAGCAGTCGGCCTACGGCGTTTTCGCGGCGATGGTGCTCGACAGCCTCGACGGCCGGGTCGCCCGCATGACCCGCACCCAGAGCGTGTTCGGCGAGCACATGGATTCGCTCTCCGACATGGTGTCGTTCGGCGCCGCGCCGGCGCTGATCGCCTACGAATGGTCGCTGCGCGGGCTCGGGAAGCCGGGCTGGATCGCCGCCTTCGTCTACTGCTCCTGCACCGCGCTCCGACTGGCCCGCTTCAACACCAACATCGGCGTTGTCGACAAGCGCTTCTTCCAGGGCCTGCCCAGTCCGGCCGCAGCAGCGATCGTCATGGGCTTCATCTGGGTGATGAACGACCAGGGTTTCACCGGCATCGAGGAAGGCGCGTGGCTGGGCTGGACGACGTTCGCGTTCACCCTCTATGCCGGACTGACGATGGTCACCAACGTGCCGTTCTACAGCTTCAAGGACCTGAGCCTGAAGCGATCCGTCCCGTTCGTCGTGATCGTCCTGATCGCCCTCGGGATCGCCGTCATCAACATCCATCCGCCGATCGTCCTGGTGGGCCTGTTCATGCTGTACGGCCTCTCCGGCTACGCGGTCTACGTGTGGAAACGGGTCAAAGGCAAGCCGGTCAGCGTGATTGCAACATCGACCGACGAACCCGACGAGAAGGGGCTGCACCGCTGAAGAGCCGTGCTATATTGATTTCGTGACCCACCCGATCGCTTCAGCGCTGCTTCTTCTTCTTGGACCATTCAGGGCTCGCTGAACGAACTCGTCTTCCACGTCTCGTCAACCGGCCCGCATTGCACCCGCAGCGGGCCGTTTTGCTTTCTGAAGGAAAAACGCCGTGACCGACCGCCTGTTCATCTTCGACACCACCTTGCGCGACGGCGAGCAATCGCCTGGCGCCTCGATGACCAAGGACGAGAAGCTTCGCATCGCCCGGCAGCTCGAGCGGCTCAAGGTCGACGTCATCGAGGCGGGCTTCGCGGCCTCGTCGAACGGCGACTTCGAGGCGGTGCGGGCGATCGCTCAGACGATCAGGGGCTCGACCGTGTGTTCGCTAGCGCGCGCCAACGACCGCGACATTTCGCGCGCCGCCGAGGCCCTGAAGGGCGGCGAGTCGACCCGCATCCACGTCTTCATCGCCACCAGCGCCCTGCACATGGAGAAAAAGCTCCGCATGACGCCCGACCAGGTGTTCGAGCAGGCCCGGCTCTCGACCCGGTTCGCGCGCAACCTGACCGGCGACGTCGAGTTCTCGCCGGAAGACGGCTACCGCTCGGACGTCGACTTCCTGTGCCGGGTGCTCGAGGCGACGATCGCCGAGGGCGCCACCACGATCAACATCCCCGACACCGTCGGCTACGCCGTGCCCGAGCTGTACGGCGAGTTCCTGAGGACTCTGCGCGAGCGGATTCCCAACTCCGACAAGGCGGTCTGGTCGGTGCACTGCCACAACGACCTCGGCATGGCGGTCGCCAACTCGCTCGCCGGCGTGAAGATCGGCGGCGCGCGCCAGGTCGAGTGCACGATCAACGGGCTGGGCGAGCGGGCCGGCAACTGCGCGCTCGAGGAGATCGTGATGGCCGTGCGCACGAGAAGGGACTACTTCGACCTGACGCTGGGCATCGACGCGACCCAGATCGTTCCTGCGTCGCGGCTGGTCTCGCAGACGACCGGCTTCGTCGTCCAGCCGAACAAGGCCGTCGTCGGCGCAAACGCGTTCGCGCATGCCTCGGGAATCCACCAGGACGGCGTGCTCAAGGCGCGCGACACCTACGAGATCATGCGCGCCGAGGACGTCGGCTGGGCGACCAACCGGATCGTCCTCGGCAAGCTGTCGGGTCGCAACGCCTTCAAACAACGTCTGAAGGACCTCGGTATCGAGATGGAGGCCGAGGCCGACATCAACACCGCGTTCGCCCGCTTCAAGGAGCTCGCCGACCGCAAGAGCGACATCTTCGACGAGGACATCCTCGCCCTGGTGATGGACGAGGCCGTCATCGCCGAGAACGAGCACTACCGGCTGATCTCGCTGGCCCAGCAGTCCGGGACCGGCACCCGGCCGCAGGCGAGCGTTTCCTTCGCAGCCGGCGCCGTCGAGCATCACGCGAGCAGCGAAGGCAACGGCCCGGTCGACGCCAGCCTGAAGGCGATCGAATCGAAGCTCGCAAGTGGCGCCGAAATGCTGCTCTATTCGGTCAATGCCATCACCAGCGGCTCGACAGAATCGCAAGGCGAGGTGACGGTGCGGCTGCAACATGGCGGCCGGGTCGTCAACGGCGTTGGTGCCGACCCGGACATCGTCGTCGCGTCGGCGAAGGCCTACCTTGCCGCGTTGAACAAGCTGCACAGCAAGACGGAGCGGGTGGCTGCACAGGGCTGACAGGCAGGGCATCCCGGCGAACGCCGATTCCGTGTCTGTAGTCTCACTTTAGAAACAGCGCGCAAGTTTTTGATCTTGCGCGTTTTTCTGACCGACCTTAGACTCGCGACCGCCCCTCTTCACCAGGATGCCCGTGCTCCCGATCCTCAAGCTGGCCTCAACGGCCCTTCTGATCTGCCTCGGAGCTGCTGTCGCGGCCGCTCCGGTCAAGTCCTCGGCCAGTCAGCGCGAGGCCGCCGGCAAGCGGGTGACCTCGAAGGCCGCATTGACCCGGATTGCCGCGAACGCCCGGATCCGCCAGCCCGGCGGGCTGCGCGTCGCCCGCGCTGGTCACGGCCGCAGGTTTGTTTCGCTGGCCCGGGCCGAGCCGGCCCATCCGTCCTTCGGCCAGCTCTACGGCCTGCACGACGCTGCCGACTCGCTCGAGCTCAAGTCGGGCGTCGCCTTCGTCGTCGACCAGGACACCAACGAGGTCCTGTTCAGCAAGAACTCGCAGACGGTCCTGCCGATCGCCTCGCTCACCAAGCTGATGACCGCGGTGATCGTCACCGAGGCCAGTCTGCCGCTCGAAGAGGCCATCACCATCACCGACGACGACATCGACACCGAGAAGGGCAGCCGCTCGCGCCTCAAGGTCGGCACCCAGCTGCCGCGCGAGGACATGCTGCACCTGGCCCTGATGTCGTCGGAAAACCGGGCGGCGCACGCCCTCGGCCGCACCTATCCGGGCGGCATGGGCGCCTTCGTCGCGGCAATGAACCAGAAGGCGCGATTCCTCGGCATGACCGACACCCACTACGTCGAGCCGACCGGCCTGTCGAGCCGCAATCAGTCGAGTGCCCGCGACCTGGCGACGCTGGTCAAGGCGGCGCACGAGCACCAGATCATCCGCGAGCTGTCGACCTCGCGCGAATACCTGGTCGAGGTCGGCAACCGCCCGGTCCAGTTCCGCAACACCAACGGCCTGGTCAAGAGCCCGGAGTGGGAAATCGGCCTGCAGAAGACCGGCTACATCTCCGAAGCGGGCCGCTGCCTGGTGATGCAGGCGAAGATGGCCGGTCGCCAGCTGATCATGGTGTTCCTCGATTCGGCCGGCAAGTACTCGCGGATCGGCGACGCCGAGCGGGTGCGCCGCTGGATCACCGAAGCCGGGCCGGCGCTCGCCGCCCTCAAGCCCAAGGTCTGACGGCGCACCGCCGCCGCTAACCGCGGTGGCCGAGCGAGGACGAGATCTGCGCCGCCGTGGCGCGCAGGCGCTCCAGCCAGCTTTCCTCCAGGCGATCCGCGGGCGCCGAGATCGACAGGCCGGCGACCAGCTTGCCCTGGTCGTCGAGAATGCCCGCTGCCATGCAGCGAACCCCGAGCTCGAGCTCTTCGTCGTCGCGTGCCGTCCCGTACTGGCTGACGCGCGAGAGCTCGCGTTCCAGCGAGGCCAGGTCGGTGATGCTGTTGCGGGTGTGCCCGGCCAGGCCGGTTCGCGCCGCATAGGCGCGCACCCGCTGCGTGTCGTCCTGGGCGAGAAAGAGCTTGCCCACCGAGGTCAGGTGAAGCGGCGCCCGGCCGCCGATCGCGCGCACCACCTGCATCCCCGAGCGTTCGCTGTAGGTGCGCTCGACGTAGACGATCTCGTCGCCTTGGCGCATCGACAGGTTGACCGGCTGGTGGGTGAGCTTGTGGAGCTCGCGCATCGGCGCCAGCGCCGCATCGCGCACGTCGAGCCGGGCCTTGACGAGGTTGCCGAGCTCGAGCAGGCGCATGCCGAGCCGGTAGCTGCCGGGCTCCGGCCGGTCGACATAGCGGCCGATCGTCAGGTCGTTGAGGATGCGGTGGGCGGTCGAAGGATGCAGGCCGCTCTGTTCGCTGATCAGCTTGAGCGTGACCGGCTCCTGGTGCGAGGCGAGCAGGTCGAGCAGGGAGAAGGCGCGCTCGAGCACCTGGATCGTGATGGCGCGGTCTTCGGTCTTGCGCATGGGGGATTCTCGCCGAGGCTCAGCTCGCAGCCTGTCCCTGCGGAGTGGGGCGCGAGCTCGCGCCGGGCGTTGGACCGGCCGCATCGGCCGGGTTGGCGCTCCCGGCCAGGGCGGCGCGTGCCGCGGCGAGGCCGCTTCGCACCGCGCCTTCCAGCGTCGCCGGGTACGGCCCGTCGATGTAGTCGCCGGCCGCCACCAGGCCGGGCACGACGTTCATCGGCGGACGGTCGAGCTGCGGCTCGCAGCGAAAGGTGGCACGCTTCTCGACGATCGTGCGCAAGGCCTCGAGCGGGCCGCTCAGCTGGGCGGCGAGCGCGGTCCGCGCCTGGGCGAGCGCTGCCGTCTCGGTCGCGATCAGGCCGCGCTCGACCCAGATCGCGGCGCCGCTGACGACGAAGGCGAGCAGCCCGGGCGGCCCGCCGAGCTGGCCGCGATCGAAGACGAACTGCGCCGGGCGCCCGCCGTCGGCGTGCAGGACCAGCATCGGCTCGGCCAGGCGAGTGCCGGCGCTGGTCGCGTAGACGGTGACGATCGGCTCGTAGTGCAGCGCCGCGGCCCGTGCCGCCCAGCCCGCGGCGTGTGGCGCGACCAGACGGGCCGCTTCGCTGCTGCTCGCGGCGAGCAGCACGGCGTCGAAGCGCTCGCCGTCGACCTGCCAGGCCTCGCCCGAAGTTTCGAGCTGGCCGACCCGATGCGCCAGGCGCACCGTGGCACCCGCCGCCGCCAGCCAGGCGAGCGCCGGGCCCGGCAGGACGGCACCGAGGCCGAGCCGCGGCAACAGCAGATCGGAAGCCCCGGGGCCGGCCGCGAGCGCGTCATGCAGGACACGCAGGAAGACCTGGCCGCTCGCCGCCGATGACGGCGTGTTGAGGGCGGCGATGCAGAGCGGCTCGATCAGTTCGTGCCGCACCGCCTCGGGCAGCGTTGCGGCGAGATCGGCGACCGTCGCGGCCGGCGCGCAGACGAAGCCCTGCCGCGCCCAGCCGGAGGCCGCGATCAGCAGGGCGAGGCGGTCGCGCCAGGGCCAGCCGCGCCGGCCCAGCACGGCCCTGACGAACGACAGCATCGGCCGGCCCGGCGGCAGGCGGAGGCCGCGCCCCTCGGCATCGACCAGGCGCAGCGGCTGGCGCAGGAAAGCCTCGCCCTCGGCCACGCCCACCGTCGCCAGCAGCCGCAGGGTCTCCTGGTAGGCGGCGATGCAGATGTGCTGCCCGTTGTCGAGACCGGCATCCGAAGTGGCGATGTCGCGGGCGCGTCCACCGGCCAGAGGTGCCATCTCGTACAGGGTGACCCGGGCACCGGCGGCGACGCATTCGACCGCGCCCGCCAGGCCGGCCCAGCCCGCGCCGATGACGGCGATCGCCCGGCTCATCGGCCGGCGCCCCGGCGCGGCGCGGGCGCTGGCCGCGCGCGCCCGATCACTGGCCGCGCCAGTTGGTTCGCATCGCGATCCAGAGCTTCCTGATCGGCGTCAGCGAGATGCGCTGGTGCAGCACCTGGAACTGGTCGGCTTCGATCTCGCGCAGCAGGCTGCGGTAGATGTTGGCCATCATCAGGCCGGGCTTCTGGGCCCGCCGGTCGGCGGCCTCGAGCTGGCCGATCGCTTCGTCGTAGCAGCGGTGTGCGCGCTCCGCCTGGAACTTCATGAGGGCGCTGAAACGATCGCTGTAGCGGCGTTCGAGCAGCTCGTTCGCCTTCACGTCGAAGCGCTTGAGCTCGTCCATCGGCAGGTAGATGCGGCCGCGCCGCGCGTCGTCGCCGACGTCGCGGATGATGTTGGTCAGCTGCATCGCCAGGCCGAGCCGGTGTGCATAGGTCAGGGTCGAATCGCAGCTGCGCCCGAAGATGTTGGCCGCCACCTCGCCGACCAGGCCGGCGACCAGATCGCAATAGCGCGCCAGCCCGGCGAAGTCGAGGTAGCGCGACTGGTCGAGGTCCATCTGGCAGCCCTCGATCACGCCGAGCAGATGCTTAGGCTCGATGCCGTAAGAGGTCGTGGTCGGCATCAGCGCGCGCATTGCCGGGTGGCTCGGGTTGCCGGCGTAGCTGGCGGCGACCTCGCTCTGCCACCAGGCAAGCTTGGCCGCGGCGACGCCACGGTCCGAGACTTCGTCGACGACATCGTCGACCTCGCGGCAGAACGCGTAGAAGGCGGTGATCGCGGCGCGGCGCGGCGGCGGCAGGAACAGGAACGCGTAGTAGAAGCTCGAGCCACTGGCGGCGGCCTTGTCCTGGACGTACTGCTCGGGAGTCATGGGCGGCTGCGGGTGGCTCGCGCCGGCTCAGGCGATTCGCTGCCGGCGGCTCAGCGACGCCCGGCTCATGGCAAGCGCCCGCCAGGCAATCGGCAGGGCGTCCGTCCAGCCGAGCGTCGGTCGCTCGCTCAGGGTCGCGCCGCCCAGCTGCTCGATCCGCTCCAGGACGCGCAGGCCGCCCTGCACGACCAGGCGAAGCTCCCAGCCGGCCCGCCCGGGGACAAGGTGTACCAGCGGCGCGCCGAAGCCCATGAGCTCGCGCGCCCAGGCGGCGAGCTCGAGGACGAGGCCGCCGACGGCGTCGCTGTCGTGGCCGGCAGCCAGCGATTCGGGATCGACGCCGTGGCGCCGGCAGTCGGACGCCGGAACGTAGAGGCGCCCGGCGCGGGTGTCGCGGCCCATGTCCTGCCAGAAGTTGGCAAGCTGCAGCGCGGTGCATATCGCGTCGGATCGGGCGAGCGCGTCGGCCCCGTCGATCCCGTACAGGTGCAGGAGAAGCCGGCCGACCGGGTCGGCGGAGCGGCGGCAATAGTCGAGCAGGGCGGCGCGGTCGGCGTAGCGCACGGTCGTCACATCCTGCGTGAAGGCGTCGAGCAGCGCAGCGAGCAGGTCGACCGGGAGGCGGTGCCGGTCGATCGCAACCGCGAGCGGCGCGAACACGGTCGGCCAGCGCGCCGACGCCGGCCCGCTGGCCGCGGCAGCGTAGAGGTCGCGGCGGTAGGCGGCCAGGTCGGCCAGCCGCTCGGCGGGCGCGGCATCGCCTTCGTCTGCGATGTCGTCGGCGGTCCGGGCGAAGCCGTAGATCGCCTCGACCGCCGGGCGCAGGTCGGCCGGGCAGAGCAGCGAGGCGACCGGAAAGTTCTCGTAGTGATCAACGGGCACGGTGGCGATTCTCCATGGCCGGGCCGACGGTCGGTTGGCGGGCCTCTTGCATGGCGGCCCCGGCAGCGTTTGACGCTGCGTCGGGCAGGCCGGTATATTACTGACCGGTCAGTCAGTACGCAGTGGAGCTCTCCGAATGAACCGCGCTATCCCCTTTGCCGCGTCGCTCGTCCTGGTGTCGGCAGGCCTGCTCGCCGGCTGCTCGAAGGCGCCGCCGGCGCCCGAGCCGGTGCGCGCCGTCAAGACCCTCGTCATCGCACCCGCCGCGGCCGGCGGAACCCACGAATACGCCGGCGAGATCCGCCCGCGCGTCGAGTCGCGGCTGGGCTTTCGGGTCGGCGGCAAGATGACGGAGCGGCCGGTCAACGCCGGCGACTCGGTCAAGGCAGGCCAGCTGCTCGCCCGCCTCGACCCGCGTGACCTGCGCCTGGGCGAGGACGTGGCCCGCGCCGCGGTGGCCAGCGCGGCGGTCAATCTGCAGCAGGCCGAAGCCGACTTCAAACGCTACCGCGACCTGCGCGATCAGGGCTTCATCAGCGGCGCCGAGCTCGAGCGACGCGAGACCTCGCTGAAGGTCGCGCGGGCGCAACTCGAGCAGGCGCGCGCCCAGTCGGGCGTGCAGGGCAACCAGGCGGCCTACGCCTCGCTCAACGCCGATGCGAGCGGCGTTATCACCGGCGTCGAAGTCGAGCCGGGGATGGTCGTCGCCGCCGGCGCCTGGGTGGTCCGGCTGGCTCACGACGGGCCGCGCGACGTCGTCTTTTCCGTGCCCGAGGACAAGGTCGCGCTGATCGAGGCGATCGCGGCGCGGCGAGGCACGGTCCAGGTGCGGCTGTGGAGCAGCGGCGCCGGCACGGTTGCGGCAAGGGTGCGCGAGGTGGCCGCGGCGGCCGATCCGGCGACCCGGACCTTTCTCGTCAAGGCCGACCTCGGCGGCGGCGCCGATGCGCCGCGCCTCGGCCAGACCGCGACCGTCGTCGTCGAGTCGCCCAGGACCACCGGCGTGGCCCGGGTGCCGCTCTCGGCACTGAAGGAAGACCACGGCAGGAGCACGGTCTGGATCGTCGACGCCGGCTCGATGACGACGGTGTCGCGCCCGGTCGTGATCGGCGGCGCGGAGGGAAACGACGCCGTCGTGCTCGCCGGGCTGGTACCGGGTGACCGCGTCGTCACCGCCGGGGTCCACGTGCTGAGCCCGGGGCAGAAGGTCAGGCTGTACAACGACCCGGAGGCGCCGCTGCCCGGCGCTTCCCCGGTCAGTGCCGCATCGGCGAGCGTCCGATGAGCGGCGGCGAAGCAGGCGGGCTGGCGGTGCCGCCGCCGCCGGCGCTCGTCGAGCGGCGCTTCAACATCTCGCGCTGGGCGCTCGAGCATCGGGCGCTGACGCGCTATCTGCTGGTCGTCTTCCTCGTGCTCGGTGCGGCCGCCTATTTTCAGCTCGGCCAGGACGAAGACCCGCCGTTCACCTTCCGGGCGATGGCGATCCGCGTCTTCTGGCCGGGCGCGACCGCGCAGCAGGTCGCCGAGCAGGTCACCGACAAGCTCGAGAAGACGCTCCAGGAGGTGCCTTATTCCGACCGGATCCGCAGCTATTCGAAGCCGGGCGAAGCGTTGATCCTGTTCCAGGTGCGCGACTCCTCGCCGCCGAAGGAGATGC
>JBDTUG010000081.1:0-12306 GCA_040007855.1 Caldimonas sp.
ACTGGTTCCGCGGCGGCATGCCGGAGTGGCGCGACAAGCACATGCCGGTCGACGGCACCGCCGGCGCCGCGCTGGCGCGGATCCCGGCCACTCAGAAGCCGGCCGCCCGGCCGGTCGTCGCTGCGGGCCGCTGAGGGGTCTGTTACGTAACAGACCCTAGCCAGGAACGCCGACGATCACGCTCGAGGCCTTGAAGATCGCCGTCGCAGCGGCGCCCTGAGCCAAGCCGAGCGCCTTCGCGCTGCCACGGGTGTCGTGCTCCGGTTGAAAAAGTGGCTGCGGTGCGGCCGCCGCGGGGGGCGGGCCGGGATCATCGCCCTCGACGGAGTTCTGCGCTCATTCATTCAGCACCCGCACGTCGAGGAGCGCCAGCCACCGGACGCTGAGCGGCCCCCTGCGCAGGTCGCGCGCCGAGATCAGGGTGATCCTCAGACCGTGAGCTGGTGCGGGGCGGTGGTCTGTTGTGGCACGAGGGCCGGTCGCGCGCAGATGGCGCCGCCGCGCAGGTACAGGGATTCGTCGCCGAACCAGTCCAGGTCTTCCGGGTCGTGGGTGATCATCAGGATCGGGACGTCGACCCGCTTGAGCAGCTCGTCGAGCTCGGCGCGCATGCGCCGGCGCAGCTCGGGGTCGAGCGCGGAAAACGGCTCGTCGAGCAGGAGGGCGCGGGGCGCGTTGATCAGGGCGCGGGCCAGGGCGACGCGCTGGCGCTGTCCGCCCGACAGCTCGGCCGGCCGCTGCCGCGCCACGTCCAGCAGCTCGAAGGAGCGCAGCCACCGGTCGACGAGCTCGCCGCCGCCCTGGTCGGGTGGATTGCGCAGCCCGCCCGAGAGGCCGAAGGCGACGTTCTGGCGCACGCTGAGCTTGGGGAACAGCGCGTAGTCCTGGAACAGGTAGCCGAAGCCCCGGCGCCGCGCCGGCAGGTCGACGCCGCTCGCGGCATCGAAGACGAGTTCGTCGCCGACGGCGATGCGGCCGGTGTCGGGGGCCAGCAGGCCGGCGATGGCCTGCAGCGTGAGGGTCTTGCCGGCGCCCGAGGGACCATAGATCACGACCCGCCGCGCCCGCGTCCGGAAGCGGACGGCCAGGGTGAACCGGCTCCGGTCGCTGCCGACGACCTTGTGGATGTCCACGTCGAAGCTCATGGCCTCATCGGGTCACGCGAAACGGCGCGAGCCGTCCTGCGACCAGCAGCACGACGACGCAGGTCAGCGAGATGATCCCGACCAGCGTGCCCGCCTCGGCGTCCTGCCCGGCCTGCACCGCCTCGTAGACCGCGATCGACAGGGTCTGGGTGCGGCCCGGGATGCTGCCGGCCACCATCAGCGTCGCGCCGAACTCGCCGAGCGAGCGGGCGAAGACCAGCAGCGTGCCGGCCAGGATGCCGGGCCATGCCATCGGCAGGGTGACGCGAAAGAACAGCGCCCATTCGGCCAGTCCGAGCACGCGCGCCGCCTTCTCGAGCTGCGGGTCGACCCCCTCGAATGCCGCGCGCGCCGCCTTCAGCACCAGCGGAAACGACACGACGGTCGCGGCGATTACCGCGCCTTGCCAGGTGAAGATGAGGTTGATGCCGAAGGTCTGGTACAGCCAGCCGCCGAGCCAGCCCCGCTTGCCGATCACCACCAGCAGGTAGTAACCCAGCACCGTGGGTGGGAGCACGAACGGCAGCGTGAGCACCGCATCGAGGAGCTCGCGGCCGACGAAGCGCCGGCGCGCCAGCAGCCAGCCGACCGCCACGCCGAGCACCAGGTTGATCGCGGTCGCCCAGATCGCGACCTTCAGCGTCAAGGCCAGCGTGATCCATGTTGCGGCGCCCATTCGTCGGGGTCAGGGCTTGCCGAAACCGTACCGGGCCAGCACCGCCTGCGCTGCCGGCGCGAGCACGAACGCGACGAACCTGCGCGCGGCCTCGGGGTTCGGACTGCCCGCGACAGCGGCGATCGGATAGGCGATCGGCGTGGCGGTCGGCACGACGAAGGCGACCTTGACCTTGTCCTTCTGGATCGCGGCGTCGGTGGCATATACGAAGCCGGCCTCGACCTCGCCGCGTGCCACGTAGTCGAGCGACTGGCGCACGTTCTGCGCGTAGACGGCCTTGGGCTCGACCGCGGTCCAGGCCCGGGCGGCGTCGAGCGCGCCCCTGGCGTAGCGGCCGGCGGGCACGCCCGAGGGCGTGCCCAGCGCGATGCGCCTGACCTCGGGCCGCTGCAGGTCGGCCAGGGACGCGAGCGCCAGGCCGCTGTCGCCGGGCACGACCAGGACCAGCGTGTTGCTCGCGAAGTTGCGGCGGGAACCGGGGGCGAGCAGCTCGTGCGCGTCCGCCCGGTCCATCGACTCCTGGTCGGCGGCCGCGAACACGTCGACCGGCGCGCCCTTGGCGATCTGCGCCAGCAGCGCGTCCGAGGCGGCGAAGTTGAAGACCACCTGGGTTCCCGGGTGCTGCGCTTCGAAGACGGGGCCCAGCGCGCGAAAGGCATCGCTCAGGCTGGCGGCCGCCGACACCGTCAGGTCGGCGGCATGCCCGCCCAGGCAGCCGAGGGCCAGCACCACGCCGGCGGCGCAGCGGCGCAGGCCGGCTCGGATCGCGGCAGAAGTCATGGCGAACGCGGACGGTGGCGGAGGAGGGCGCAATATAGCGCAATGCATAACGGTCGGCGCAGCCGTCGCCGCCGACCGGCGCGACGGGCGTCCTCAGCGCGCGAGCAGCTCGATCACCTTGCGGATGTCGCCGGCGCAGGCCCGCGCGGCGGTCGCCTCGATGCCGCGGTAGAGCGCGATCAGCTGGCGGCCGACCTCGGTGAGCTCGCTGCCCCCGCCGTGCTCGCCGCCGGTCGCGCTCGCCACGGCAGGCCGGGCGAGCGCGCGATTCAACTGGTCGATCAGCAGCCAGGCCCTTCGGTACGACATCTCGATCCGGCGCGCCGCCGCGGTGAGCGAGCCGGTCTCGCCGATCGCCTCGAGGAGGAGGATCTTGCCTGGGCCGATCGCGATCTCGTCGCCGCAGGTGACGCGCAAGCGAAACCGTGCCTGCGGCCGCTCGCGCCGCGGCGCCGCCAACGCGGCGGGCCGTTTGCCGGCGCCGGCCGGCGCCTTCTTGGGAGCTTTCCTGGCGGGCATGGGCGCGGCGGGCGGAAGGGGGACTCTCGATTGTGCGTGCCGTCAGGCCGCGGCCGCGCGCGCGCTCAGTCGCCGCGGCGCAGGTCGACGACCCGCTCCGACTGCGCGTTCTCCAGCCAGAGCCGGCCGTGGATGCGCTGCTCGTCGTTGTCGACGATGCCGCGGAACGTGCCCTGGTCGACCGTCTCGCCGTCGTTTCCCGGCGTCGCGATCTGGACCGCGATGACGACCCGGCGCACCGCCACCGGCAGGGCGACGCGCGCCGATGCCGCCTTGCGGACCAGGGCCGGGGGCGAGGCCGCGTCCGACGCCGCCTCGGGGCCGGACGCGGCGGCGAGCTCGGGAGCCGCCTCGGCGCTCGCCTCGGCGGCCGAGGCGGCTGCGGGCGCGGCCACCCCGGTCCCGGCGGGCACGGCGCCGGTCTCGTTTTCGTCGCCGCCGATGAGCGTGCCCTCGCCCCGGTAGTAGACGCGGTTCAGGTCGTTGCCGGTCCGGTCCTTCCAGGCTTCGCGGTAGCCCTGCCACTCGGGATTGCGCTCGATGTCGACCGCGCTGCTGGCGAAGCTCAAGTCGCGGCCCTTCTGTTCCAGCGTCACCAGCACCAGCTCGCCGTCGCGCGAGCTCGGCGCACCGCGCAGGCCGATCCTGGTACGCCATGTTCCCGACAGGTTGGTCCCGCGCCGCTGCCGCCATTGCCAGAAGCCCCAGCCGCTCAACGCGAGCATCCCCACTGCGACCAGGACGAGCGTGCCGCGCCGCCCTTCATTGGCCGTGCCGTCGTGGCGGGCGCTGCCCTCGCCGAGCGGATCGAGCGGCATCGGCGTCGTCGTCGGCTCGTGCGGCGGCACCGGGATGGTTCCGGTCATCGAGGTCGGGCGCGGTGTCAGGCCGAGCGCGCGCAGCTCGTCGGCGAGCCGTGCCATGTCGGACCGCCAGTCGTAGGCGCGCAACCGGCCCCACTGCAGCTCGCACAGCTGGTCGAACGGGCTCGGCAGGGCGGCGGCCGAGGGCAGCGTGTTCACGCCGTCGCACAGGAGCGGGATGACCTGGGCCCGGGCGGCGATGCCGGCCTCGAGCTCGTCGCGGGCCGGATCGTCGTCGTGGTCGATGCAGCGCCCGCCCTGCGCATCGAGCGCGCCGAGGTAGTTCGGCGTCAGCAGCACGAGCAGGATCGGGGCGCTGCCGAGCGCCTCGGTGATCGCGTCGCGCCAGCGCGAGCCGGGCGCGAGGTCTTCCTTGTCGAGAAAGATCTGCTCGTCGCCGAACAGGGCGTCGAGGTCGCGCGCCAGGGCCGTCGCCTTGTCGGCGCCGTCGCTGCTTCGGTAGCTGATGAAAACACGCGAGGTCATGCGCAACCCCCGACGCTGTGCGCCGGGCCGCGAGCGGGAGTCGCCCGGCGGTGCGGCCGCGCCAGCGCATCGGTGCGGCGAGTCTCGCCGAGGCCGGGGCAGGAGACAAGCGGTTTGCCCCAATGAAAGCGCTGCGTCCTTGGTGCACAGTTGTTTCCTTGCCGCAGCGGGGGAGGACACGGTGGACGACAGGAAATCGGTGCTGGTGATCGGCGCCGGCGATTCGACCGGCGGCGCGATCGCCCGGCGCTTCGCCCGCGAAGGCTTCGTCGCCTGCGTCACCCGGCGCACCGCCGACAAGCTCGAGCCGCTGGTCGCGGCGATCCGCGCCGAGGGCGGCGAGGCGCACGGCTTCGCCTCCGACGCGCGCAAGGAGGTCGACATCGAGACGCTGGTCGCCCACATCGAGCACGAGATCGCGCCGATCGAGGTGGCGGTGTTCAACGTCGGCGCCAATGTCCGCTTCAGCCTCACCGAGACGAGCGAGCGGGTCTACCGCAAGGTCTGGGAGATGGGCGCGCTCGGCGGCTTCCTGATGGGCCGGGAAGTGGCCCGGGCGATGCTGGCGCGCGGCCACGGCACGATCATCTTCACCGGGGCGACCGCGAGCCTGCGCGGCGCGGCGGGCTTTTGCGCCTTCGCCGGCGCCAAGCATGCGCTGCGCGCCCTGGCCCAGAGCATGGCGCGCGAGCTCGGGCCGCAAGGCATCCACGTCGCCCACGTCGTCGTCGACGGTGCGATCGACACCCCTTTCATCGCCGAGAACTTTCCCGAGCGCTACGCGAAGAAGGCCGAGCAGGGCATCCTCAGCCCGGACGCGATCGCCGAGAACTACTGGAACCTGCACCGCCAGCCGCGCAGCGCCTGGACGCACGAGCTCGACCTGCGGCCGTGGAGCGAAACATGGTGACCGACATGAACCGAACGAGCGACTCGAGCGACGCGAGCCGGAGCGTCGAGTACTTCTTCGACGTCGGCAGCCCGACTTCCTACCTCGCCTGGACGCAGCTGCCGAAAATCGCCGCCGGGAGCGGGGCGCGGATCGTCTGGCGGCCGATGCTGCTCGGCGGCGTCTTCAAGGCGACCGGCAACACCCCGCCGGGAAGCGTTGCCGCCAAGGGCCGCTGGCTGAACGACGACATCGCCCGCTGGGCGAAGCGCTACGCCGTGCCGTTTCGCTTCAACCCGCATTTCCCGATCAACACGCTGACCCTGATGCGCGGCGCGACCGGCGTGCAAATGCACCGGCCGGCCGAGTTCGAACGCTACCTGGCGGTGGTGCACCGGGCGATGTGGGAGCAGCCGGCCAACCTGGGCGACCCGGCGCTGCTGGCCGACACCCTCTCGGCCGGCGGCCTCGACACCGCCGCCATTCTGGCGCTGGCCGCCGATCCAGAGGTCAAGGCCCGGCTGGTCGCCACCACCGAGGAGGCGGTGGCGCGCGGGGTGTTCGGCGCCCCGACCTTTTTCGTCGGCGAGGCGATGCACTTCGGTCAGGACCGGCTCGATTTCGTCCGCGAGGCGCTCAGCCAATGAGCCCGGGCGCCAGGCCGCGCTGCGCCAGGGCTGCGGCGACGATCCGGTCGAAGACCTCGAGGTCGAACGGCTTGACCAGGAAGCCGTCGAAGCCGGCGCCGAGGGCGCGCGCCCGGTCCTCGGGCGTGCCGTAGCCGGTCACCGCGAACAGCAGGGTCGCCGCTGCGGCCGGCGCGGCGCGGACGCGGCGAGCGACCTCGAAGCCGTCGATGCCCGGAAGGCCGAGGTCGACGATCGCGAGCTCGGGGTGCTCCGCCAGGATCGCGGCGACGCCCGCCTCGCCGTTGCCGAGCGCCGTCACCGTGTGGCCGTTCATGCCGAGCAGGACTTCCATCAGCTCGCGGTTGTCGACGTTGTCCTCGACCACGACGATCCGCCGTGGCGCCAGTGCCGGCCCGGCCGGGCCGGGCGCGGCGGCGTCACGTTGCGCCGCGGTCGCCGCCGGCAGACGGGCCCGGAAGGTCGCGCCGCGGCCGGTGCCGGCGCTCTCGGCGACGATCGAGCCGCCATGCAGGACGAGCAGGCGGCGCACGACGGTCAGGCCCAGGCCCAGGCCGCCCTGGGCCCGCTCGAGCGTGCGCTCGCCCTGCGCGAACACGTCGAAGATGTGCGGCAACAGGTCGGCGGCGATGCCCAGGCCGTCGTCGCTCACGGTGAGCGTGGCGCCGTCGTCGCCGGTCGCGGTCTCGATCCGCACGTTGCCGCCGTCGGGCGTGTACTTGCAGGCGTTGTCGAGCAGGTTGGAGACGATCTGCTCGAGCCGCGTCTCGTCGGCGAAGACCCAGGCCGGCGCGAGCCCGGTCGTGAGGCGCACGTGCAGGCTGCGGCCGGCGTCCTGGAACGAGTCGAGGACGTGGCGCACCACCTCGGCAAGGTCGACGATCCGCCGCTCGAGGACGATCTTTCCGGAATTGAGCCGGGCGACGTCGAGCATGTCGTTGACGAGATCGGTCAGCCTGGCCACCTGCCGCTCGATCACCGCCCGCGAACGCTCGTGCACCGGCGGCCGCACCGACGGCGTGGCCAGCAGGGCCGAGGCCGACTTCATCGCGCTCAGCGGGTTGCGCAGCTCATGGCCGAGCATCGCCAGGAACTCGTCCTTGGCGGCGTTCGATCGCTCCGCCTCGGCGCGCGCCTCGGCCTCGCGGGCGTGGGCGACGGCCCGCTCGGCGTCGCGCGCCGCGAGCAGGGCGCCGGCCTGCTGCAGGGCGAGCCGGACGGTCTCGATCTCCTCGATCGACAGGACGGCCTCGGGGGCCGCGAGCTCGGGCGTGGCGACACGGCGGGCGGTCAGGGCGAGCGCGGTGATCGCGCCGATGATTCGCGAGCCGATCCAGATCGCGAACAGGGCGACGGCGATCGCGGTCGCCGTGACTCCGCCGATCATCGCCAGCGTGGAATTGCGCAGCGAGGCCTCGACCTCGTCCTGCGGAACGCCGGTGCTGAGCACCCAGCCCGAGAGGCGCGAGCGGCTGAACGCCGAGTAGAAGCCCTGGCCTTCGAGGCCGCGGCTCTGGAACGAGCCTTCGTCCTTGCCGAGCACCCGGTCCCAGAACGAGGCGCCCGAGAGCCTGCCGACCCAGCGCTCGTTGTTGAGGGTGCGCGCGAGGACGCGGCCGTTGCGGTCGTTCAGCGTCAGCGTCGCCTTTTCCGAGATCGGATAGGCGCGCAGGAAGTCGAGCCAGCCGTTCTGCGTGATGGCGACGTAGATCGTGCCCCGGTTCTGCTCGTTGCGCACGATCGGCACCGAGATGTAGGTGACGAAGGTGCCCGAGCCGATCTCGCGCTGGTCGGAAAAGACCGCACCGCCGGCGTCGTCGGGACGGATGCCGGGCGGCGGGATCGGTGGCACGCCGCTGCGGGTCCTGACCGCGATCACCCGCCCGGCGGGGTCGTGCATGCCGAGGCTCGCCCACTCGGGACTGGCTTCGAGCAAGCGGTCGAAGCGCTCGACGAAGGAGGGCAGGCGCTCGGCCGCGTCGAGGTCGCTGGAGCCGCTCAGGCCACGCAGGATCCGGGTGGTCGCCTCCAGCCGCGTGTCGAGCGCGAGACGGAGCGCGCTGACGCGCTCGAGGTAGCGGTCCTGGTAGGCCTCGCGCTGCAGGGTCCAGAGCCGCGCCGTGGTCGCCGCGGCGAGCAGGGCGACCGGCACCACCACCGCGGCGACGAGCAACGCGAGCTGCGAGCGGATCTTCATCAGAGGTCGGTACGCAGCTTCCAGATCTCCGGAAACAACACGACGTCGAGCATCTTGCGCAGGTAGCTGACGCCGCCGGTGCCGCCGGTGCCGCGCTTGAAGCCGATCACCCGCTCGACCGTGGTGACGTGGCGGAAGCGCCAGAGCCGGAAGGTGTCTTCCAGGTCGGTCAGTTCTTCGCCGAGCTGGTACAGGTCCCAGTGCGCTTCGGGATTGCGGTAGACGATCAGCCAGGCCTGCTCGACGTCTTCGCTCGCCACGTGCGCCTGCGACCAGTCGCGGTCGAGGTGGACGGCCGGCACCGGCAGGCCGCGCCGCGCCAGCAGGCGCAGCGCCTCGTCGTAGAGCGAGGGCGCGTCGAGCGCCGCCTGGACCCGGGCCAGCAGGTCGGCCCGGTGCGCATGCGGCTTGAGCATCGCCGCGTTCTTGTTGCCGAGTTTGAACTCGATCAGCCGGTACTGCCAGCTCTGGAAGCCGCTGCTGGAGGCGAGCGCCGGGCGCATCGCCGAGTACTCGGGCGGCGTCATCGTCGCCAGCACGTCCCAGGCGTGGACCATCTGCTCCATGATCTTGCTGACCCGGGCCAGCATCTTGAAGGCGCGCTGCAGCTGGTCGCCCGAGACCGCGGCGATCGCCGCCTCGAGCTCGTGCAGCAGCAGCTTCATCCACAGCTCGCTGACCTGGTGCTGGATGATGAAGAGCAGCTCGTCGTGGGCGCCCGAGCGCGGCTGCTGGGCGCCGAGAACCTCGTCGAGACGGAGGTAGTCGCCGTAGCTCATGTCCCGGCTGAAGTCGAGCTTCGCGCTCTCCGCGTCGCCGGCCGGGCCGGGGGTGGCGCTCGCCTCGCTCATCACGTGACGGCGGCGCGGCGGCTGAATCGGGGCGCGCGCCATTCGCCGCCCGACAGGACGTCGGCGAGCGCCTGCGCTGCGTCCCAGGCATCGACGAAGCGCGTGTACAGCGGCGTGAAGCCGAACCGCAGCAGGTGCGCTTCGCGGCTCCCGGGGTACCCGGCACGGAAGTCGCCGATCACGCCACGCTCGATCAGCGCCTGCATGACCGGGTAGCCATCGGCATGGGCAAAGCTGACCTGGCTGCCGCGCTCGGCCGCGGTGCGCGGCGTGACGAGCGCGAGGCCCTGGCCGGGGCAGGCGGCCTCGACCGCGGCGATGAAGAGCTCCGCCAGCGCCAGCGACTTCGCGCGCAGGGCCGCCATCCCGCCGAACGCGCCTGCTGCCGCGAAGACCTCGAGCCCGCACTGCAGCGCCGTCATGGCGATGATCGGCGGCGTGCCGCAGACGAAGCGGCCGATCCCGGCCGCCGGCCGGTACGAGGGCAGGAAGTCGAACGGCGCGGCGTGGCCGAGCCAGCCGGAAAGAGGCTGGCGCAGGCCCTCGCGATCCATCCGCGCGGTGTGGCGCGGATGCGCCCAGACGAAGGCCGGCGCGCCGGGGCCACCGTTCAGGTACTTGTAGCCGCAGCCGACCGCGAAGTCGGCCGTCGCGCCGTGCAGGTCGACCGGCACCGCGCCGGCCGAATGGGCGAGGTCCCAGACCGCGAGGGCGCCGGCGGCGTGCGCCTGGCGGGTCAGCACCGACATGTCGTGCATCCGGCCGCTGCGGTAGTTGACGTGGGTGAGCAGCAGCAGAGCGACGTCGGGGTTCAGCTGCCCGGCGAGATCGTCGGCATCGACCAGGCGCAGGGTCAGCCCGGCGGCCCGGGCGACGCTTTCGGCGATGTACAGATCGGTCGGAAAGTTGCTGCGCTCGGAGAGCAGGACCGAGCGTGCCGGGGCGTCGGCCCTCTGCAGGGCGGCGGCGGCGCTGAGCGCCTTGAACAGGTTGACCGAGGTCGAGTCGCCGACGCTCACCTCGCCCGGGCCGGCGCCGATCAAGGCCGCGATCGCATCACCGATGCGGCCGGCCAGGTCGATCCAGCCGGCGCTGTTCCAGCTGCGGATCAGCCCCTCGCCCCATTCGCGTTCGATCGTCGTGCCGACCCGGGCGGCGGTTCGCTTCGGCAGGGCGCCGAGCGAGTTGCCGTCGAGGTAGATCACGCCTTCGGGCAGCACGAACTCGGCGCGCAACGCCGCCAGGGGATCGGCGGCGTCGCGGGCGAGCGCTTCCTGGCGGGAACTCATCGCGGCCCGGGCGATCCGGCGCGTCGCCGCCAGCGTGGCCGGCCGACCGGGTCGCCCGGGAACCGCGGCGAACTGGGCGACACTGGCGAGGAGATGTCCCGGAGCTTCCTGTTCATGAAGGCCTTGACGGTAGCAAAGCCCGGCCCGGTACGGTGTCGGCTAAAACGCACAGGGCCATGAGCACAGGGTATTCCGGAACGCCGCTGGCGAAGAAGCCGGGAATCGGCGCCGGCGCGCCGGTCTGCGTGCCCGGCCGGCCGGCGACTACCGGGCGCTGGTCGCCCCCTGGCCGGAGGGCGCCGTGCGGGTCGAGTGCGCCAAAGCCCGGACCGACCGGGTCCACCTGTTCGTGACCGAGAGCGCCGTGCTGGCACGCGAGGCGGCGCGCCTGCGCAAGGACCTGCGCGACGACGCGGTGCTCTGGGTCTCCTGGCCCACGAAGGCGAGCCGGCGCGCGGCCGATCCCGACGAGGACGGGACCCGCGATCGGGTGCTGCTGCTCGGCTGGGTCGATGTCAAGGTGTGCGCGGTCGCTGCGGTCTGGTCGGGACTGAAGCCGGTGATGTGCCTCGCGCTCCGCGGCCTGCCGCTGCCGTGAGCGCGTCGCCGGGCGCGGCACCGGCGCCGCTCTCCGCCTCGGCGCGGCTGCTCCTCAGCACTTATTTCGTGACGGTCTGGGGCGGCGGCTTCGTCGTCTCCCGGGTCGCGCTCGAATACGCGGCGCCGTTCAGCTACATCGGCGTGCGCTACGCGATCGCTTTCGTGGTCGCCCTGCTCGCCTTCGGCCTGCGCGCGGCCTGGCCGCGGTCGCGCGCCGCCTGGGGGCACGTCGCCATCGCCGGCCTGCTCAGTCATGCCGGCTACCTGGGCGGCAGCCACTACGCCCAGCGCTGGGGACTCTCCGCCGGCGTGACCGCGCTGATCCTCGCTTTGCAGCCTCTGTTGACGGCCTTGATCGTCTCGCGCTGGCTGCACGAGCGGCTGACCGTGCTGCAGATGGTCGGCGTCGCGGTCGGCCTGGGCGGCGTCGCCCTGGTCGTGGCGCACCGGGTCGACGGCGCCCTGGTGGCCTGGCCGGCCCTCATGGCGGTCGGCTGGGCGCTTGCCTGCGTCACCGGCGGCACCCTCTATCAGCGCCAGTTCTGCGGCGCAGCCGATCTGCGCGCCGCGGTCTGCATCCACTTCGCCGTGACCGCGGCGCTGATGCTGCCGCTCGGTGCGGCGGTCGAAGGCTTCGCGATCACCTGGAACGCGCAGATCGCCGCCACCCTGCTGTACCACGTGGTGCCGGCGTCGATCGGCGCCTACACGATCCTGCACCTGCTGCTGCGCCGCGGCGAGGCGACCGGCGTGACCAGCCTGCTCTATCTGACGCCACCGGTCGCCGCCCTGCTCGAGTGGGCGGTGTACGGGCTGGCGCCGAGCGCGACGATGTGGCTCGGGATGGCGATCGCCTGCGTCGGCGTTGCGCTCGTGACCACTCCGGGCGCCGCCCGCTCGAAGACGCCGATCATCGAAGAGCCGTCCTGAGCCGGTCGGCGTGGTGCGGCCCGGCGTCGACCGGCCGGCGCAAGCCGCTCCGGTCAGCCGATCCGGCCGAGCAGCAGGTACTCCATGAGCGCCTTCTGCACGTGCATCCGGTTCTCGGCCTCGTCCCAGACGACCGACTGCGGGCCGTCGATCACGTCGGCCTCGACCTCTTCGCCGCGGTGCGCGGGAAGGCAGTGCATGAAGAGGGCATCGCGGCGCGCCGCGGCCATCATCTCGGCGTCGACGCACCAGTCGGCGAACGCGACCTTGCGCTCGGCGTTCTCGGACTCGTAGCCCATGCTGGTCCAGACGTCGGTGGTGACGACGTCGGCGCCCTTGCAGGCGTCGAGCGGGTCCTTGAAGACCCGCAGGCAATCATCGCGCCGCAGGCCGACCGCCATCGGGTCGATCTCGTAGCCGTTCGGCGTGCTCAC
>JBDTUG010000082.1:0-12195 GCA_040007855.1 Caldimonas sp.
CCTCGTCGGTGTGGAACGCGATGCTCGGCGTCTGGAACGAGGTCAAGCTGCAGCCCGGCTGGGACCCGCTCGCGGTCTCGCCGATGCTCGGCACCAGCGACTTCCCGATCAAGGTGGGCGAGATCGGCGCCCTCGGCGGGGCGGCCGCGCGGACCGGCACGCCGGCACCGGGGACAGCCGCCGTCACCAGCAGCGCGCACCCGCAGATCACGCGAGGCGTGCTCGACGCGGCGCGCGTGCGCCAGGCGCTGTCCAGCCTGCTCAAGCTCGACGGCCTGCTCGGCTGCGCCCTGGTCGACGCGACCACCGGCCTCGTGCTCGCACACGAGACCCGCGACGACTCGACGCTCGACATGGAACTGGGCGCGGCGGCCGCCGCCCAGGTGCTGCGCGCGCATCGCGACGCGGCCCGCAGCATGGGCCTCGCCGATGCCATCGACGAGGTGATCAGCACGGCGGGGGCGCGCAACGTCCTGATCCGCGCCCTGCAGCGGCACGCCGACCTGTTCATCGTCGCCCTGTTCGAGAAGCACCGGACCAACCTCGCGCTGGCCCGCTTCCAGCTGCTCGAGGTCGAGCGCAGCCTGGCCTGAGCCGGCGCCGGCTCTCAGGCCGCCCGTTCGCTGCCGCTCTTCAGCGCCAGCGCCTTGTTGGCGAGCGCGTCGGCCTTCTCGTTGCAGCGATCGCCGTTGTGGCCGCGCACCCAGCGCACGCCGACCCGGCGCGCGTCGGCCAGCGCGAACAGCCGCTGCCACAAGGCGAGGTTGGCGACCGGCTCGCCCTTCGAGTTGCGCCAGCCCTTGCGCTCCCATCCGGCGCGCCACTCGCTCAGGCCTTTCAACACGTACTGGCTGTCGGACACGAGCTCGACCGCAGCGCCGGCCGGAACGCGCGTGAGTCCCTCGATCGCTGCGGTGAGCTCGGCGATCTGGTTGGTGCCGTGGCCGATGAAGCCGAAGTGATCGCTTTCGGCTCCGCTGCCCGGCGCGATCAGTACCGCGCCCCAGCCGGCCGGGCCGGGGTTGGACGGCGCACAGGCGCCGTCGGTATAAGCGATCCACTTGGCGTTGTCGCTCATCCGTTTTCCGTGTCGGTCGCAAAGGCTTCGCGCTCGGCACGGCGCTGGGTGGCCGCCACCGGGGCCGGCGCGGTCACCGCCTTGAGGCTCAGCTCGTCGCGCACCAGGCCGACCAGGCGCATACCGCGGAGCCGCTTCACGGCGACGATGTAGTAGAGCGCGCCGAACGGCGGCCACCAGCGGTCACCGGCGCCTTCCATCCAGCCGAAGCGGGCCAGCCACTGCGCCGAGGTCACCGGCGGGATGTAGCAGCCGAAGCGGCCCGATTCGACTTCGAAGCTGAGCAGGTGCAGCCAGTCGCGCAGGCGCCGATAGCCGATGAACTCCCCGGCGCGGGGCAGGAACAGGTCGCGTTCGGTGCCCAGGCCGAGGCCACGCCGCAATCGCCCGAGGCGCTGGCGCAGGCCCCACAGGCTTGCCGGGTTGAAGCCGAGGATGATCACCCGCCCTTCCGGCACCAGCACCCGTTCCACCTCGCGCAGCGTCAGGTGGGGGTCGCGCGCCAGCTCGAGCGAGTGCGGCAGGACGACCAGGTCGAGGCTGGCGGCGTCGAACGGCAAGGCATCGAAGTGGCAGTGCAACGTGAGGGCCGCGGGTTCGCCCGCCGCGTCCGCCGATTCGGCCTGGGGGCCGGCGTCGGCACCTGCGTCAGGAGCGAGACAGGACGTGGCGCTGGCGGCCGCAAGGAGGCCGGTGACTTGCGACGGCGGCGCTTCCACCGCCAGCCAGCGATGCGGCATCCGGTTGGCACGCAAGCCGGCGAGTTCGGGCAAGCCGAGCTGCAGCGCGTGGTAGCCGAACACGTCGGCAACGGCCTGGTCGAGATGGCGCTGCTCCCATGCCAGCAGGTACCTCCCGGCGGGGGTCTCGAGCCATTGGGGCAACTGTATGATCGCGCCTTCCGTCATGAACCTGACCGCAGTTACCGCCTCCAGTGACAACGCCTTCCCGATGATCGACGCCGGCCGAAGCGCCATCGTCGTCAATCCGGGCGAGGCGATGCCGGTCCCTCCGGCGCTCGATGTCAGGCGGCTCGCGCTGGCGGCCATTCTAGTGACCCCCCATCGCGCCGGTCGCCGCGGCGGCGTCGACCGTGCGCTCGCCGAGCGCGCCGCGGCGCGAGAGCGCAGCGAGACACTTGCCGCAATTCGCACCTGGAAGCCCGCGTTCCGATGACGATCCTGCGAGCCCGACCACTCGCCCGCGCGACCTTCGCGTGGCTGCTCTGTCTCCTCGCCGGTTGCGTCTCGGCACCACCCTTTTCCCCCTCGGCCCCGACCGCCGCGCAGAGTGCGGCGCCGTTGGCCGCCGAGGCCATCGTGACAGCGCCCAGGGGCATCGACGACGCGGCCGCGCAGGGCGTCGCCGTCTCGGCCCCGGCCAGCGAGGCACCGATCGCCGCCCCGGTCCCGGTCGACCCACTGCGTCCCGAGGTGCGGCTCGACCTCGACGAGCGGAGCGCCCGCGTCGACCTGTGGCAGCGGGTCCGGCGCGGCTTCACCATGACCGACCTCGACAACGACCTGGTGCACGAGCGCGAGCGCTGGTACGCGAGCCGGCCCGACTACGTCGCACGCATGACCGACCGCGGCGGCCGCTACCTCTTCCACATCGTCGAGGAGCTCGACAAGCGCGGCATGCCGACCGAGCTTGCCCTGCTGCCCTTCATCGAGAGCGCCTTCAATCCGCAGGCGATGTCGGTGGCGCGCGCTTCCGGCATGTGGCAATTCATTCCCTCTACCGGACGCGATTTCGAGCTCAAGCAGAACATGTTCCGCGACGACCGGCGCGACGTTCTCGCTTCGACCCGCGCGGCGCTCGACTACCTGCAGAAGCTGCACGGCATGTTCGGCGACTGGCAGCTCGCACTCGCCGCCTACAACTGGGGCGAGGGCAGCGTGTCGCGGGCGATCGCCAGGAACCAGAAGGACGGACTGCCGACCAACTACGAGAGTCTGCGCATGCCGGCCGAAACCCAGCTCTACCTGCCCAAGCTGCAGGCGGTGAAGAACATCGTCGCCCGTCCGGGCGACTTCAACCTGCGCCTGCCCGAGCTGTTCAACCATCCCTACTTTCTGAGCGTGCCGATCGAGCGTGACATGGACGTCGCGGTCGCCGTCAAGCTCGCCGGCATGCCGCTCGAAGAGTTCCAGACCCTCAACCCGCAGATGAACCGGCCGGTCATCCTCGCCGCCGGAACGCCGCAGGTGCTGCTGCCCTACGACAACGCGAACCGCTTCGTCCGCGAGCTGCCCCGGCATCGCGGCCCGCTCGCCACCTGGACCACCTGGACCGCGCCGAAGACGATGAAGCCGCTCGAGGCGGCACGGTCGGTCGGGATGAGCGAAGAAGACCTGCGCGACGTCAATCGGATCCCGGCGCGGATGCTGATCCGGGGCGGCTCGACGCTGCTCGTGGCGCGCGGCAATTCGCTGCTGGCCGACGTCTCGAGCCACGTCGCCGACACCGCGACGCTCTCGCTGGCGCCGGATTCGCCGCCCTTGCGCAAGGTGTCGCTCAAGGCCGGGCGCAAGGACACGGTCGCCTCGATCGCCGCCCGCTACCGCGTCAGCCCGGCGCAGGTGGCCGAGTGGAACCAGGTCGCAACGGCAGCGCACTTCGCGTCCGGACAGACGGTCGTCGTCTACCTCGCCCCGGCCGGCCGGAAAGCGCATGCGCGCGGTGTGCACACGGCTCGCGGCGGACCGAGGTCGCAGGGCGCCTCGGTGGCCCGGGCCACGCACGGAGCGCGGACGGTGCGGGCAGCTGCGCCCCACCCGGGCGCTTCGGCGAAGGCGGGCCGGGCCGGGGCCGGGCCGATCGCCCGGCCGGCCCGCTCCTCGAACCGGAACTGAGGGCGGACGCCTTCGCCGAGTCGTCCCGCGGCGTCGGCACCCGGTTCAACGTCGCGCCGGCACGCGATCAACGCCGCGTCGGCACGCGATCAACGACGATCGACGAAGGCGTGGGCGATCGTGCCCAGATCGACGTACTCGAGCTCGCTGCCGATCGGAACGCCGCGCGCCAGCCGCGTGACCCGAACGCCGCGCGCGTGCAAGGCCTCGGCAAGCACGTGCGCCGTCGCCTCGCCTTCGGCCGTGAAGTTGGTCGCGAGGATCACCTCCTCGACGGTGCCGTCACCCGCCCGGTCGAGCAGCTCGCGGGCGCCGATCTCGAGCGGGCCGATGCCGTCGAGCGGGCTGAGCCGGCCCATCAGCACGAAGTAGAGCCCGCGATAGCTGCCGGTGCGCTCGAGCGCCGCCTGGTCGGCCGGCGTCTCGACGACGGCGAGCTGGCGCCGGTCGCGCGAGGCGTCGAGGCAGATGCTGCAGACCGGCTGCTCGGTGAAGGTGTGGCAGCGCTCGCAATGGCGAACCCGGGCGACCGCCTGCTGCAGCGCAGCGGCGATCCGCCGGGCGCCATCGCGGTCGTGCTGCAACAGATGCCAGGCCATGCGCTGCGCCGACTTGACGCCGACACCAGGCAGGCGCCGCAAGGCCTCGACCAGGCCTTCGAGGGACGCCTCGGCAGCCATTCAGGCGAGCGCGGGGGACGCCCGCAGCCCGCCGGTGCGGCCACCGGAGCCGGCGCGGCGCGGCTCCTGCACGCGACGCGGCTTCATCACTAGTGGTCTGCGCCACCCATATCCGTACTTTCGTTCGATTCCTGCGAGGATGATCTGCGGGTGGGCGAGGCGGGTCCGGACTGGACGTCCGGACCCGCCTCGAACGCACGCCGAGGGCCCCGCAGGGATCGAACCCTTCCGGCTGCCCCGGATCGGGCCGCATCCGGCGTTGCGAACTCGGGTCCGTACCAGCCGGGTACGGATCCGAGTCCGCGCCTTGCCTACGGCCCGATGCGGGGCAGCGAAAGTACAGTCAGGGGTGGCGCAGACCACTAGAACGGCAGCTTCATGCCCGGCGGCAAGGGCATGCCTGCCGTCAGCTTGCCCATCTTCTCCTGGCTCACGGCCTCGGCGCGGCGCACGCCGTCGTTGAACGCGGCAGCAACCAGGTCCTCGAGCATCTCGCGGTCGTCGCCGACCAGGCTGGGGTCGATCGCGACCCTCTTCACGTCGTGCTTGCAGGTCATCGTCACCTTGACCAGCCCGGCCCCCGACTCGCCCACGACCTCGATGCCGGCGAGCTCGTCCTGCGCCTTCTTCAGGTTGTCCTGCATCGCCTGGGCCTGCTTCATCAGCCCCGCGAGTTGACCTTTCATCATGACTGTTGCTCCTCGGGTTTCACAACGGCTTCACCGAGCCGGGGACGATCCTGGCGGTCTTGTACTGCGCGAGCAGAGCCTTGACGAGCGGATCGTCATGGATGACCTGTTCGGCTTCGGCCTGGCGGCGGCGCCGCTCCTCGCTGGCGCGCTCGGCCGGCGTGTCGATCGCCGGACCAGCCTCGATCTCGAGCCGCACCGGGCGCTGCAGGGTCTCGGCGAGCGCAGCCTGGAGACGCTCGCGCAGGGCCGGCGCGCGCAGGTTCTCGCGCTCGACGCGCAGATGCCAGACCGGCTCCGCGCCCGCTTCGTCGACCGCGATGCACTCCGCCTGCAGGGCCAGCTCGCGCACCATCGCGGCGATGCTGCCCGCTTCTGCCATGCGTTGCACGAGCTCGACCCAGCGACCGGCGGCGGCGCGATCGGTGGCACCGCGTTCGCGCTGCGCCATCCTTTGCTCGCTGCCTGCCGGCGCCCGGTCCGCAGGAAGGACCGATGCGAGCTGCGACGAGGGGCGATCGCTCGTGTTCGACGCGGCCGCGAGCTGCGCCGCCGAGCGATCGTCCGTCGCCGAGACCGGCGCTGCACCCTCGAGAACCGCCGGCGGCACCGGCGCCGCGGTGGCGGCGGCGATGCCGGCGCGCGCGCCGGCCGGCCGTGGCGGCGCGTCGACAGCAGCCCCCTCGCGCGGCGGAAAGGCGAGCACGCGCAGCAGCACCATCACCAGGCCGCTGTATTCGTCGGGCGCGAGCGGCAGCTCGGCGCGGCCGTGCAGAACGATGCTGTAGAGCAACTGGGTCTCGTCGGCGGGCAGCAGCGCGGCCAGGCGCGCGGCGCCGCCGGCGTCGGGGTCGTCGCCGGCCTCGGCATCGGGCAGCGCCTGCAGGATCGCCATCTCCTGGAGCAGGATCGCCAGCTCCTCGAGCGTTCCCGCAGCCGACAGGCCCAGCTCGCGCAGCCCGTCGACGGCGCCGATCAGGGCGCGCGCGTCGCCGGCGGCGATCGCCTCGACGAGCCGGACCGCGTGGCCGCGATCGACCGCGCCGAGCATGCGCCGGACCGGCGCTTCCTCGACCGCGCCGCTGCCGTAGGCGATCGCCTGGTCGGTGAGTGAGAGCGCGTCGCGCATCGAGCCGCGCGCCGCCCGGGCGATCAGCCGGAGCGCGACCGGGTCGCTCGCCACCGCCTCCTCGCTCAGCACCGTGCCCAGGTGCTCGACGATCGTCTGCGGCGCCATCGGCCGCAGGTTGAACTGCAGGCAGCGCGAGAGCACGGTCGCCGGCACCTTCTGCGGATCGGTGGTCGCGAGGACGAACTTGAGGTAGTCGGGCGGCTCTTCCAGTGTCTTCAGCATCGCGTTGAAGGCGGTGCTCGTCAGCATGTGCACTTCGTCGATCATGTAGACCTTGAAGCGGCCGGTCACCGGCTTGTAGACGGCCTGGTCGAGCAGCTGGGTGATCTCGTCGACGCCGCGGTTCGACGCCGCGTCGAGCTCGACGTAGTCGAGGAAGCGCCCGGCGTCGATGGCATGGCAGGACTCGCAGGCGCCGCACGGCCGCGCGGTGATACCGCCGCTGCCGTCCGGACCGGTGCAGTTGAGCGATTTGGCGAGGATGCGCGAGACCGTCGTCTTGCCGACGCCGCGCGTTCCGGTGAACAGCCACGCGTGGTGCAGGCGCCGCTGCGTCAGCGCGTTGACGAGCGCGTCGACCACGTGCGTCTGCCCGACCAGCGCCTCGAAATTGCGTGGCCGATACTTGCGCGCCAGCACCGTGGTCGACATGCGAACCATTCTACGGGCGCCCCTGTGCTGGGCTCCCCGTGCGGGATAATCTCCGGCACCGAACGACCCCGATGGCGAACGATCCGAGCGGCCCCTTTCCCTTGAGCTACGGCGGCTCGGGCGTCGACTACCACGTCATCGATCCGCTCAAGATCGCGGCCCAGCGCGCGGCGGCGTCGACCGGCACCTGGCTCGACCGCCACGGCTTCTCCGAAGTCGAATCGTCGCGCGGCGAGTCTGCCTACGTGGTCGACGTCGGTCCCTTCTACCTGGCCAGCATCGTCGAATGCCTGGGCTCCAAGGCATTGGTCGCCGACGCGATGCGCGCGCTGACCGGCAAGAGCCACTACGCCTCGATCGCCCAGGACACGATCGCCATGGCGGTCAACGACCTGATCACGGTCGGCGCCACCCCGCTCGTCGTCCAGGCCTACTGGGCGGCGGGCGGCTCCGACTGGTTTGCCGACGCGGCGCGCAGCCAGGCCCTGGTCGAGGGCTGGAAGCGCGCCTGCGACGTCTGCAAGGTGGCCTGGGGCGGTGGCGAGACCCCCGCCCTGGCCGGTATCGTCGAGAAGGGGCGGATCGACCTCGCGGCGTCCTGCACCGGCATCGTCAGCCCGAAGGAGCGGCTCTCGCTCGGGGCCCATCTGGCGCCCGGCGACGCGATCGTGCTGCTCGCCTCGAGCGGCATCCACGCAAACGGCGTCAGCCTGGCGCGCGACCTCGCCGAGCGCCTGCCGCAGGGCTATCTGACGCCGGTCGCCGCCAGCGCGGTACCGATCAGCTTCGGCGAGGCACTGCTCGAGCCGACGGTGCTGTACTCGCCGATCACCGAGGCCTTGTTCAAGGCCGGCGTGCGGCCGCACTACGCGGCCAACATCACCGGCCATGGCTGGCGCAAGCTCATGCGGCACCGCTCGCCCTTCACCTACCGGATCCATGCGGTGCCGGAGGTTCCCGCGGTGCTCCGCTTCATCCAGACGGAGGCCTTGCTCAGCGACCGCGACGCTTACGGCACGTTCAACATGGGCGCGGGCTTCGCCCTGTTCGTCGCCGGCGAAGACGCCGAGCCGGCGCTTGCCGTCGCCCGCAAGGCGGGCATCGACGCCTGGATCGCCGGCACGGTGCAGACCGGTCCCAAGCGGCTGGTCATCGAGCCGCTCGGCCTCGAGTACGACGGCAGCGAGCTCGGCCTGCGCGCGTAGCCGCGGCAAGGCCGGGAGCGATTCGCGCCGCCGGTCACGCTCGCCGGAGCGCGCTCGGCGACGACAGCGGGCCAAGTCATTAGAATGGGCCCCGACGGGCCTCCCCGCATGGAAGCGCGGCCAAACGGGTCAGGTCGGGAACGAAGCAGCCCTAACCGTTGCGACCAGTGCCGGGGTCAGGCTCGTCACCTTTTATGCCAGCGACGCGCCTTCTTCAAGCGACGCCGCGCCAAGCTCGCCGGCCTCGGTCGGCGGCACCGCCGCCTCGACCTCGGCGGCGCTTCTACCCACCGGTGTCGCGCTGCCCTTGCGCAGCACGTCCCTCGCCTCGTGCAGTGCATCGACCAGCGAGCGGGCGTTGACGCGCAGCACCCGCGCGTAGCGTTGCGCAACCAGGCCGAGCGCGGCGCCGACCTTGGGCGCCGGCAGGTGACTGACGATGTCGACCGCTTCGTTGGCGGCACTGGCGACGATGCGCAGCAGGTCGGCGTCGCCGTCGGGCTTGCGCACCGGCACGTCGACGGGAAGGCGCCGGATCATGTGCAGGATGTCGTCGCCCAGGCCCCAGTGGCGGGCCACCGCGCTGCCGAACGAATCGACGTCGACGCCGAGCACGGCAAAGCCCGCCGCTGCCTCGTCCAGGCCGGGCTGGTCGTGCCCGTCGGTCGGGCTGACGGACGCCGCCGGCTGCATGAGCTGCTGGATCTGCTCTGCCTCGTCGGCGAAGTGATAGCGCAGCATGAGCCGGCCCAGGCTCTGCATCGTCGCGATCAGGTAGACGACCTCGCCGTCGTAGCCGGCCGGGCGCAGCGCCTGCGCAGTATGGCCGGCGAGCCGGGCCCGGTCGATCGCCGCGAGCAGCGCCCTGGCGCCGGTCTCGTCGAGCGGGCCGGGCCAGGCGCGCAGGCTGTTGGCCGCCTGGCGCACGCCGTTCACGCCGATCAGGGCGACCACCCGGCGCAGCGTCAGCACCGGGCCGTTGCCGGCGATCTGGGTGCCCTGCACCTGCGCCGTGTTGAGCATGCGCAGCAGCTCGAGCGACAGCGCGAGGTCGGGCAACAGGTGGCGGGCGATCTCGTCGGTGCGCTGGCTTTCGACGCCGGTGACGCGCTGGACGCGACCGGCCAGGCCCGGCAGGGCCGGCAGATGGCCGACCGTGCGCAGCCGGTCGAGCAGCAGCGCGACCGGGCCGCCATCGTCTTGCGAGACCGCTTCGCGCCAGCCAGTCAGGGCGCCGAGGAAGGTCCGGGCGTTGCGATAGCGCAGCCGCTCCTGCCCGGCGGTGCTGCGGTTGACGATCGCGCGCAGGGCTTCGGGCACCGGCTGCGGCGTCGTCCAGGGCAGGCGGACGAACTCGCGGCCGCGCGGTGCCATCCGGTCGATCACCCGGGAGGTGTCGGCGACGCCGAGCGCCGGCTCGCCGACCAGCAGGCGGTGCAGGACGACGCCGCAGGCGAGCACGTCGCGCTCGGCGGCGGCACGTTGCGCGCGCAGCGTCGAAGGATTGAGCGGCATCGCCCGTTCGTTGTCGCGGCCGCGGCCCGGAGCCGCCGGGGCCGCGTCGCCGTGCGCAGCGCCGAGCGCCATCACGCTCGCCTGGCCGCGCTCGTTGACGAGGATGGCGTGCAGCTGGGGGTCGAGATGGGCGACGCCGGCGTCGTGGGCGAAGGCGAGGCCGCGCAGCACGCTTTCCAGCCAGATCGAGGCGTCTTCGATCGCCGGCCGCGGATGCTCGGCCAGCCACTCGTCGAGCGTCACGCCGGCCCGCCGGTCGACGGCGACGAAAGGCCATTGCTCGTGAACGCCGCATTCCAGGACGCGGGCCAGCCCCGGATGGTCGAGGCGCGCCGCGCGGCGCACGACGACCAGCCAGTCGGCGAGCGCCGCCGCGCCGAGCGGGGCGACCCGCGGCATGGTGAGCATCACCTCGGCGCCGCCGCGCGAATCGACGGCCAGCCAGCTCATCGTCGCGTCGCTCTTGCCGAGCAGGCGGCGCAGCTCGAAGCGGCCGAACGCGCGCCCCGGCGTCGGCGGCAGGGCGGAAGGGGCGTGAAGGGCAGCGCTCGGCATCGTGATGAGACGAAGTTGCCCGATTGGAACGCGCCGCCGGCCCGGCAATGCGCCGATCAGGGCCGGGTTCGTCCACTTCTTCTCGCCGGCGGCCCGCGGATCAGACGATCAGGCAATCTCGACGACGCGACCGTCTCCGACGACGAAGGCGCAGCGCACCGCCTGACCGGGCTGCGCCGCGCGAACCGCGGCCCGGTAGCGCAAGAGCTGCGCCCAGCCCGACAGCTGGTCAGTCGCGCAGCAGGGCCAGAGCGCAGCGCTCGACGTCGGCCGTGTCGGCATAGCGGCGGCCACGCTTGTAGTCGGGTGGTCGGCGAAGGCGAGCAGCAGGGCCCGGCCGAGCCGGACCATGCGCAGGTGCTCGATGCGCGCGTCATGCTGGTCGACCTGCTGGCCCAGTGCGCCGAGCACCTGCTGCGTCTCGGCCAGCCCGATGTAGGCCTTGCTGAGGACACGCGGCTTGTCCTTCTCGGTGTACAGCGAATGACAGACCGTCTCGAGCATGGTCCGCGGGTCCCCTGTCGCGAGCGCTGCGACCCCAGCCGCCGACGGCCGCGAGGGCGCGCCGCGCCGGGACCAGCAGTTCAACGAACGACACGAGCACCGGCGGCGCGCAGCGCCGTGCTGCCCGGCCCAGTCGTGGATGCGATGGGCGATCGCGTCCCAGGGCGCATCGCCCGAGACGTCGACGCCCGAGCGGACTATCGTCGCCATAGGAACAGGGGGACGGTCTCCGCCCGCCTGGCGACAGGCTTATGTCAGAATGATTGTGCCCTTCGACGGACGCCTTGCAGGCACGCTTTCAGTCTCCATGTCGGGTGCAGGCACGAGGAATCCAACATGAGCAGCGAGCTGATCACCCACACTTCCGACGCGTCGTTCAACGCCGATGTCATCGAATCGGGGACGCCGGTGTTGGTCGACTACTGGGCCGAGTGGTGCGGGCCGTGCAAGATGATCGCGCCCATCCTCGACGAAGTGTCCAAGACCTACGACGGCAAGCTGCGCATCGCCAAGATGAACGTCGACGAGAACCGCGACATCCCTGCCAAGTTCGGCATCCGCGGCATCCCGACGCTGATGCTCTTCAAGGATGGGCAACTGGCCGCCACCAAGGTCGGCGCGCTGTCAAAGGCGCAGTTGACGGCCTTCATCGACAGTCACCTATAATCTGCGCCCATAGGCAGGAAGCCCGCGATGCCGGGCCTCCTGGCGACACCGCAAGCCGGCATGAGCCGGGGCAGATCGCACCCGATCGACCCGTGTCAGCTTCCCGGCACCCCGCGAGGCGCTAGCCGCATCGCATCCTGACCGTCCCCGTTCGTCCCCGCCGCGACTGTCGCGGCCCTCTCAGCCGGCCGCCCGCGCCGGTGCCCCGCTCCAGCCTCGCGACCCGCGTCGCCACCCCCCTCCATGCACCTCTCCGAACTGAAAGCCATCCACGTCTCCGAGCTCATCAAGATGGGCGAGGCGCTGGAGATCGAGAACGTCGCCCGGATGCGCAAGCAGGAGCTGATGTTCGCGATCATGAAAAAGCGCGCCAAGGCCGGCGAGCAGGTGTTCGGCGACGGCGTGTTGGAAGTGTTGCCCGACGGCTTCGGCTTCCTGCGCTCGCCCGACGCCAGCTACATGGCCTCGACCGACGACATCTACCTGTCGCCGAGCCAGGTGCGGCGATTCAACCTGCACACCGGCGACATGGTCGAAGGCGAGGTCCGGGTGCCGAAGGACGGCGAGCGCTACTTCGCGCTGGTCAAGGTCGACAAGATCAACAACCTGACGCCCGAGGAGAGCAAGCACAAGATCATGTTCGAGAACCTGACGCCGCTCTTCCC